>JAYRWN010000221.1:0-3556 GCA_041917975.1 Saprospiraceae bacterium | reverse complement strand
TAAATTGGTCAATCAAATTATTTTGCCAACCACAGCAGAAATTAAGCGATAAAAAACTAAAAAAATTTTAGGCCTAAATAATTCTGTGCCAGCTCCGAAATAGTGAGAGTGAGAGTTTGGTTTGAGTGTGGCATCCTGGACAATGAATGTCCAATACATCATGGCCAACAGCCAACTCCTAATCCCAGCCTTATTACAAATCCAAAGCTTCTTCGTTCAGGAGTTTAAAAAAACACATTGCTGCAGCGCGAACATCTTTATCGGCTTGGTTTGCGCCTTCGTACTGTACGCCAAAACATTTCTGAAATAATTGTTGTAAGGTCGGCCATTTATACCGGCCATCCTTTCCGGCCAGACGGCAATAATAGGTACTTTCGCGCATCAGACAAAGTGTCTCGGCGCCGACCAAGACGTTAGCCTGATGACAACGGAAAAACTCGGCGCCAACAATTTTTTCATTAAACTCCAGGTTAAAGGCCAGGACATGCTGTGCTTGTTTTACATCGACGGCAAATTCACTCAACACATCGCACACCGCCACACCCTTTTCTTTGGCTTCTTCATGCTGTACACCATGCCATTCTGTACTTTGGCTGGAAATGTCGAATCCGGCAGGTTTAATCAGGTAGTTTTTGCTGGCGATAATAGTCGTCTCGGCGTCAAAAATTTCCCAGGCCAGGTGCACCATCCGCGGCCAATGGTAAGTATCTTCTACGTTAGCCCGCCAGTTGGACGGCATGGACAACGCGCTGCAATCAAAAATGAGGTACATGACGGGATATATTTTATTTGGGCTGCCAAGATAAATAATTCACCAGCAGTTTAGTGAAAAAAACCCGCACCCTACCGTCCAAAAAGAATAGACCGGCTAAAAGGGAATCAATTGAATACCTATGCTGTAGGGGTAAAGTTCACTCCCGTTATCCTGATCAGGATCAAAGATCGGCGTGAGTGACATGGTGGCATATAAATTGATGGGTCCGAAACCAAATTGTACCCGTCCTCCCCATTTAATATTATTCAGATTAAAGTCATCACGAATTTTTACCTTATCCACTTGATGTCCCTTTTGTTTGAGCATAGAAAATAAGCGTAACCCGGCCACGGGGCCTGCACTTAACCGTAAGGACCGGCCGTAATGCCGCGGATTGGTCTCAAAGTTTAACATCACCGGGAGGCTGATGTAACTTAACTTAAGTTCGTTCTTTTTATATTCAAACGGGCTTTCCAAAAAAGTTAAAACAGGGCGCTGAGGTTGGAGGTCTACGGAGTTAATGAAAGCATACTGATGGTATTCAATCGTAAGGCCATGCAATAAATTCACAGCACGACCCAACAAATGCAGGCGTTGCATATAAATATGCACATTGGCATTAATACTTTTAAGTTGATCCTGATCAAAAGCGTTTAGACCATTATCCAGGTAATAAGGCTCTGTTTGAACATAACTATCAAAACCCAAATCCACCAAAAAATAACGTGTTTTCACTCTCCGGTATTTTCTCCAACTCTCGTTCCGGTCATACCAAGAATCTTCGTCGTGTCTATGTCCATAATTGATATCCACATGAACCCTGCGTTCATTATCATATGGGACCGGTGCGGGCATCGCCTTCATGGAGTCCTGAGCGGTTGAATCCACTTGACTTTTAGCGGTCAACCCTGTTAAAATAACAGCAAAAATTATTAAAACTTTCATGATAAAATGGTCATTTAGATTTAGAAAATAAACCGACCAATACCTCCGGAATAAAGGCATTCCGTAAACTTGAACCTTGGCTGAGGCCAGAATAGGCTTCCGGGGTAAATGGTGCGGTAACATCGGGAGAGATGGTCTTTGCAGGGATCAAAGCCACCGGCTCCGGGGAAAATAAATTTGGGCCCGGAATTGCGGCAAAAGTGCAGCGAGGTAATAAATTGGTCATTTGTTCTGCCACCTCCTGGTGGGCTACGACGACATCCGTCAGAGGTTCAGCGATAACCATGGGATCCGTCATAGCGGAGTTTTCGATTCCCGGACTGTGATCCACCAGGATAGCCAGGAGCTCCTGGGGTTTTTCATGGTTTAAGCTGTTCTGCTGTTGCCCTGCCGGATTAAATTGATGGATGGATCGGGCTTGGGGAGGTGTATGGTGAGTCACTTGCGGTTCTGCAATTTCTACCGGCGGAACTTGGTCTGAATTTAAAATAGTCGTGGAGGGCTCAGTGATGTGGTCCGCAAGATTTACCTGTGCAGGTGAAATAGATTCCGTTGGTTTACTTAAATACACATAAAACCATCCCGCAGCGACAAAAATCATTACCACAGCAGCTATAGACCACCATCTGTATATGGTCCGGAAACCGGATTGGCGATAAAGCTCGGATTTGTCACCGTAGGTTTCATTGCCCAAGGGAGGCCAGGATGTGGCGGCCATCTGATTCAGCTCTGCCTTGATCTGGGGATGTTGGGTCAGGAACAAGTCCATGTCCTCCACCAGGTCCGGTGCCAATGTACCGTCCAGATAATCGTTGGCATATTTTTCATAATTCAGCAGGTGAATTTTCATACCGCTTTAATTTTTTTTTGAGTAGTGGCTAACATCTTTTGTCTGGCCCGAAACAAAGTCACTTTCACCTGGCTCAATGACAGGCCCATGATCTGGGCAATGTCTTCGTACGGATACCCTTCATATTCGCGCAGTAAAAAAATACTGCGCTGCTCTTCATTCAGTACTTTCAATAATTCCATGGCCGCATGCCAATATTCCCAACGCCGGTCCTCATAACTACCTCCGTGATCTGTACGCTCTTCCAAACTGACTAGGCGTTTTTCTTTGCGCCAGATGTCAATGGCTGCGTTGCGGGCAGACACGAATAAAAATCCTTTGACTTCTTCCATGGTTATGCCGTGATGTTTAACCCAAAGTTTTTCAAAACAATGTTGTACAACGTCCCTGGCGTCATCAACATGGCTAAATGCTCTGGACACGTAGCGGTACAGTGCATCAGCATATTGGTCCACACATTGATTGTATTCCTTGGCTGTCATCCTAGCAAATTACGGTTACGACCACAAAAAAGTTACGCCTTTGGCTAATAATTCAATTTTTAAGATAAAAATGAGCCACGCGACGACCGGAAGTTTCCTTTTGGCGACCTTTTATTATCGTATATAAACTGATTTAAATTACACTGCATCCTAATCATGGTCACTATTTTTCTGAAGGATCAGCACCAATTTGTCTGTAACAAACGACAAAATCATGAATGTCCACAGATCAGGATTGTCTTGGCAGGTGTTGTGTTTATTGTCGATGAACTTACTCACTGCCCAGACCAGCGGTGTGCAAGATACATTAATCGATACCCGTGTGGTTTATGCTAAGGTGATTAAGCAGAATCAAAGCTTAGTCATCGATACCGTGGTAACTATGGATTTTTATTTCATGTTTATGGACAGCCTGGTGGCTCAGTTGCGCCGTTGGGGATGGTCGGATCTGAATGAACACATGTTAGTGCGCTTTAATCCCTGGCTTTTAGAGGTTTTGGCCAATACGGATTATTACATCTTAAC
>JAYRWN010000220.1:0-9725 GCA_041917975.1 Saprospiraceae bacterium | reverse complement strand
GGGGATAAAAAATTGGCTTATTATACCATTACAGCTCATGCAAATGAGCCTGATAAATTGTACCATAACTCCATAGATTTGAATGAATCGTTTACCTCTGCCACCGAAGTAGTTATTCCGTGGGATTTTATGCATGTGCCGCCGCCACAGTCAGCCCCAGATTTTATTAAAAAATCAAAATTGGCTTACGCTGACGGTCCTAATCAAGGTTGGTTAAACGTAAATATTAATACCCTGCAACACAATGTTTATCCTAACGTTTTCGGCCTTGGTGATTCAGCGGCCTTACCTACCGCAAAAACTGGTGCAGCCATCCGAAAACAAGCCCCTATAGTGGTTGAAAACATCTTAAAAGTGATGAAAAAAGAAGCGGAATTAAAACAGTATTACGGTTATTCATCTTGCCCATTGGTGACAGGTTATGGCAAAATGGTCCTCGCAGAATTTAAATACGATAATATCCGCGACAGTGATCCGATGATTAGCAAGTTTGTCGATACGACGAAAGAGAATTACAGCATGTGGCTGCTAAAAAAATATGGCTTGCCATTTATGTATTGGAACTTAATGTTGAAAGGACGGGCCTAAAGAATTATCATGTTGTGACAGGAAAGAGCTGGCCTCGGGAGATTTCCCGGGGCTTTGCTTTCAGTGGATCGGAGGTTATAGTTTAATAAATTTTCTCACGCCGCGGCGAGAATCACCACTTACAATAATCACATAAATGTCTGGAACCAAACCCTGAATGTTCATAGAAATGGTTTCATCCGAAGTAGAATGATGCATGACCTTTTGGCCTTGTAAGCTGAAAATATCCACATCTTTATGCCTGGATACACCCGTAGAAATATTTATGACATCAGTAACTGGGTGCTTATCCAATATGAGATTTATTTCTTTATGGGCAGCGATGGAGGTCGTCGAGCCACTGATAGTAAAATTTTTAGTAATGTCATCATAATCGCCGAGTTGGTTGTCCTGAACAACTCTTATTTTCACCGTCTTTGAATTGATGTTAGGTACCTCCCAGGAATAACCTAAACTCTTTACCGCAATATCTTCTTTGATGGTGAACCAGGTGGCTCCATCATCCAGAGTGTAATATAAATCCCAATTTAAGGTTTCATGTTCAATAATGATTTCCCAACGAATATCCAGCACACCACCGGCCTGAACCATTTCCCCACCCTTAGGGTAAACCATGGCTACATGGGCGTTGACTGCTGTAATCATCCCGAGGAAATAAACTAAAGTAGACAGGTAACGAAACATGGGAGGTTTTTTTTATTTAAATAACATGTAAAAGTAAATGTTTATTGTTGTACAAATAAGATCAGGACTCTAAAAACTGTCTGATGAACTTTAAATCACCAAAGAGAACCAATATATCGTCTTCCTCCATGACTATTTCCGGGCCAACGACTCCAAGTACGCTGCGTTTATTTATCTCAGCGCCGATGATGTTTTTTTGTTTTTTGATCCGCATGATGGTTAAAACCACCACATTGTATTTACTCCTAAAATCCACATTACCTATGGACATACCGACATAGCGGGAGGGTACTTTTGCTTCGATGATATTAAAACGGTCAGAAAGAAAGAAGGAATCTACAACTCCTTTGATGGTTAATTTTTTTACCATCCGATCAGCAGCCTCTTCTTCAGGTTTGATAATTTCATCGACACCCATGGCTTCCAAAATGGTGGTGTGCACCGGGGAAAGTGTTCGTCCGATGAGCCGCTTAACTTTCATTTGTTTAAGGATGGCAGTGGTTAAAAGAGAAGCCCCCTCGTCCTCGCCTATGGCTACAATGACTACATCGGTATCGGCCATTGGCAAAGTCTCCATGGCTTTACGATCCGTAGAATCCAAACAAACTGCGTAGGATAATTTTTCCTTAACACTTTCTATTTTATCTAAAAATTTATCGACGCCAATGACTTCATGCCCCATTTCCGTGAGTTTTTCACCGAGGGCCGTTCCGAAGTTGCCTAAACCGATAATGATGTATTTCATAATTTCTTAATAGGTTAATTTGATTAATACCAGAGTTAGGTCACGATGATGTCTTCACTGGGATAACGATAATGTAAAGATTTGGGCTTGGGTAACAGGCCACTTAAAAGCACAAACAGACCCACCCGACCGATGAACATTGCCAGGATGATTATTATTTTCCCGCCGTCAGATAAGGAGGGGGTCAGATTTAGTGTTAATCCAACTGTGCCAAAAGCAGAAAATACCTCGAAAGCCAGAACGCTTATTTCTTTATCTAATTCTGTCATGGATAGCAGAAAGGTCAGAAAACCAATGGCCAGGAGAGATAATCCTATGATGGAAAACGTTTTTTGAATCGAATCGGAGGAAATTTCGTGCAAATCAAATTCCACGCGCTTTTTACCTTTAGCAACAGAAAATATATTTAACATGCCCACAGCAAAAACGGATGTTTTTATTCCTCCAGCGGTGGACCCGGGAGACCCCCCGATATACATCAATAACATGATCAACATGATGGATGGGGCAGTCATGTCTGCGATGTCCAGTGTATTGAAGCCGGCAGTGCGAGGGGTCACAGCGCTGAAAAAAGATTCAACCCATCGTCCAAGCTCCGGATAATCTGCTAAACTTTCTTTTCGTTCAATAAAATAGAAAACGATGGTGGGCAATACTAACAACCAGAAGGTGGTGATCAGAACTAATTTCGTGTGCAGATTGGCTATACGAGCCACATGCAAGAAAGGGCGATCCCAAAACACGGTGTAATATAAGCTCTTTAACCATTTGGCAAGTGTATCGTACAGGTCAAAAACAATATTAAAACCAAGTCCACCAATAATAATTAAAACTGCTATGATTAAGTGTAAATAATAATTATACCGAAATGCTTCATCAAATAATCCCATAGACATGGTAGAGAAACCAGCATTACAAAATGCCGAGATGGAATGAAACAAGGCAAAAAATATGCGGTCACTCTCATCCGGCCTGATCGGTGGAGGTATAGAACCATAGATTAATATGGTCCCGATTATTTCCGTAATAAGAGTAATTATAATAATTTTAGTCAGTATACTGAATACACTACCCAAAGCTTTGGTATTAGTTAATTCTTTTACTATCAGTTGATTACCGAATGAAGAGCCCCCTTTTAGAAAATAGGCAATCAAACTGGTAAACGTCATGATGCCCAATCCTCCCACTTGAATCAATAATAAGATCATCGATTGGCCAAATCTAGTGAAGTCCTTAGCGGTATCCATCGTAGCTAATCCCGTTACGCATACTGCACTGGTTGACGTGAAAAGTGCATCGATATAATCTATATTTTGTGTAGTGGAACTGGGAAGCATAAGCAGCAAGGAGCCCCCGAAGATGACCAGCAAAAAACTGGTGGCAAACAAGATATTGGGATGAAGATTAAAGAAGGAGAATTTAAAGGATTGTTTGAGAATTTCGGTGATACAAAAGATTAAAATATACACCGTAAATAAGGGATATAGCCCATGTTTATGAGAGAATTCCTGCAGCCATACGTTACGGGTAATAAATACCCGCAGGACCCAAAATAAATTGATCAACGTAAATAAACCTTCAGTCACCTGAAAACTGCTTGGAGGCCAGGTGAAAGTAACTTTACGTAACCTGACGGCTTGCAGAATGAGGATAACTATCAGAAAGATCTCAAAATATAATCGTTGCCAGGCCTTATCATGTCCCTGATCTATAAAACCAACATCCCAGATTACAACACCGATAGTTACTAAAGATATAAGAAATAACCACCGTGAAACCTGCGATTTAATATAGGCTAACCCTGTTTCCAAGCGTCAAAATATGGCGCGAAATTAGAGTAAAATAGCATACACCAAGGAAAAATTTAATATGATTAGGAAGTCAAAAAAATCAAATCTCAATGGAATCACCTTCCTTGGAGACGATTACGTGGAAGGGCCACCGGTTATGGGCATGTTTTAGGTACATATCTTGCAAGAAGTGGTCCGAGTGAATGGGGTCATGATGAAATAAGGCGAGTCTTTTAACTTTCACCAAATCCCCAAATTGCAGAGTATGTTCGATAGAGCTATGCCCCCAGCCTTTCCGCAGATTATATTCTTCTGGGGTATATTGTGCATCGTGGATGAGCAGATCGGCATCTTTGGCCAGGGCGTAACCTGACGTCCACTCTGGTTCACGCGGAAATTGATGGGCGCCTAAAGCCATTTCATGATCAGGGATATAGGTGACGACGCCCTGGCTGGTGCGGATGCGATATCCTAAAGTTGGACCCGGATGTATAACATAAGCTGATTCAATGCTAAACGAACCAACCTGCAACCTTGAAGCGGGCAAGCCATAGAATTTAAGGCTGGCCGCGAAATCTCTGATGCGGACAGGAAAAAGGGGAGGAGATAAGTATTTGGATAATTCTCCAAACAACACTTCGGGGGACTGGGCCGGACCATAAATATGTACTGTACAATTGGGATTGTATAAAGGACCAAAAAAGCCTAATCCTTGAATGTGGTCCAGGTGCATATGAGTTAGTAAAATATGAAATTCGCTAAATGATTTGGCCATTTCACTCTCACCAAACCTTTTTATTCCCGAGCCTGCATCCAAGATTAAAACTTGTCCTTTCTCAACGACAGTCACACATGGGGTATTACCTCCAAAGTTTTGTGTTTCCTTACTAAAAGTAGGGATTGAACCGCGCGCTCCCCAAAATCTAGCTATCATATGGATTGGTCCGATTTAAAAACGGCCATTCCGCCTAAGAAACGATTTGAAGAGCTTAGAATTGGGAAACTACTTACGGATAATTTATGCCTAACCCGATTATAATTTCTGATCCAAAACTGGCCATGAAAAAGTGAACGTTCTTTTAGAGTTTTGATTAATGGTAATTCCTCAGCGGGGAAAGAACTTCCGTCATCATATTCAGGATAAAACATATTGGACCATTCGTGTACAGTCATGGGGCCGGTATCCCCGAACTTCTGGCCCAGAATAATTTCTGCCGGGACATTATAGAAAATCAAGTTACCTTCCGGGTCGACAATAAATACCGGAACTGAAAGATATTCAGCTAGTTGTCTACTTAGAATTATTTCTATTTCTTGATATGCCATCTAACCGTTTTTTAGCATTTTCCCTAACGGTTGCTTCCTGAAATAATTCACAATATATAAAATAAACTATTTTTAAACTGATTAAATCTTTTTTTAGTGATGGACCAGGTGCAGTATTTCCAAACGCCGGATCAATTATACCAGTGGTTTGCGGCCCACCACAATAGTCTGACTGAACAATGGATCGGGTTCTATAAAATCGGTTCCGGTGTTCCCAGTATAACCTGGTCTGAATCCGTAGATATGGCGCTTTGTTTTGGGTGGATTGATGGTGTGCGCCATACAGTAGATCGTCAAAGATATAAAATACGTTTTACTCCCCGAAGACCGAACAGCAACTGGAGTGACATCAATTTAGCAAAAATGAAACAGCTTATAAAAGAAGGTAAAGTGACCAAATCAGGTTTAGCCGTTTATAAAAATCGACGGCTGCAAAACAATGTCAAAATAAAATTAGCTTATGATGACCCGTCTTTAATAATTGCAGATTGGCCCCAATGGTGGAAAAATTACCCGGATGCCCAACAATTTTTTAACCGACAACCAGCCGGATATCGTAAGCAAATAATGCGGTGGGTTATTAGTGCTAAACGCGATGAAACGCGCATTAGACGAATAAATGTACTTATCAACTATTGTCAGGAGCAGAAGAAGATGCCTTTGACCTGAAAGTCCACAGGAACAGCACTACGTCCGAATAAACATGAGGTAAATATTTTCTACAGGGTGAGTAAAATTTAATTAAGATTGGCATTCTCCCTTGTTTGTAAATGTAGTATATATATAAGGTGAGATTAAAACGTATAAGACGATATCCGTGAGTCTAAATTCAAACTTTTGTTTACGTACGAATTTATTGACTGGATAAAGCGGGCTTCATGAATCCGGGATAAACAAAGCACCAAGTCACCGGATTCGCGCAATGCGATACACCGGTAGATCGAAAGTATTCGGTCCGTTCGGGGTGAGATGTAAGGATTTAATTAACCAAGATTGGAGAGAGAATATTGAGTGCCATGAAGGCGGTAACTTTTTTCTATCTTTGATAAGAAAAGGAATTAACCATGCTTAATAACCAATTATCAATCCACAGCGCCAGAGCAATTTTAGTTTTGGGGTTAGTTTTGCTCAGCGCATTTTGGCCCACCCATGTTTTTGCTCAAGGCAACGAACATGGAGGCATTGGACATGACTTGATTAACAATATTGGGTTAAGTATTCTTGCCGCAACTGTTCTAGCCTTTTTAGCTCATTTTGCTAAGCAGCCCATGTTGGTGGCGTATATTCTGGCCGGAGTAATTATTGGACCGGAAATAGGTTTTGGTTGGGTTAATGACCAGAGCAATATTGAACTTATCTCTGAAATAGGTTTGATCCTTTTGCTTTTTATGATTGGTTTAGAGATTGATATCAAAAAATTACGCAAATCCGGTAAAGCGCTCATTCTCTCGGGTGTTTGGCAATTCATAATCAGTGCACTATTAGGGTTATTTTTTTTCGGATTGCTGGGGTATGGTATGCACGAGGGACAGTATGATTTATTTTATTTGGCGGTATGCTGTGCGATTAGTTCGACAGCGATAGTAGTCAAATTATTATATGCAAAATCAGAGTTAGATACTGTCCCGGGACGCATAACCTTGGGCATACTGGTATTCCAAGATATTTGGGCTATTGTAATTTTAGGCTTGCAACCCAATTTAGCTGACCCCAGAATTTTTGAAATCATTGTTTCCTTTTTGAAGGGTGGGGCATTGGTATTTGTGGCATTTTTAATCGGCAAATATATTTTACCACGTTTGTTTGAAGCCATTGCTAAAGTCCCGGAATTAGTCCTGGTGGCGTCGCTAGGGTGGTGTTTTGCTATCTGCGCCTTGGCATCGTGGTTAGGGTTATCTATGGAGATGGGGGCATTAATAGCGGGAATAGCGATTTCTACTTTTCCCTATAACCTGGATGTGATAGCAAAGGTGATTAGTATCAGGGATTTTTTTATGGCTTTATTTTTTGTGGCGTTGGGAATGACAGTTCCTAATCCGATGAATCATCCAAACATATTAATTTCAGCTGCCGTCGCAGCGTTATTTATTTTTATATCACGGATTATTTCCGTTTATCCCATTTTATATTTATTAAAACAGGGTCACCGTATATCACTATTGCCGAGCATTAACCTGGCCAATATGTCCGAGTTTTCTTTGGTCATTGCCACCTTAGGAGTCACGGCAGGTCATATTCGACCAGAGCTATTATCTATGATTATATTTACTTTTGTGATTACCTCTATCTTGACACCCTACCTGATAAAATACAGTGACTCACTGCAGAAAAAATTCGCCTTTCTATTTACCAAATTGGGATTAAAGGATTTTAAGTTTAAGTCAGAACAGAATGTTTTCGGAGCACAAAAAGATATTGCTTTGTTAGGATTTTTCAAGACCGCCAGCTCATTGATAGCCGAACTTCGTTTGGACAATAAGGATAACAATGCAGAATTGATGTCTAAGCTGGTGGTCGTGGATTTTAACCCCAATATTCATGAGCGGCTTAGTAATATTGGCATAAAGGCCATTTATGGTGATGTTTCCCACATTGATACCTTACACCACTCAGGGATAGAAGAGGTGGATTTAGTTGTATCCACCATTCCTGATTCTATATTAGTTGGTACAAATAATTTGACTCTGGTTAAACAAATGCAACAATTATGTCCGCATGCCCGGATAATAGTGACTGCTGAAAATATTCAAAATGCCCTGGAAATGTATGAAGCAGGTGCTGATTATGTATTATTGCCAAGGGTTTTGACCGCTCAACATTTGAAGGATATTCTACCAAGCATTTTGCGCGGCAGGAATGACCAAATCAAAAATAAACACATGATATTGCTCCGGGGTAGGGAGGAGATTATTGAATAAATAGTGATTACGGACCGGGATTTCTAAATAGTTTAATTCTTGTAATTTTATTGTGGATGAGGTGCAGCCTAAGACTACTAAAGAGAATTAATTAAAGATTCTGAAGCCGGCCAGTCGGTGATTTTCTCATCAGTTAACTCAATTCCAAATAAAATGCAATGCATACGATGGGTGTATTATCTAAATATTACCCCTGCGGTTATAGCCAAATATTATGGCCTTAAAAACATGTTGGTACCAGGCTGGGCGCCGTAGAGGATTACTCTACCTACGGAAAGTTTTAATTTTTTGTAGGTGCCTGGTTTTACAGTATTCCATGATATTCCCGGTAAAAATGAAGCTGTCTTATTGGAGTATTAATAATCAAAGATTTTTCTGATGAGGGATGTTTTTGACGAGCTCGAAAAATACTGACTGAGGACTTAATTGGCTCATGGGAGTTACATGGAGTAATTTCTTCAGCTAATTCGGTGAATAAATTTGAAGTCACCTGGGATTACCTAAATTCAAAAAACCGAATTTTTAGATTATTGGTTGCAGCTAATACCCGAATTAGTACTTTTAGCCCTAACCCGACCTAGCGAGAACCAAAAAGATACAAAGTGGTTAGCCAAACTGTTTGGCTGGACGAAAACGTTTAATCGTCGCGTCCAATTAAATTGGTCAATCAAAATATTTTACCAGAAATAGTCAGCATTTTATTGATTAGGTACTAAATTTTACACATTTTTGGTTTAATTAATATATAATTTTGCATAAAATTCGGAAAATTCAATAATTAGGCAATATTTTTGTAGTTATTAAGTTTGGTAAAGAACCATATAGATCAAGGTTTCTGTGACCTAAACAAATTGAGTGTAACGTGGACCATGAAATTACTAAAGCAGGGAAAATGGTAGGTTATTTGGGTATTGAATCAGAAAAACCTGTATAAAATAGTGAAAATCAGTAAGAAATATTAGAAAAAAATATCTACTATTTAAAATTGTTTATAATTTTGTCTCATAAATAGTGTTTTTAATATAACTAGTGAAATCAACTAAAGTTATTTTTAAAGTTTCCAAAGAAGTTGTCGGCAATGCAAAGTCAGTTGCTTTAGTGGGTGATTTTAATAATTGGAATAGAAATCAGTCCATTCAAATGCAACGAAAAAAAGATGGTTCTTTTGAAGGGACAGTTAAATTAATTAGCGGACAAGAATATCAGTATCGGTTTTTATTAGATGATCATGTTTGGATCAACGATCCCCATGCTCATTATTATATAACATCACAAATGTATAGTCACGTGGAAAATTCAGTAATTAAAGCAGGTAAGGAATCCAAACCTAAAAATGTGGTAAAATCTGCTGCAGTTAAAAATCCCGTTAAAGTTGCGAAACCGAAAGCTGCAGCCAAAGCAGCTGCGAAAGCGCCAGCAAAACGTGGACCAAAAACTAAAGCAGCTGCCAAACCAGCTAAAGCAGCCAAATCAACTGCTAAAGCTAAATCAGCGAGTAAACCAAAGGCTGCGGCTAAGCCAGCGGCAAAGGCTGCCAAGGCACCGGCTAAACGCGGACCGAAACCAAAGGCTGCGGCTAAGCCAGCGGCAAAGGCTGCCAAGGCACCGGCTAAACGCGGACCGAAACCAAAGGCTGCGGCTAAGCCAGCGGCAAAGGCTGCCAAGGCACCGGCT
>JAYRWN010000219.1:0-3010 GCA_041917975.1 Saprospiraceae bacterium | reverse complement strand
TGACTTGTCCTGAAATAGGTTGACAGAAATGTTAACTTTATTTCACACAAAATGAGTCAAAAAAGAAAATCAAAACCTGCCTGCCGGATAAGCAGGGAAGAAATCATTGCCGAATATCTTTCGGGTGATTACACATTCCGTGAACTCGGAATCAAATACAACATACCCTATCGCACCATTGCCGGCTGGGTGTGGGCTTACCAGGGAAGAAGCATTTCCTGGCGTGAAAAAATGAAACGCAGCAAAGAAAAGCAAACCGGGCAGCCCGAAACTGAACTTCCTAAAGAATTAAAACTTTTGCAGAAGGAGCTTCGCAAACAACAATTGCAAAATAAATTGTTGGAAGAAATCATCCGTATTGGTGGGATGGAAACGGGTATTGACTGGAAAAAAAAGTTTGGCACCAGGCAGTCATGAACATCGGGCAATTTGAGAGCCGGAACATCAACTCTCTTTGCTCACTGTCTGGTTATAGCCGGCAAGCATTTTACAAATTTCGCAAGAATGCTGAAAAAGAAGCGTTGCAGCATGATTTGATTTTGCAACAAGTGATTTCAATTCGCAAAACATTGAAACGTGTAGGCACTCGTAAACTACTTTTTATGATGCAGGGTTTTATGCAACAACATCACATACAAATCGGAAGAGATGCTCTCTTTGATTTGCTTGCTTCGCATCAGTTGCTGATCAGAAGGAGACGCCGCAGAATACCTGTTACCACATTTTCAAATCACTGGATGCATAAATTTCCCAACCTGATCATTGGTTTCATCCCGACTGCTCCCAATCAGCTTTGGGTAAACGATATAACCTACATCTGTTTGCAGAATGACTTTGCTTACCTGAGTTTGATAACGGATGCTTACAGTAGAAAAATCGTTGGCTTCTGCTTATTAGAAACACTTTCAGCAGATGGATGTATCAAAGCATTGAAGATGGCATTGAGTGGTAATCCGCAATTGGGACGGCTCATTCATCACAGCGACAGGGGTTCGCAATATTGTTGTGCTGATTATGTTGGGATATTGGAAAAGCAGTATATCAAAATCAGCATGACACAAAGCGGAGACCCGTTAGAAAATTCATTGGCTGAAAGAGTGAATGGAATCTTAAAAGATGAATTATTGGAAAAACAGTATCGCAATTTTGAACAAGCACAACAATCCATTGCAAAAGCCATCAGCGTTTATAATCACATACGACCTCACAGCAGCATTGACATGCTCACTCCTGTTGAAGCGCATTTAAGAGAAGGCGAATTGAAACGCAGATGGAAAAATTATTACTCACCCAAAAAACAAAAGGAGGTTACCATGACATAGCTTGAGTTTTTTTAAGGCATCAAGGGTTCTAAAGTAATTCAATTAAAAAGCCGAGCATTACTACTCAGCTTTTCTAAAACGAATTACTTCGTCACCCGGAGACTTATCCCTGGTGAGTTGCTCTCCAGCAGAGCTCACTTCCGTTTCGCCTCCGATGCAAATGTAAACACTATACAGGATTACAAAATAAACTGTAAACTTGTGGTAGGATTATCAAATAAAAAAGTGTCAACTTTTTTCAGGACGAGTCACTCTCATGGCGACCGCACATTGCAGCACATTTGCAAGGCACACAAAACCTCGACACAAAGCCAACCTTGCAAAAGAGCTGCAATTGCCAACACACGGCAAGCAGTCTTCAGTGCGACAGATTACCGCAGGCTTTTAATAAATTTGCAACTATCACACGTTGGACAGACAATATGAAACTATACATCAAGAACATGGTTTGCAGCAGATGCAAAATGGTAGTAAAAGCCCAATTGGAAAATAAGGGGCTCCGCCCCTATCTGTCAATTTGGGCGAAGCAGAAATTGAAGGCGACTTGTCAAAAGACCAGATATGACAGTTGAACACATCATTAAAATCTTTAGGCTTGTAACTAATAGACACCAAAAGAAGCCATGCATTATAAGTTGCCATGATAATTACAATGAGAGGAATAATGCTGGTAAATATGTAATAAAATGCTTCTGTTAAAGTCATTGAGCCATTTGTTTTGGCGTATGTTGAAAGCGTATTTTGTACGTAAGAAAGACTGCTGCAAGTGATTCATTATCACCTGTAAGGAACTATTTTGTAAAACATTAAACCGCTTTTTCAAAAAAATAACTATACTTTTGTTTCGCATTTCATGAAAAAGTTCATCGCTGCCATATTAGCTATATTTTATCTCAGCACATCAACAGGTGCTAACATACACATGCACTATTGCATGGGCGAACTTGCTGATTGGGGATTGGGGCATAACAAGTCAAAAACCTGCGGCAACTGCGGCATGGAGAAGTCTGAAGAAAAAGATAATGGCTGCTGCAAGGATGAACACAAGTTTGTGAAGAATGACAATGACCAGAAAACCGCTGAGTCATTCGTTATCAATTTTTCGCTTCAGGTTATTGATTTGCCGGTAGCATATTTTTCGCTACCTGATACTCTTGTTTCTTCTGTTACAGAGAAACATCCTGTAAGTCACGCCCCACCCCGAAGTAGTGGCGTTGCGGTGTACATCCGCAATTGCAGTTTCCTTATTTAAAGAGTATTTTCTTTGATGAGCCAGGTATTCTAATGCCGGGCTATAGGCATTTCTGTATGCCCCCTGTTCCTTATTCAACATATTAAATCAATTAAAATGAAATCATTCAAAATGCTGATGATGGCAGCGTTCACCATCCTATCTGTTTCTGTATTTGCACAGGAAAAAACGGACACATTTAAAGTGTATGGCAATTGTGGAATGTGCAAGAAAAGAATAGAAAAAGCCGTAAAAAACGAGGCGGTTAGCAGCGCCGTTTGGAATGTTGATACAAAAATCATGACCATAACATATGATGCTGCAAAAATTTCCAACGACGACATTCAGAAAAAAATTGCCGCAGTGGGTCATGATACGGAGAAATTCAGGTCCGATGATAAAGTATATGAAAAACTACCCGGTTGCTGCTTGTACGAAAGAAAATCAGCAACCAGTT
>JAYRWN010000218.1:0-7263 GCA_041917975.1 Saprospiraceae bacterium | reverse complement strand
TTGGATAGTGTTAATGCTCATTGCAGAACCTATTCTATTTTTGGTTCATCATAAAAATGGATGCCTGACAAGTTTGGCAAAAAGACGAACACCCTCCGCGGTCCGCGATACAAGAATGGTGCGAGTGCAATCAAAAAATTAATGGTAATTTCCCCGGATGAAAAACGCCGTTGTTATCCTGGTTCTTTGTGGACTTAATTATTTTACCTTTGGTCAATTAAAACCCTCAGGGTTTTTGCCCACGGTCAGCGCGGTCATTAGCGGTGAGATCAGTTATGCTACCACAGCTTTTGTGGAACAATTTTGGCGTTTACCGGGTAATCAAGGTTTTGATACCTCCATTTATTATGTTCAAAAACAATTAGAACGTGCCGGCTTCCGGCCGGAAGCTCAAGGTCACGGCCGCTTAACTTATCGGTTGGAACGGCGTCCCCTCCATCGCCCGGCCTGGGAACCGGTGGATGCCACGTTGACTGTGGCTGGTGAATCTGCTCCCCTGCTTCAGTTTAAGACGAATCGCAACATGATGACTATCCATAGTTTTTCAACGCCTGCCGAAGGTATAGAAGGCGAAGTGGTTTTTGTACCCAACGGGGACTTTAGTCAGGTAGATACCCTAAACTTAAAAGGAAAAATTATTCTCAGCGATATTCATGCCTATAATTTGTTGGAAACAGGGGTGGTGAAATACGGCGCGCTGGGTGGTTTAGCCTATCATATCCCGGACTTTAACCGCCCGGAAAAACATGTAAATGCCATACCATTTACCGGGATTAAATATCTCCCTCATCTCAAACCCTGGATACTAAATTTATCTACCGCGGCCTTCCGGTATTTGCAGAAAAAATCTTCAGAATTAAAACCTTTAAAAGTCCGGGTGCAAATTACCACCAGTTATCGCGAAGCGGATGAACTCACCCTGATTGCCGAAGTGCATGGTCATGAGCATCCACATCAGCGGATGGTATATAGTGCACATGTACAGGAACCCGGTGCGAATGACAACGCCAGCGGCGTAGGCACATTGACTGAAATGGCGATGGCAGCGGCGCACTTATATCAAGCCGGCCGGATAAATCCCCGCCGCACCCTCACTTTCATCTGGGGTGATGAAATCAGTTCTACCGCCCGTTACATTAGCGAAGACACCGTCAGGGCAAAAGGTCTATCCTGGGGCATGAGCCTGGACATGACCGGAGAAAATACGGCTATCACCGGGGGTTCTTTTTTAATCGAAAAAATGCCCGATCCCTCGGCGATTTGGACCAGGGGAAAGGATAAACATACCGAATGGGGTAGTACAACCGTGGAACTCAAAGATATACGCCCTCATTATTTTAATGATTTGATGCTGACCATAGCCGAAAGTCATGGACGAATAGTCGGCTGGGAAGTTAATACAAATCCTTTTGAGGGTGGCAGTGACCACCAACCGTTCTTGGATGCCGGCATACCGGGTCTGTTACTCTGGCACTTCACCGACGAATTTTATCATACGGATCAGGACCGCCTGGACAAAGTTTCGGCCACCGAGATGCGCCATGTAGCCATAACCGCCTTAAGCTGCGGATTGTATTTAACCACCGCACAAGCCGGGGACCTAAAATACCTGCACAAGGTTATTTTAAAAAAAGGTAAAGAGCGGATTACGGCGGAGAAAAACCTGGCTGAACAAACAATAGCCGCCGGTGGTGATCCCAGCCAGGAGAACATCATTCTACAGGCTTGGGTCGATTGGTACACCGGCGCTATAAAATCGAGTGCGGATGTATTGGACCCGATAACTGCTCTTACGGCCAATCATCAGCGCCTGGAAAAGCGTTCTTTTAAAAAAATACAACAGTGGTTAAAATAACTTTTAGCCAAGATTTTTAATATCCTAACCAGAATACTTTAATTAAATTGCGGACCAGTAAACCCTGGTTTTTAGCATGCAACAGAATTCGGTCAATATCAATTCCGGCGGAAAACAACAAAACACTTTCGATGCCATAGTCATTGGGTCAGGTATCAGCGGCGGCTGGGCCGCTAAAGAGTTGTGTGATCACGGACTAAAAACCCTGGTTTTGGAGCGGGGTAAAAACGTGGAACATCTCAAAGACTATCCCACGGCCACCAAAGGCCCCTGGGAATTTAAATACCACGAGCAACTACCGCATCAGGTGCTTAAAGATAACCCGGTGGTCGCGCGCTGTTATGCCTTTAATGATGCCACACAGCATTTTTTTGTCAAAGATCAAGACCATCCTTACATCCAGGAAAAACCGTTTGATTGGATCCGCGGTTACCAGGTGGGCGGTAAAAGCCTGTTGTGGGCGCGGCAAACGCAGCGCTGGAGCCGTTTTGAGTTCGAAGGACCGGCGCGGGACGGCATTTTTGAGTGGCCCATCGGCTACCAGGATTTGGCGCCCTGGTATGCGCAAGTAGAATTATTTGCCGGGATCAGTGGCAATTACGACCGGTTGGAGACCTTGCCCGATGGTGAATTTTTGCCACCATGGGAAATGAATTGTGTAGAAAAAGATATCCAGGGGCGCATCATGGCCAAATTTAAAGACCGCCAGGTCATCCAGGGGCGCTGTGCCCACCTTACGCAACCCAAAGAAATCCATATCCAACAAGGCCGCAACAAGTGTAATGCCCGTTCGTTGTGCGAACGCGGTTGTCCTTATGGCGGCTATTTCAGTTCCAACTCTTCTACCCTGCCCTGGGCTGCCAAAACCGGCAACCTCACCATGCGTCCCCACAGCGTAGTGCATTCGATTATTTATGATGATCAGCAACAAAAAGCCACCGGCGTGCGCATTGTAGACGCCATAACCAAAGAAACTACCGATTTTTACGCCCGGATCATTTTTGTCAATGCGGCTTGCCTGAACACTAATTTATTGCTGTTAAACTCTACCTCCAAACGTTTTCCCAACGGCTTGGGCAATGATAATGGGCTGTTGGGGAAATACATTCATTTTCATAATTACCGGGGTTTGGTCAATGCCAGTTATGACGGCCCGGAGGATAAATATTATTTCGGTCGCCGGCCCACGCAACCCATGATGCCAAATTTTCGCAATGTGTATAAACAAGACAGCGATTTCCAGCGCGGGTACATGACTTTTTATGGTGCCGGACGTGGCCGTGGTGATGGTAGCGACACCCCTGGTCTGGGCGCTGATTTTAAACATGCCATCAGTGAACCGGGAGGTTGGTTTGTCTCCATGATGATCCAGGGAGAAACCATTCCGAAAATCACCAATGAAGTCCGGCTCAGTCCGGATCAAAAAGATGCGTGGGGAATCCCCCTGCTCATCACCAATGTAGACTATGATGATAATGACCGTAAAATGACGGCGGACTTTATGACTACCGCTTCGGAAATGCTGGATGCTGGAGGTTGCAAAGATATTACTCCGTGGGATTCCAAGCAGGCTCCGGGCCTGGATATTCACGAAATGGGCGGCGTGCGGATGGGTAAGGACCCTAAAACGTCTTTATTAAATAAATGGAATCAGTTTCACCATTGCCTGAATGTGTTTGTCACCGATGGAGCGTGTATGGGTACCCCGGGCTGTCAAAACCCCTCCCTGACTTTTATGGCGCTTACCGCCCGGGCCGCAAATTATGCCGTGGAAGAGTTAAAAAAAGGCAACTTATAATTATAAATTAGGAATTAGGAATTAAATGCTTTGAAATAAATACTCAGTCGGAAATGCAAAACGATACTGTAAATTTAAATGTAAGGTCTAAGGCACAAAATACGTATGATGCTATCGTAGTAGGCAGCGGGATTTCCGGTGGATGGGCCGCCAAAGAGTTGTGTGAAAAAGGTCTGAAAACCCTGGTTCTGGAACGCGGGCGGCAGGTGGAACACATCAAAGACTACCCTACTGCCACCACCAATCCCTGGGAATTTCCCCATCGGGACCGCGTCTCCAACCAACAAAAAAAAGATCAGCATATCCAAATACGTGGATTTACCACCGAGCACAATGCCCATTTTTTCGTCAATGATCTGGAGCATCCTTATGTACAAATAAAACCCTTTGACTGGATTCGCGGGTATCAGGTCGGTGGACGTTCCCTGGTGTGGGGACGCCAGTGTTACCGCTGGAGTGATCTGGATTTTGAAGCTAATATCAAGGATGGGTATGGTGTGGATTGGCCCATCCGCTATAAGGATATTGCGCCCTGGTATAGCCATGTGGAAAAATTCGTGGGCATCAGCGGCTCCCTGGAAGGCATGCCCCAACTCCCGGATGGAGAATTTCTTCCGCCCATGGAACTAAATTGCCTGGAACGACATGTGGCAGACCAAATCAAAAAGACCTTTACGGATGGACGGCGGATGATTCCGGGGCGGGTGGCTAACCTGACCAAAGGATGGAATGGCCGTGGCCCTTGTCAGTTTCGCAACCAATGTGACCGCGGTTGTCCGTTTGGCGGTTACTTCAGCAGTAATTCAGCCACCCTGCCGGTAGCCGCCGCAACCGGAAAAATGACCCTGCGGCCGCACGCCATAGTCATGGAAGTCCTCTATGATCAAGAACAAAAACGCGCCACCGGGGTCCGCATCATCGATGAACTAACCAAACAAACGGAAGAGTATTTTGCCAAAGTTATTTTCTTATGCGCTTCGGCTATGGGGTCGACTTATATCATGCTCAACTCCAAGTCCGAAGCGTTCCCGAACGGCTTGGGCAACAGCAGTGATCAGATCGGCCGCAACCTGATGGATCATCACTACCATGTGGGGGCGTATGGGGTCTACGAAGGATTTCAGGATAACTATTTTTATGGACGCCGGCCGAATGGGGTCTATGTACCGCGCTTCCGCAATCTGACCGATAGCGATCAGCGCAAAGACTATCTGCGGGGCTTTGGTTATCAGGGCGGAGCGTCACGTCCGGTTCCAGCTCAGGCTGAAGGGATCGGAGCCGAACTGAAAGCCCAACTGATGGAGCCCGGACCATGGGTGTTTTGGCTGGGCGGATGGGGTGAACATCTGCCTTATGCGGATAATACCATCAGCCTGCATACCGCAGAAAAAGATCAATGGGGTCTGCCCTTGCTGGCGGTGAGCTGTACCTTCCGGGAAAACGAAATGGCCATGCGCCAGGACATCATGGATTGTGCGGCCGAAATGCTGGAAAGTGGTGGCCTGAAAAACATCAGTACCTTCAACGACGCTCAGGCGTATCCCGGTTTGTGTATCCATGAAATGGGTACGGCACGCATGGGACGCGATCCTAAAACTTCGGTGCTGAACGGGTGGAATCAGATGCATGATGTGCCTAATGTGTTTAATACCGACGGCGCCTGTATGACTTCTTCGGCGAATCAAAATCCAAGCATAACCTACATGGCGTTGACCGCCAGGGCAGCAAACTATGCTTATGAGGAATTAAAAAAAGGAAATTTATAATTCAGAAAATATCAAAAAAACGGTCAATTAAAATTTAGCTAAAACCCAGGATAAATAACTAATCATGGATAGAAGAGAATTATTGCGCTCGATAGCACTGATTACCGGCGCTACGGTGGTCGGCGGAGAATTTATGTTATCCGGTTGCAAAAGCGAAGCAGCCAAGACCGGCCTATTTGCTGCCGGCGATGCCGCCCTGTTGGATGAAATAGCGGAAACTATCCTCCCGGCTACCGATGTCCCCGGCGCAAAAGCAGCAAAGGTGGGCGATTTTATGATCAGAATGGTGGAAGACTGTTATGATGAAAACCAACAAAATATATTTACCAGCGGTTTGACCACTTTAGCGGCAGCTTTTAAAGAAAAAACCGGGAAAAATTTTGTCCAAGCTACGGCCGAAGAGCGGCATAATTTTTTGCTCGGTTTGGATCAGGAAGCCAAAGCTTTTAAACCGACCCGCGAGGGCGATGGACCACATTATTTTACGCTCATGAAACAGCTGGCCATCTTTGGTTATTTCACCTCCGAAATAGGTTGTACGCAAGCGTTGCGTTACGTTCCGGTGCCGGGACGTTATGAAGGGTGTATTCCCTATACCAAAGGAGAAAAAGCCTGGGCCTTATAGCAATGTATATTTAATTAATTGATACAAATATGTATCGGACCTGAATGCCTGACCTATTTCAAAGGAGCAAGGTGATGATGTACTGCATGGCTTCCTGAGTATTGGCCAACACCAGGTCTGCGGCGTGTAGTTGTTCACCGGGCAAACTGTTACCCACAGCGATGGTAAAACAACCGGCGGCTTTAGCCGAACGTATTCCGGACACGCTGTCCTCTACGGCAATGCACAGGTGCGGGGCATGGCCTCCTAGTTCTGCCGCTTTGGTGTAAGGTTCCGGATGTGGCTTGGGGTTAGTGACGTCATCAATACTCACCACGCCCAGAAAATGAGCCCATAATCCGGTGACTTGCAGGCTCATCACCGCATCATGGCGGTTGCTGGATGTGGCGACCACCTTGGGAACATCTTTTAAAGCGGATAAGCCGTCTTGCACCCCCTGGATCAGGACAAGCTCACGTTCAGCCAATTGGCGGAAGATGTCCCGTTTAGACTGCAATAAAACTCCGTCCTCTCTTCTGAGGGCGTATTGTTTAGTTATAGCCCGGCTGAATTCAACATCGCTGATGCCGATCCACTGGGTAAACCAGGAGTCTGGAAAATCCAGGTGTTCCCTCTGTAATACTTCCTGCCAGGCCCGGATGTGCAAATGTTCACTGTCAACGAGTGTCCCATCCATATCAAACAAAATCGCCTGGTAATCCATAGAAAAAATCTCGGGCCAAAAGTAATCAATTAGTCCCTTCCCATCATAATGTTGACTATTTATGCAAAATATTTTGGTTGGTCAGTTTTGAATTAGCCGCCATAGCCAATCGTTAGCCTATCCTTGCGAACCACGGGTTATGAGTTGTTAAACTCATGTAGTTGTGTAACTGGTTATTTGTGTATTTGTAAAGGAGGCCTGAGGGGCAATTCCTGGTCGGAAAATAATGGTCATTATTTTCGATTTGAATAAAAATTATAATCCTATAACATTTAAAGATTCTTGAACCGTACCGGCAGGCACCGACGCTTCGCGGTCGAGGCCGGCGAGTTCTTTTAGTTGTGTGGCGTTCATGGAGGACGAAAGTAGGAGAAATCGAAACCCAAAACAAAAAAGGAGCCACGCCATCTGACGCAACTCCTCTTTCATCAAGTGATCCCAACTGGGGTCGAACCAGTAACCGCTTGCTTAGAAGGCAAGTGCTCTATTATAATTGCTACCTTTTTTCATTTATAA
>JAYRWN010000217.1:0-13750 GCA_041917975.1 Saprospiraceae bacterium | reverse complement strand
CCCAAACCCCAAAACCCCAAACCCCAAAACCAAAAACCAATCCAAAAAAAAAAATTAAAAAAAAAAAAAAATAAACAAAATAAATTAAAAAAAATAAAAAAAAAAAAAAAATAAAAAAAAAAAAATAAAAAAAAAAAATAAAAATTAAAAAAAAAAAAAAATAAAAAAAAAAAAAAAAAAAAAATTATATATAAATATAAAAATATACTTTTAAAAAGAAGGCAATTGAGATATTTTTGGAAATCATTTCTCTTCTATTCATGGCAAAATGTTTTTATTGTTAAAGTGCCCACTAATTTACAACAAAATTAAGTATCGCCCAAATGTTAGACAGAATTTAATAAGCATATTATTATTATCGATAAATGATTAACCGTATAGAGACCTAAATATTTTGTAATTTAAGGAAACGAGTGAGTTATGAATATTACGGCATTTTTTAGACAATTTACTGATGAAGATAGTAGTATTGAGAATTTTTACCGAGTAAAAGAGAAAAGAGGAATTACCTTCTCACAACGTGGCATACTGAGCATTACTGGAATAGAAACCATATGTCACACGATTGTAAACAATGTCTATATCAGACCATACTGCGCAGCGAGAACGCTCATGGAAGCATCAAAGCTGCCGTTTCAATCCTGGTTGACCGGGATGTATTTTATGACGATGACCAAGTAGGGTATTTCTGCAGCGGAACTGCAACGATGATTGGGTCGTAAGAGATACGGGCCGATTTACGCTATGATGCATAAAATTCGAGCTATTATGGGATTAAGAGATGATAAGTATGACATGGAAGTGTTGTTGAACAGGACGATTCATTTTTCAAAACCTATGGGCAAAACAAATATTGAGCCAAATGTTTTGCTCCCCTAATGAACCGGACAAAATTAATTTTGTAATTTTACACATGACAAAGAAGTAAACAAATCAAGGGAAGTTAGCTATATTGAAGGAGGCAGACCGACTATTGCCACACATAAGTGGCCACCGCTCCCCCGGGTAGAGATACTTTAGTTTTTTGATTCCGGTAACCCAGATTAAACTGTTGCGTTTCATTACTCTCATTGTACACCAGGACTACTTTTTGGCCTTCCGGGGTACGGTAAGCTACATTGGACAAAGATAATACCGTGTTCGATGCTATGCGCACCGAGCCCGGCCGTACATGTTTACTGCTATGAGCCAGGATATAATAAGCCGGATTGCGCTCAACCTGGTTTCCAACAAGGGTTAGAGCACCGAGACAACGGGTACAGCCGCCATCGGTATGTGGTTTTTGCTGTGCATCAGCAGCCAGGTTCCATTCCAGGACTGTTTTGCACTCATTTCTGGGCGCCCCGATCATCAGGTTTTTAGTGTGCCACCCCAGGTCTCCAGCAAAATCCGCCGGAGCGCCAATCCATTGTTCAG
This sequence comes from Saprospiraceae bacterium, assembly GCA_041917975.1. Taxonomy (GTDB): domain Bacteria; phylum Bacteroidota; class Bacteroidia; order Chitinophagales; family Saprospiraceae; genus JAYRWN01. The sequence goes on along the minus strand of JAYRWN010000217.1, from coordinate 12,334 downwards.
TGAAATACAAGTCTTTATCCGGATGCGCCTCATGGACCTGCCGGATGGTTTCGACCACCCCGCCATAAAGATGAAACGCCGACCCCTGGATAAATTTTCGCGCTTTTTGATCATTAAGGATTTGAATAGGATAATCTGGCCGGTCAGCATTATGATCGTAAATAATAATCTTGGTTTTTAGTTTGGCCTGCTTAAACGCCGGCCCTAAAAATTCCTTGATAAACAAAGCCTGCTCACTGGCTGGCATCAACAGACTGGGATTATTGCCCGGGTGCAGGGGTTCATTTTGGACCGTGATCGCGTCTATGGGTATACCAAAAGCTTGCATGCCCTGAATATACTTGACCAGATAATTCGCATAAACCTGATAGTACTCGGGCTTTAATTTACCACCAACACTGCTTACATTATCTTTCATCCAAGCCGGTGGACTCCAGGGGGAGGCCATAATTTTCAGTTTAGGCTGAAAAGCCAGGATTTCCTTCAGTACCGGAATCAAATGCAACTGATCCTTGATCAATGAAAATTTATCCAGGCCAGGATCAGTCTGTCCTGCCGGAACTTCCGCATAAGAAAAAACCCCTTCATCCAGATCCGAAGCGCCTATGCTAATGCGCAGATAACTGATACCGATGCCTTGGTTCAGCGTGGTAAACAATTCTTCCAGCAGTTTGGTACGGACAAGTTCGTCCATCTGGCGCAATAACATCGCGCTGCCTCCAGTGAGGGTACACCCAAACCCATCCATGGTCTGGAATTTTTGACGATCATCAACATAAATAGTCGGCTCGTTATCCATGATCGGACTAAAGACTATTTTTTCTGGTTGCTGTTTGAACAGCTGGCTCTGATCCGGAGAGGTAAGCCAAATGCTCACACTTTGAGCCGTCATCAGCCGGCTGAAAATCATACCAAGAGCTAACCAGTATAAGCGCTTCATCATGAGTTATTTTCTTGATCACAAAATACAGCTAATCTCATAAATAGCCTAACCCAAATAAGTAGCACTGATTTCCCGATTTTTGTGTTTTAGCCTGACCAAAAAAATAATTGGATTCATTTATTTATATTTATGTGGATAGTATTATACACTATGAATCGTAAAACAATCGAAGAATTAATCAGAAAAGGTGAAACTGAAAAGGCCTTGGAAGTTTTACTGGCCCTGGTTCGTCACCATCATTTGGAGAGCCAGGAGCATGAAGTCATCTTATTGTCCGGCCAGTTTCATGAATTGGAAAAAGCACAACGTTTAGGGGTGATCGCATTTTCAGATCATCAGGTGAGTATGAATAAAATTAAAGCGGCTTTGACTCATATTACCGGTGAACTACCTTCGGAAGGTAAAGAGGATGATAGTAATACACCATCCAACCAAGAAGTTATTTTATTTCTTTCGGCCAATCCGAAAGGTACCGTACAACTGCGCCTGGATGAAGAATTGCGCAAAATAAAAGACTGCCTGGCTTCCGCAACACGGCGTGATTCCATCACCTTATTGGTAGAACCCGCAGTAAATATGCTCACTTTTACCAAGGCACTAATGCAACATGAGCCTTCTATCCTGCATTTTTCCGGGCACGGCCTGGGCCAAGGCATCAGTATAGAGGATGAACGAGGTGAAGAAATGATTTTTCCTAATGAAGGGTTGCGGCTCCTGTTTAATACGTTTAAAGGTCGCTTGCACACGGTATTCCTTAACGCGTGTTATTCGGAAAGCCAGGCTGAAGTCATCAGTGCGTGTGACCTGCAAGTGATCGGGATGAATGATGAGATGGGCGATCAAAGTGCTATCCGCTTTGCCCAGGGGTTTTATCAGGCTTTAGGTGAAGGAAAGCCCGTTTCTCAGGCTTTTCAAATGGGCCTGGTGCATGTGTCCACAGAAGGTCGGTTTTCTAATACTCCTGAATTGTGGTACCGGGGCAAAAAAAAATAACTGAGGTCAGGACAATTATCAAGGTTACCAACACTATCTATTATAAATATTATTTATGACGCCATCTGTAGGTTATGATCCACAATTTATTTCACCGCACCTGGCTGCAGAATTTCCGGAATTTTCTGACGAATTGTGGGAAGACCTGGCTTATTTAATGGAAGAACCTGATCAATATCTGTTGCATTACCCCCATTATTCGGTGGCTATGCATGCCATACGCAGAATGCCGATCTTTACAGCAGCAAACATAGATGGTAAAACATTTAAAACCATTTCCCGTACGGACATCTTTGACGGAGGAAGTGATAAATGGTTAAAAGATAAACGCATTGCTTTACATCACCAGTGGGGGCAAGAATTGTACGGTGCGCTGAAAAGTGATTTTGATAAAGGGCACATGACTAAACGGGAGGATGTGCAGTGGGGCAAACATGAGCAAGAAGCTAAAGAAGCGGCGCGCAGCACCTTTTATTACACCAACGCCACCCCCCAACATGCGAAAGTGAATCAGGCCATTTGGCGCGATATCGAGGATTATGTGTTAAAGGATGAGACATTGACTAATGCCTTGCGAATTTGTGTGCTTACCGGGCCCGTGTTACGTAAAGATGATCCCTATTTTGTAACCGAGGTGAAAGGCGATAAAATCCGGTTGCCGGTTTATTTCTGGAAATTAATTTATTACACCACGCACGATCAGAAACTCCGGCGCGTAGCTTTTATGGTCGGTCAGGAAAAAATTTTAGAACGGCTCGGTATCACCGAACCATCGCGTCGTGAAATTACGCGTGGTAAAAGTTATTTTCAGAATTTTGAAAAAGCCGACACCTATCAGGTGAATGTTAACCTGGTCGAAGAACTCACCGGGCTTACTTTTGCACCCGCCAAAGATGTTTATACAGATGAGCGTCCGGTAAAATTGACCCTGGAAGAAGTGACTGTCCGCGGAAAAACAGTGCCTGGAAAAAAAATACTGGGTCTTAAATTATAATTAATTAACCATAATAATGCTATGCCTAACGAAACATTGATCAATGTAATTAAAGCGTTAGTCGCCACTGCTCAGGAAAAAACGGCCTTGGAAAAATTAAGCCAATTTTTTGCAGCGGATAAAAAGTATGACTATTATGAAAAATCCAGCCGTGCATTACTCCGGCGGTTAAATGAAGTGGAAAAATATTCCCGGCTAAATTTATTGACCTTCGGAGAAATCAGTCGCACCAAAGGGAAAATACACCTACAAATATTGACACTGCTCCAAGATTTGGCAGATGGTAAAACACCCCAGGAAAACGAAAAAAAATATAAGGTGCCGGCACCCAGGTGGGCCGGTGTACTGGGTAGTTACCTCACTGTAATGGTGACGATAATGGGTTTAATAATAAATTATAACGCAAGCAAGCCAGAACGTGATGACCATTATTGCCCATCGTTTGAGAAAAACACCTACCCTATATTATTATTTCCTTTTAACGCCATTGAAAGTAGCGGAGAATTTAAACCCGAAGTAGCAATTGGCAAAAGATTAAAACAATATTTAAAAGATTCCGTAAAAAATACAACAGCCACAACCATAGAAACCTTTAAACAGACCGTCCCCTATCATGGCAATGATTCTACCATCATTGATTTAGCCCAGCAGTGTGCTGCTAAACTGGTCATCTGGGGTGAATATATTAACACGCCGCAGGAAAAAATTATTTATCCCCATTTTGCCTTTACTGATCAGGCGGCTGTAAGAGCTGCTCATCCGGATGAAGAGTCTTTTAGCATCACCGGATTAAGAGATATCATTGACGGTTCGCTGACATCCAAGGATATGGAACTCTGGCTGTTTAAACTTTTTAGTTTGGTCATTCAATTATCCCAAAATAAAGAGCCTGCTTATCTTGTCGCTGAAGCCAATCAATTGTTAGCCATGAATCCTGACACTTCATCGAAATTGATTGCCCTGGCCGTACGTTCGAAGGCACTGTATGAATTAGGTGATACGGTACAGGCGGAATATTCATTAAATGAAATGATCAAACTGCAACCAGAGAACAACTATGCTTTACTCAATCTTGGTAATATTCATGTGCGCCAGGGTAATTATCATCGGGCAGTGGATGAATATTCACAAATCATCGAGCAACATCCACAGAATACCGCGGTAAAAATAAAACGGGCGGATGTATTAATTAAAATGGACCGCCCCGCAGAGGCGAAAAAAGAATTGGAACAGATACGGGATGAGCATAAAAATGTCGATACAGCCTATATCAAAAAACGTATACTGGATACTGATTTAATACTTAAGAACAAATCAAAAACATCCACGAATGCTTTAACACCTACCCAAAAGTCTACATATAACCTGATTACCGGCAACCTTATCGCCGCTCAAAATGAAGCAGAGAAAGCTCTGTCTGCTGCTCCCCAGAATGTCATTGCCAAAAATAATTTTATCGAAGCGGTCCTGATTAAACCGGGAAATGAGGAACAAAAAGCGCAAGAATTAAAAGAAAAAAATATTACCAGACAAGACATCCGGTCAGCAATTGGCTCAAATGCAATTCTTCGTTATAAAGTAGATAGTCAAGCCCTGATGAGAGTTTTGAAAAATCATAATTGACACCTGGAATGAATCTGACGATTCACCAAAATTTTTGAAATTTAATGTAATTGTTAGTAATTGTTTTAAGTCTGTACGGCCTCTAATATAAAAAACCCCATAACCACAACGGTATACGATGCGCGTAGCCAATGTCGAGGTCATCCAAAACCAGAATATAATTATCCTGCGTTTTTACTGGCTTGTTTTTTTTATTTTTTCCGCCTACCTCTATGACTAAATCATTGACTAAAAAATCACCCTGTTCAGGAAGTTTTACCTGGTGACCGGCATTTAGTAATTGGTTTAAAAGAAATGTTTCCCGTAGCTTTCCAATTTCCGGACGCTCTCGCAGGGCATAAGCGAGATTGGAGTTTTCTAAAAATATTTTATCGGGTTTTTGTAAAGTAGAAACGGCTTTACCCATGTGGACTAAAGTATTTAATAGTTTTGCCGAGCCCAAGAGATGAATATACAGATAAATACTATCCCGGCTTATCTCCAACTTACGAGCTAATGCGGTGATGTTTGGCTTAAAAGGTGCCGATTCAGCGATGACAGATAGTAATTTTTTCAGTTTAAACGCGGTACCGCTATTGTATCCGGAGATACAGATGAGGTCATTCTCCAACGTTGTATTAATGATTTGGTATAGTTTGGTAAGATAGGTTTCTTCTCCTTCTGAAATGAAGGGAAGGTAACCGTGTTGAATATATTTACGAAACAAAAGGAGTGGTTTGATTTTCTCGCTAATCTCACTGCTGATTTTGCGATTATTCATGATCAGGTCGTCAATTTTCACTGGTTCGTAAGTAAATCCTTGTTGAAAATTTAAATATTCACGGAATGAAAGCCCAGCTAAAGTGTAACTGACCACTCGGCGGCTTAAATCAGCTTCGCCGCGATAAATATCCAGCAGGGAGGAGGCGGTGAATACGACCTGTAATTCCGGATAACCGTCATAGATATTTTTTAATTCTCTGGACCAATATGGGTATTTATGCACCTCATCAATAAATAGCCGTTTGCCCCCTTGTTTATACCATTCATCCGCTGTCTCCAGTAAGGAATGATCATAAAACCACGGATGGTCAGCTGTGACATATAATGTGTCCCTGGACACATTAAGATCAAATTTCAAATGTTGTAAGATCAGGGTGGTTTTGCCTGCCCCGCGAGGTCCCTTTATAGCGATCATGCGCTGCTGCCAATCAATCTGGTGGTGCAAATACCTACGGAAAGTACCAGGTGTGAAGCGCACTAAATTTTGCTGGAAATTAATTAAAGCATCCATTTTAAGTCGAATAAGTTCGACAAATATACATTAAATATGTCGAACGATGTCGACATAAATAATTAAATTATGTCGGACGTTGTCGACAATTATAACATGTAGTCTACCAGATAAGCCACTACCCTGGCCCCCCGGTGGTCCTGGTCCAGGCGCGGGGAGTATTCCGCACAGTCCGTCAACTTTAGTTTTCCACTGGCTTTGATGGGCCGGAGAATGGCACAAACCTCGGTGAGCGTCAAGCCATGCGTGCAGGGAGCGCTGACGGCCGGCATAATGGTGCTGTCCAGGACGTCTAAACAGATGGTTAAATAAATAACGTCAAGCTGTTCAGCCCAGGTAGTCACGTGGTTACTACATCCTTCCCAGCCCCAGCGCCGGATGTTCTCAGCCGTATAAAAACGGTGTCCGTTGGTTTCAGCCCGTTTAAATAAGGCTTTGGTGTTTTGGCCGGGTTGAATACCCAGAGTTAAAATGGACACCACATGATTTCGGGCAGCGGCATGTTCATACATTTGAAAAAAGGACGTCCCGGAGGTAGCACCGTGCACCGGAAGGCGGTTATCAAAATGGGCATCAAGGCTCAACACACCCAATCTTGCTCCCGGGAATTGTTGGGTCATGGCCAGGTAATTGCCCCAGGCTATTTCATGACCGCCGCCCAGCACCACCACCTGCCGACAGCGTTGGAGCAATTGCCCCACATATATGGACTGCTCCGCTTGCAGCAGCTCCAGATTTTCATCTGCCGGCATGGTCTGGCCTGCATCGACTAAGGTACATGTTCCGTGGTGCCAGGCCAGATTACCCAGATATTTGCGGATGATCCCGGGTCCTTCGGCTGCACCGATCCGGCCTTTGTTGCGCATAATCCCCAGATCAGTATCCACACTGAAGATACCGGCATCGGCAGGTGGACCTGTTTTAATGTTCAGATCGCACGGATTGAGCACATGATGATAGCGCAGGGCCTCCGGCCCATCCTCCGGGTCGTGACGACCGGCCCATAAAGCCATATCCGGGGGTTTATACATGATATTTTACACCTTTTTTGATGATCTGATTGGGTTTTAGAGCACCCTGGTGGTACATGATTTCCCGGTAATCCAGTACAGGAAACTCCAGCCAATCAGCTATTTGATGGGCCGCCAGCCGTCCTCGATCGGATAGATTCAAGGCCTGTGCAGCGCGCAAGGTCATTCCTGCCAGCGTTTCGGCGATGGTTAATTTTTCTGCCGCTCCCATTAAGGTTGCCGCTGTCAACAGATCACCGCGCGGGGCCGAGCCAGGATTCCAGTCCGAGGCGATGGCCACACAGCAGCCGGCATCCAACAGTTTACGTGCCGGTGGAAAAGGCATGCCCAGGCCTAAGGTGGCGCCGGGTAACACCGTGGCTACCACCGCACTTTTAGCTAAACGATTTATATCCTCTGTGGTAGAGGCCTCCAGATGGTCGGCGCTGCGGGCAGCCAATTCCACCGCTAAGGCGCTGCCACCGGAGGTAAATTGATCCGCATGGACGGTGAGGTCAAAGCCCATTTTTTGGGCCGCTATTAAATAATTACGGCTTTGCTCCACCGAAAAGGCTTGATCCTCCACAAAAATATCCACCCGCTGCGCCAGCTGACTTTTTTTTACCTCCGGCAGCAGATGGTGCAAGATGTCTACCAGATAGTCTTGAGGATTATCGCGGTACGTTTTATCCGGCACATGGGCGGCCAGACAGGTGGGAATGATATCCACGGAATGTTCCGTTTTGAGACGTTGGATCACCTCCAGCATTTTCAGCTCTTCATTTGTGTTCAGGCCATAACCGCTTTTAATTTCAATGGTGGTGACGCCTTGCCGGAAAGCCTGGTCCAGGCGCACTTTACTTTGTTGGTATAATTCCTCAGCGCTGGCCTGGCGGGTGAGTTCTACCGTGTGCCAGATGCCTCCGCCACCTTGGGCGATTTGCTGGTACGTCTTTCCGGACAGCCGCTGGGCATAATCTTCCGCACGGTGACCGGCAAACACCAGATGGGTATGGCTATCCACTAAACCCGGGATGACTACCGAACGCTCGGGATGGTCCGGCGTATGAATTTCCCGGGCTTGTCGGCGGAGGTCTTTAAAAGGCCCGACCTGAATGATCATCCCGTTTTCCACCAGGATGGCGCCATCGCGGATGATCTCCAAATCTTCATCCCGCAGCGGCCCTTTCAGCGCCAGGCCGCGCAGGGTAACGATTTGCCCATAGGGTCCAAAACAAGTAGCCATATCTAAAAAACCAAGTGATGCGTTTGTTGTTGAGCTTTCGCCTCGGTATATCCGGCATCCACATGGCGATAAATGCCCATGGCCGGATCATTAAACAAGACGCGGCGCAGGCAGCGCTCCGCCCGCGCGGTGCCGTCCGCCAGGACCACCATCCCGGCATGCTGAGAAAATCCCATGCCCACGCCACCACCGTGGTGGAAGGACACCCAAGTGGCTCCCCCGGACGTGTTGGCCATCAGATTTAATAATGGCCAGTCGCTCACGGCATCGCTGCTGTCCAGCATGGCTTCCGTTTCGCGGTAAGGACTGGCCACGGAGCCACAATCCAGGTGATCACGCCCGATAACCAGGGGGGCTTTGACCTGACCGGTGCGCACCAACTCATTAATGATCAGTCCGGCTTTTTCCCGCTCACCCATGCCCAGCCAACAGATGCGGGCGGGCAGACCCTGGAAGGCTATTTTATGGCGGGCTTCCTGCAACCAGTGGATCATATGAGTATTTTCAGGAAAAGCGGCCATCAACTCCTGGTCGGTCACATAGATGTCTTCAGGATCACCGGAAAGCGCTACCCAGCGGAACGGTCCTTTACCTTCACAGAATAAGGGCCGGATGAATTCGGGCACAAACCCCTGGAAGTTAAACGCCCTGTTTTCGCCGCCTTCTTGGGCAAAGGCCCGAAGGTTATTGCCATAATCAAAAGTGACGCTACCCCTGGCCTGCAGTTCTAGCATTAGCCCCACATGTTTGGCCATGGAGGCTAATGATCTGCGCCGGTATTCTGCCGCATCTGAAGTCCGCAACGAGGCCGCTTCCGCTAAATTTAGCCCTTGGGGAATGTAGCCATTCACCGGATCATGAGCGCTGGTCTGATCGGTGAGAATGTCCGGGGTGAACCCTTCTTGGACCATTTTTTCCAGGACATCGACAATATTACCCACTAATCCGATAGAAATAGCTTGCCCCTCGCTTTGAGCTTCCTTAGCCCAGGATAACGCTTCATCATAATTCGTGGTGATGCGGTCAATGTAACGGGTAGCTAAACGTTTTTGGATGCGCTGTTCATCGACATCTACGCCTAGAAATGCAGCTCCGGCCAAGGTGGCTGCCAATGGTTGAGCGCCACCCATGCCGCCCAAACCGCCGCTCACAATCAGTTTACCGCGCAGTTTATCCTGAAAATATTTACGCCCACAGGCGGCAAAGGTCTCATACGTTCCTTGTAAAATCCCTTGCGAACCAATGTAGATCCAACTTCCGGCAGTCATCTGTCCATACATCATCAAGCCTAAAGCTTGCAAGCGATCAAACTCTTCCCAATGCGCCCACTGGGGCACCAGGTTGCTATTCGCGATCAACACCCGGGGCGCTTCCGGATGACTCCGTACCACCCCTACCGGTTTACCGGACTGGATGAGCAAACTGTGTTCTTCATCCAGGTCTAACAGCAGCCGAATGATGTGATGCAAGGCTTCTACATTGCGGGCTGCCTGTCCCCGGCCGCCATACACGATCAGCCGCTCAGGATCCTCGGCTACTTCGGCATCCAGATTATTCAGTAACAGGCGCAAAGGTGCTTCTGTCTGCCAGGAACGGGCATGCAATGGCATACCCCGCGGCGCCTGATAATATGGATGAGCGGCATAAGTCTTAAGAAAGTCCGAATATTTGGTCATAAGGGCTGTTTTGAGGAAATGATTGAATAATATCCAGGATGACACCCGACCGGAATAGCCGGACGGCTTTGGTGATATCTTCGGCAAAAATACGATCCCGTTCCGCAAAAGTTACTTCTTGACGCAGCCGTTCAAAAACGGCTTCGATCACCGGGGTGGAAAATAACGGGCGTCTGAATTCTAAAGCCTGGGCAGCACAGATCCATTCGATGGCCAGGATATGTTCCAGGTTTTCGATGATGCGCAAAGTCTTCCGCGCGGAAATAGAGCCCATGCTCACGTGATCCTCCTGCCCCAGACTGGTGGGTATACTATCCGCACTGGCCGGAAAACATAACGATTTGTTCTCGCTGACTAAGGCGGCAGACGTGTATTGCAGGATCATAAAACCGGAGTTCAGGCCGGTTTTAGTCATCAATAATTTCGGCAATCCTTCCAGTTTGCCATCCATGGACAAATAAATACGGCGATCAGAGATATTACCCAATTCTGCCGCAGCCAAACCGGCATAATCCAGCGGTAAAGCGATTAACTGGCCATGAAAATTTCCGCCACTGATAGCCGTTTGATCATCAAGAATGATGGGGTTATCCGTGACCGCATTTATTTCGGTTTGGATTGCTTCCTTGAGGTGTCTCCAGGCATTCCAACTGGCTCCGTGCACTTGCGGGATGCAGCGCAACGAATAAGGATCTTGGACGCGGTCACAGTGTACATGTGAATGTAATATGGCGGAATGATGTAGCCACGCGTGGATTTTATGAGCCACATACAAGGAACCCTGATGTGGCCGCAACTGATGTAAACGGGCATCAAATGGTGAAAGAGACCCTTTTAGCCCATCAATCATCATCGCCGCAATGAGATCGGCCTGAGCCAGGCAGCGGCGTAAGCGAACCACAATCTCCACACCCATTGCAGCCATAAACTGCGTGCCATTAATTAAACCCAGGCTATCCTTGGGACCTAATTTAATAGCCCGCATTTGGTATTGTGTCAAAATGTCCTGGGTGGGTACCGGTTGATTCTGGAGCCACACATATCCTTCACCGAGTAAGGGTAAAAACAGGTGTGACAAAGGCGCCAGATCACCGGAAGCGCCCACGGAACCCTGACTAGGAACGACCGGGATGATATCCTCATTTAAATGCCACAACAGCCGTTCAATAACGGGTGCAGATACTCCTGAAAAGCCTTGTGCCAAAGCCTGAATTTTTAATAATAACATCAGTTTGGCAAGGTGAGCGGGTATGGCTTCACCTACTCCTACACTATGACTGCGCAATAAATTTTCCTGCAGTTGATGGGATTCCTCCGGCGAGATGCGTGTGGTGCACAACGGCCCAAAGCCGGTATTTATGCCGTAAACCAATTCATCTCCATTCACCAAGACCTCCACATGCTGCCGCGAATTTTTTACGCGCTGCCAGGCTGCTTCGTCCAGATTTACTTCGGTAGGCGTGGATAAGAGTTGCTGAATGGTATCTATGGTCAGCGCTTCAGATCCCAACAAACAGGATTGGCGACTCATGCCGGAAATACTTTGGTTAGGAATCCAAAGATAGATGTTTACCTAAATAATAATAAACCTGTTCCGGAGATGTAGTGGAAGAAAATTTTTTTAAGTAATTTAGATCCTGCTTGAATGCATTGAAATAACCATCTGGTATGGAAGAAAAATTATTGACGCGGCATCCTCAGGGTAAACAGGGTGTAAATATCTCTACAGCTAAATATCTCCAAGTTAAAGAGTTTATCCTGCAATGTTTGAGAGACCAGGGTGAAATGACTTTTGAAGCACTGGCTGAGCAGGCGCTGCGGACCGTGCAACCGGTGTTTGACGGGAAAGTGTTATGGTACCTGGTCACGGTTAAATTAGATCTCGAAGCCCGGCAATTGATCACCCGCATTCCAAAATCCAGCCCACAAAAATTACGAGTGGTGCAAAAATAATTTCTCTACATATGTTGAAACACTGGTACAGCTTTATTCTGTTCATCTTCTTATATGGATGTACAGCTAAAACACCCCAGGTTGGTGTTCAGCAAGGTGTATTATTCGATCATCACGTACATCTGATGAGCCCTGCCTTGATTAAATCCTGGCAGGCGATGGGAATCCCCTTCTCCCGGGCGGATCAGTCCTATGCTGATGTGGATACTATACTTAATAACTGTGGGGCAGTGGGTGTAAACCTGATCGCTATGGGGTACGTGCACACCTCAGCCGAATTTGGCGTACCCGGACCGGAAGCGTATCAAAAATGGCAACACGAAAACAACTATCTGGCGGAAACCAAATTAAAACACGGCGGCCAAATAAAGGCCTATTTCGGGGTCGATCCTTTGCATCCACAAGGTATGGATGAAATAGTGCGCTGTCATCAATTGCTGAAACTGGACGGCATAAAACTCCATTTTAATGCCAACCAGGTTTATTTAACCGTACCGGAACATTTACAGAAAGTGCGACCTGTTTTTTCCTATGCGGCGACAAACGAATTACCCATCCTGTTGCATTTTGATAATTCGCATCCAAAATTTGGCAATCCGGACGTAATGCTGTTGACTGATTCT
>JAYRWN010000216.1:0-8021 GCA_041917975.1 Saprospiraceae bacterium | reverse complement strand
GATTCTATCCTTACCATTATACCTACCCTGGATGAATCTATTGACTATGTGATGATGGAAGAAATAGAGCGCGAACTGCATAAGGAGGAAGAGGAGTAACCGCAAGCGTGGACATCACCATCCTGGGTAACAATTCAGCCTTACCGGCACATAACCGGTTCCCCTCCTGCCAGATTGTCCGTTGTGGTCAGCAGTTATTTATGGTTGACTGCGGAGAAGGATCCCAAATCAAGTTTACCCAATACAAAATCAAACGCGCCCGCATTGGGCACATTTTTATCAGCCACCTGCATGGAGATCATTATTTTGGGTTACCGGGCGTGATCACCTCCTACAATCATTACGACCGGTCTGAACCCCTGCACATTTATGGCCCTTCCGCTTTGGAAGAAATCATCAGGTTAATCCTGCGTCATGGGGATACCGAGCTTAAGTATGAATTGGTTTTTCACCCGTTGGGCCAGCGATACGTCTGTCTCCTAAAAACCTCCGACGCCGAGGTTTGGACCTTTCCCATGCACCACCGCATCGAAACCCATGGGTTTTTATTCGTGGAGAAAACAGCTGGGTATAACATCAAGGAAGGGGTTATCGAAAAGTATGCGTTAACCATTGATCAGATTAAAACTTTAAAAGCAAGCCAAAATATCTTGTTGCCCAATGGTCAAACGCTGTTAAATGCGGAAGCCACCTCCGGTCCGCAACCGGAAAAAAGATACGCCTATTGCAGTGACACCATTTACGACTTGGGGTTAATCCGGTATATCTAATCGGTAGACCTCCTCTACCACGAAGCCACCTTCATGAACCACCATGCCGATAAAGCTACTTTAACAAAACACTCTACTGCCGCCCAAGCAGCTGATTTGGCCCGCCAAGCGCAGGTTCGCCGGTTACTGCTTGGTCATTTTTCCTCCCGCTATGAGCTGCTGGATGAGCTTTTGGCTGAAGCAACAGCCATCTTTCCGCCGACGGAACTGTCGCAGGAAGGACGGACTTATACGGTATAGGCTGAAGCCGAGCGCAATTTTCCTTTTGTTATAAAGTGTGAATCTTACTGCCGATGAAAGTGGCCCGCCAATAGGATCTTTATATCTGATCTCTATCTCCATAAATTAGGGTATATTTATAAGCAAATCACCCGAAAATGAGAATTTGTATAATCATCCTCCTTTTTAATTGGACAGGTAACCCAGTTTTTTGCCAGAATTTTTTTGATCATGACGGTCGGTGGGCCTTTAGTCGGTTTAAAGATTATATCATCCTGGAATCAGACCGCTGGAGGATAATAAATAGCAGCATCGAGGGAATATCCGAAAAATTAGAAGTCAGCAAAACGGATACCGTTTGCCGTTTTAATTTAGAAGGACAATATGTGTGCGAAGTAAAACAACGAAATCTAGAACTTAAGCTTACTCCCCAAACCAACGGCCTCAAAGTAGAAGATCAAAACAATAACACGAGTATATTATTTTCCGAATCAAATCGACCTGAATATCATCCAAGGCAAAACTTTCCTCCCTTGGACAGTCAGTCTTACACCGTAATTGTTAAAGGAATTATCCTTCCATCTGTACGCGATAGCTTCGAGTCAGAGGAGGGTAATTATGCTGTCGTAAATGATTACCTGACCAGCGAACAATTCAAATACTATTTCAATGTGGATCAACGGGGTTATTTTGAATTTAAAGTACCCCTAGTTTCCGCTCAGGATATATTTATCAAACTGGATAAATTACATTACCTGTTTGTTGAGCCCGGTCAGACTCAATTTGTAATTATAAATAATTATGCCCCGGATAGTTGGTTATTTATGGGCAGTATGGCGGATATCAACAAAGATTTTCAAGCTTTTAATAATAAGGTAAATTCATTTGCACATCAATGGCAGCAGAATGAAGACATTGTTCCATTAGACCCGGAAGATTATAGTCTACACCGGAAATTACAGAAGGATTCGCTTTATGCAGTGTTCGAAAATTACACCACAAACCACCATGTATCTGCGGCTTTAAAATTCTGGATGAATAAACATACTCAGTTTACTTATTATGATGACTTGTTACGTTATGCCTGGATAAGAAAATATCACAATAACCGGAGTGTACTGTCGCATCATCAGAACTATTTTTCTTTTATTAACGAAATTCCAGTAAGTGATGCGTCCAATTCAGCGACTACATCCTATGGTTCTGTATTGCATGAATTGATCATGCACACCAATCGAAAATCAGTCCAATGGACAAGTCACCCTCCACGTTCATTTTGGCAAGATCTATTGCAACAAAACATAAATTCCAACGAGCGACAAATTATTTTAGAGCGCCTAAGTTTCGAAGAAAACCCTCCTGAGGAGGTAAAATTATTTCGAGAACTTTGGGCTCAAGAAGGTCAAATCATCCAACCGAAACTGTGGAGCATTAAGGATAATTACCAGGACAGTATATTTTATTGGATGTTAACGAAACACAGTACTATGTCCATGATTGAACAAACAAACCTGAAAAAAGGAATTCAAATGTGGTATGACCAAATGGCATTCGGATCAGCAATAACTAAAAAGTATCAGGCTGAATTTCGACGAGCTCTGGAACTGCAAAGGTTAAATTTTTTAGATAGTTTAGGGCAGCATAGTCTTTTTCTAAAACAGATTGGGTTAGGAAGATTATTTGTTCAGGCTATAAATGAAATGGATGTTAGCAATTCCAAATATTATCTGGACCAATTAATTGCCATAAATCCACCAAGGCACATAAGTGGATATTATCAAGAGCTGTACCACCATATGGAGGAACAACTTAAAATGCCTTTGCCAAACTTTGCTACTTTAACCGAATCAAAGGAAGGTTCAGCCGAGCAATTTTTACAGCAATTAACTAAAAAACACGCCGGTAAATTACTTTATGTGGATGTGTGGGCAACCTGGTGCGGACCATGCATCATGGAATTTTCCCACGCGCCTAAACTAAAAGAAAATTTTGTTGACCTACCAGTAAGCTTCGTCTATTTATGTACATCAGGCAACAAACAAAACTGGACGAACTTAATTAACAGATATCAGTTAGATGGAGATCATTATTTTATTGACCAAAGTCTTAGCGGGAAGATTAATGAAGCTTTAAAAATAAATGGATACCCTTCGTACATCTTAATTGACCAAACAGGGCGAGTAGTTACTTATTCAGCACCCCGCCCTAGTCAAGAGTCACACCTTAAGCAAGAAATCCTAAAACACATTAAATGAGAATTACAGGAATATGACTCAAAAAATTAGTTATTTTGACCGTATTATCATGATATTTTGATCAATAACCTTAAAATAACAAGATGACATCTCGCCGGGATTTTTTACTACAGGCGTTAATATTACCTACCGGATTATTGCTCAAACCGAGGGTTATATTTGACCAGCCGTCTCTTGAAAATTTGCATTGGCACCGGGTGGAAGAATGGGGCGTGGAAGGCAAAGGCTGGACAGCAACCGAACGTTATTATGACCGCCTTCCGTCCAAAGCTAAAAACCTGGTACGTGAACCCGTATGGAATTTATCCCGTCATACCGCCGGCCTTACCGCCTCCTTCATCACCAACAGCAAATCCATCCACATCCGCTATGAATTATTAAGCGACCGCCTGGATATGTACCACATGCCGGCCACGGGAGTAAGCGGCGTAGACTTGTATGCTGAAGATCACTCCGGTCAGGAACGCTGGGTACAGGTCACTCATCCGGAAAACAAGGTAATTGAGGCCGAAATGGTCAAAAATCTGGATGGCATCAAACGAAAATACACCTTGTATCTCCCCCTTTATAATGGGGTGGAGCATCTCTCCATTGGCGTGCCGGAAGGCATGGAACTGCAGCCGGTAGCACCCAGGTCGACCAAACCCTTGGTTTTTTACGGCACCTCTATTTTGCACGGAGCTTGTGCTTCCCGCCCGGGTATGGCTTTTACCAATATTCTGCGCCGCCGTCTGAATGTTCCGGCTATCAATTTAGGCTTTTCAGGAAATGGACGCATGGAGCCGGAGATGGCTGACTTGCTCAGTGAATTGGATGCCCAAATATTTATATTGGACTGCGTACCGAATATGAGCACTGAAATGGTGGAGGAGCGGGTGGTGCCCTTTGTGCGCAAGTTGCATTATGTCCGACCACAAGCCGATATCCTGCTCACCGAAGGCCGGACCTTCGCCAATGCTATTTTTGATCCGGGTCTGGCGGAAGGACATGGGCGTAGTCGTAAGGCTTTAACGGAAGCTTATCACACCCTAAAGCCTGCCCTGCAGGGGCGCTTGCATTACCTCCAGAGTATTCATCTCATTGGCGATGATGGCGAAGGAACAACGGATGGTTCACATCCGAATGACTTAGGTATGGTCCGTTATGCTGATGCGTATGAACCGGTGTTGCGGAATATCCTGGGCAAGTATAAGTGAAGAAATTCGCTAGTTAGAATGAGGCGACCGGTCAGAGTTAGCTTAAATTATGATAGACTTTTTGCACGTCATCATCATCTTCCAGTTTGCCGATGAGTTTAAGCACGTCTTCTAATTTATCTTCTTCGGTGATAGTAGACAACACGGTGGGGATCCATTCAGCTTCGGCGCTAATCACCTCCAGTTTACGTTCTTCAAGGGCTTTTTGCATATTTCCAAAATCGGTAAACCCGCAGTGAATCACTAATACCGGCTCATCACTCTCACCGGCACCTTCCCCCAAATCCTCCAGACCATAATCAATAAGTTCTAGTTCCAGTTCTTCGGTATTCAGCCCTTCCGGCCTTAATTTGAATACACCCATGTGTTTAAACATAAAACTTACCGAACCGTTCGTGCCTAAATTCCCGCCCCATTTATTAAAAATAGCCCTAATGTTGGCTACGGTGCGGGTATTGTTGTCCGTGGCCGTTTCGACCAGTACTGGCACCCCGTGCGGGGCATACCCCTCAAAAAGTACTTCTTCAAAACTCTCTGCATCTTTGCCCATGGCCCGTTTGATGGCATTTTCCACCCGGTCTTTAGGCATATTTATGGATTTGGCATTCGCCATGACCCGCCTCAGTAAAGAATTGGTATTTGGATCAGGCCCTCCGGATTTAACAGCAATGACTATTTCTTTACCAATACGGGTGAACTGCTTGGCCATGCGGTCCATACGGGCAAATATCTTCTGTTTACGAACTTCAAAAATCCTTCCCATGGGCTGTTTTTTTACAACGAAGCGCAAAGGTAAGCCGTCGGCGAGTATTCTCCAAACAATCCGTTGGCATGATACGCAGAATCAATTTCTTTGGGGGGATGCTACTGTGGTATCACTAACTATCAGCCATTGACCATTTATTTTCACCAGGATCAACGTAAAAAATCCACGCAAATCACCCACCTGCGGGCGAGTGAGGTAATACTGGCCTACGGCCGATAATACTTTTTTACTGCGGCGCTGTACGTCCAGCAGGTCAAATTTCAGAGTGCCCATGGTGGCCCGGTCAGGATAACGGGTCTGGTAACGTTTTAAAGTGGCCTCCCAGCCGTTGACCAAGCCGCCTTCCCCTACAAATTGTAATTCTTCGGAACGCCAATAGGTAGCCATAAACCGGTTAATATCCCCTTCATTCCAGGCGCTGGCCTGAGCATCTAAAAGGTCCGCCACCCATTTTTTTTTCCTCCTGAGCGCAGAGAACAAAGGTATTCAACAAGATGATTATGGATAACCAGGTTATTTTCATTCCGCAATTTTTTGTATCTGTCAAAGGTATCTTAAAATGTTTGCAATACGTGTCAGGATTGACTAAATTACACCGTAATTCAAACAACAAATAAAGAAATGAAAATATTCAATCAGGTGAATCGCAGGACGTTTGTGCAGACGACCGGCGCTGCACTTATGGCTTCAACGGTAATTCCCGCCTGGGCTCGTGGCCCAAAATCCAAGGCCGGTAATTCTAATACCTTAAAAGTAGGATTGATCGGCTGCGGTGGACGCGGATCGGGAGCGGCACTACAGGCTACCAAAGCAGACCCTAACGTCATCCTGTATGCGATGGCCGACCTTTTTGAAGACCGGCTAGACGAATCGCTGGAAAATTTGAAGAAAGAGAATCCTGACAAAATAAAAGTTGCTCACAAATTTGTTGGGTTTGATGCGTATGCGCGGTTATTAGAAACGGATGTAGATGTGGTTATTTTAGCTTCGCCACCCGTCTTCAGACCCTTGCATGTGGAGGCTGCCATAGCCGCCGGAAAACACATGTTTGTCGAAAAACCCGTCGCGGTCGATGCCCCCGGCATCCGGCGCATCTATGCCGCCGCCCGCAAAGCCAAAGAAAAAAACCTGGGCTGGACCTCCGGATTCTGTTGGCGTTTTGATTATCGCAAACGGGATACTTTCGGGCGAGTTCTGGATGGGGCCATCGGGGATGTACAAAGTGTTTACAATACGTATAATACCGGAGCACTATGGTATCGTGATGAAGGCGGTTTTACCGGCAATGCCCTCAAAATGCGCAACTGGTTGTACTATAATTTTTTGTCGGGAGACCACATCGTCGAACAAGCGGTGCACAGCGTGGACATGATGTCTTGGGCTATGGGTGACAAATTGCCTTTAAAAGTAACCGCTACCGGCGGACGCCAAAGCCGTACCGAAGAACGTTATGGCAATGTTTATGACCATTTTGCCGTGGTCTATGAATATGCTAACGGCGCAAAAGGTTATCATTTCAGCCGTCAGCAAGAGGGCTGTTCCCGGGCTTATGGGATCGAAATGATCGGATCCAAAGGCCGTTGTGAAATCGAAGTTGGAAACCGCCATGAAATCATCGGCGCTAAGAAAAACTGGAAATGGGAAGGCAAAGCTAATGACATGTACCAAACCGAACATGATGAACTCTTTGCCAGCATCCGCGCCGGCAAACAAGTCTGCCAGGGTGAAGCCATGGCTCAAAGCAGTATGCTGGCCATTTGGGGGCGTATGGCCGCTTATACCGGTCAGACCCTCACCTGGGATCAAGCCTTAAATTCGCAGGAACAACTCGGCCCATCGCCGGAAGATTATCAGTGGGACATGATCTGGCCGGAAATACCGGTGGCTCAGCCTGGCATAACTAAATTTGTATAAACATGGAACGGCGTAAATTTATCAGACAAAGCTCTGCTGTCCTGGCGGGCGCAATGGTATCTCCTTCAGTGTCCGGATTGGTTAAACCAGCCGGAGAAGGGCTGACTAAAAAAAGCCTGAAAATTGGCATGATTGAAGGGAATTTACCCCTCATCGATAAATTCAAAATGGTTAAAGACCTGGGGTTTCATGGCGTTGAACTGGATAGCCCGAATGACCTGGACCCCATGGACATCCTGCGCGCTCGCGATAAAAGCGGCATCGATATACCTGGAGTAGTCAACTCCCGTCATTGGAAAATGCCACTGTCCGATGCGGACCCAAAAGTACGGGCTGAATGTACCGAATCAATGAAAACGGCGTTGCGCGACTGCAAAACATACGGGGGAACCACCGTATTACTTGTGCCGGCCGTGGTCAATGAAAAAACCAGTTACCAACACGCCTATGAACGGGCGCAGACAGAGATAAAAAAGATGCTGCCGGTAGCGGAAGAAACCGGGATCAAAATAGCCCTCGAAAACGTGTGGAACAATTTTTTGCTCAGTCCCTTGGAAGCTGCCCGCTTTGTGGATGAAATCAACCACCCCTTATTGGGCTGGTATTTTGACATCGGCAATATTCTGCGTTATGGCTGGCCTGAGCAATGGATTACCGCTTTAGGCAAACGAATCATGAAAATCGACATCAAAGAATACAGTCGCAAAAAAATGAATGAAGTCGGGCTTTGGAAAGGTTTTGAAGTCGAATTAGGCGATGGCGATGTGGATTGGTCGGCAGTAAACAGTGCATTAAGATCCGTAGGATACTCCGGATGGGGTTCGGCAGAGGTTAATGGCGGTGGCCGGGATCGCCTGGCCGAAATCAGCCGGCGTATGGATGATATCTACAAAAGATGATG
>JAYRWN010000215.1:0-43123 GCA_041917975.1 Saprospiraceae bacterium | reverse complement strand
GAAAAAATAATTAATGTCGTCATAGGAGTAGATGCAATAATTGAAGCTCTACCTGACACCATTGAAACTTGCCCGGGGAGGGAAATTACAATTAATCCAGGAGGGAACCCATCATTTAAATATGAATGGTCTCCTGCAGAGCTGTTCTCAGACGCCAATGCGGTATCGCCTAAAATTACCGTGGATACCCATACAGTAATCAGCGTAAAAGTAACCGATACCATTAATGGGAATTGTACTGCTTCCAAAGAAATAGTGTTATGGATACCGGTTCTTGATGCGGTAAATAAATTGCCTGATTCTCTTATTAGTTGCTTTGGTGCTCCGGTTAACCTTAATCCGCAGGGAGATTCTCGTTTTACTTATCAATGGACTCCAGCAGATAAGGTGAATAACCCTAACAGCATCAACCCTACTGCAACAGTGACCGTGACCACCACTTTCTCCGTGACCATCTCCGATGCGGCCACAGATTGCCAATTGACAGGAACAGTCCGAGTAATCGTACCTCCTTCATTTGAGTTAAATACCAATATCAATGACACGACATTATGTACCACTGATTCGATTCATTTGATTGCACAAGTGCAAGGGGGAATTGATGTAAAACTTGAATGGAAAAACCCCCAGGGGGAGGTAATTTCAACAGAAAATGAAATAGACCTTAAACCTAACGGAAGTGGAAATTATACCATCACTGCTACTGATGCTTATGGATGCACCAGATCCCAGTCTTTTATGATCATTAGAGGAACTTTAGACATTTCAATTGGATTGCAGCCAGACGGGGTAATCTGTGCGGGTGATGAAATTAAGATTTCTGTAACTAATAACCGTCCTGATCAGACGCTAACTTATAGCTGGAAACCTGATCCTTCCATTACGAGTGGTTTGAATGGTTCCTCAATAACAGCGAATCCTCAAGATACAGTAACCTATGAAGTAGTGGTTTCCAATGCTGAAGGATGTTCGAAAACTCTAACACTTACTGTAGATGTTGTTCCCTTTAATGTAGATGTGGTAGCCACATCCAATCCTTACACCATTGACTTGGGTAAAACTTCCCAACTAAACGTAACCACCGGTACAGGGTATACCTATAAATGGGACCCGTCAGTTAGCTTAGATAAAGACAACGTATTTAACCCAATAGCTAAGCCAACCGAGACAACCATTTACACTGCTGCCGTTACCAGCCCGGAAGGTTGTACTGGTTCAGATACAACTATAGTTAATATAATAATTCCCGAATGTGCTGAACCTTTTCTATTTATACCCAATGCATTTACACCCAATGGAGATGGACATAATGATGTTCTTTTTGTAAGAGGTAACACCATTGATGAGATGGAACTGATAATATACAACCGCTGGGGTCAACAAGTATTCCGGAGTACTAGCCAGGGCTTTGGTTGGGATGGTAATTTTAACGGAAGTTTAGCCAATCCTGATGTTTATGGTTATTATTTAAATATTCTATGTACTGGAGGGGAAACCTTTACAAAAAAAGGAAACATTACATTATTAAGATAGAGATAATATAAAGAGATAAAAAGGGGCATTCTGCCCTTTTTTTATCGCGCACCAAGGAGGTCTCTTTAAGTTGTTTGATTAGCTCTTGTAACGGATTAGCTTTTCCGGGCATGCATCTCCTGAATAATGTCATTTCCTGGAAATAATTCTAGAATTAGGTAGCATTCCATACACTCACCTCATTACCAGGACTTAAATCCAATGTGAAAGCAGGTTAGATGAATTAACTTCTTAGAAGAGCAATGTATTATTAAACTCAAAGGGGTAAAAGAACTTTCAACCTACTCACGCTGACCCAATTAGATAGCCTTAGATAAGCAACAAAGATATTTTCTTTAAAGGAGTATCAACCCAGGCCAGACTGGTTATTTGGGATTTTAAACAGAATGAACAGTTAATCACATTAAGATGTGTTTCACCGTCCCGCTTAATTGATTATGCGCAAACAAAATTGTTGAAAAACTATTAGGCCTCAGTCTTTTCGGAACTGGCTCCGCTGGCCGCTTGTGCTTTGTTGTAACTTTCAGTGAGTTCTTTGGAAATAGTTCCTTTTAATACTCGTATGAAAGTTTTTGGATCAATTTGGAGAGTGATTATATCACCTTCAATTTTATTTATTCGCCCGATTAATCCAGAATTGGTAACCACCTCTATACCTTTTTGAATTTCGGCAACAAACTTGGTTTGCTCCTTTTGTTTTTTTACCTGAGGACGGAGCATAAAAAAATAAAGAACAACAAAAATCAGTAAAAACGGTAATAAACTACTTAGTAAGCTCGGTTGAGCTGCCTGTAAGAAAATTATCAGTTTAATCATACCCTATACTATTTGGTTTTACATAACCGTGTAAAGATAGTATGGTTTGGTTAGGAAACGTATTCGCAAAGATGAAAATTGACTTGTTTTGCTCGAATGGCCACCCTTTGGAGTTAAAACGAATGTTTATAGATCCACTGGAATCGGGCTTAATCAGGTCTGTTGTATATTTTATGGCTGTGCAGCCACAGGATGATTGGACATCACCAATGACTAAAGGCACTGTCCCCCGGTTACTAAAGGTTACTCGCTTCTCGATGACATCACCTTCTATGATTGTATCAAACTCTATGGTTTTTGGTAGGTCCAAAATCACTCCATTGGTGGTGTCGGACTGATTGGTTATGCTGACGGGTATATGGATGATCTGTTGTATAAGAGAATGGTTGATGCGACTGACGTCAGATTGCCGGCAACTAAAAAGAATAGAACTAAATAATATGATTAAATTCCGCGCTCTAACGTGCATGATGAAATAGTTATGGTGCAAAAATGCATAGTTTTTTTAATTGGGTTTATGGGTAGTGGAAAATCCTATCATGGTAAACGATTGAGTGCAGTTACAGGTTGGGATTTTGTTGATTTGGATGAATTTATTGTACGAAAACACCAGTTATCAATCAATGAAATGTTTACCAGAGGAGGTGAAAATTATTTTAGGCAGCTTGAGCATCTGGCTTTATTAGATGTACTGAAAAAATCTACCCCTATGATCATGGCCACTGGTGGTGGGACGCCTTGTTTCTTTAGCCATATGGACTTATTTAACAGCGTAGGGTTAACCTTTTATTTAGACAATCCTGTCGAAAAACTGGTGTCTCAATTAATCAGCGGACAAAATAAAAGACCATTATTAAAAAACAAATCTCCTGAAGAACTGAAAGAATATGTTGGACTAAAAATAAAAGAAAGAGAGAATTACTATTTTCAAGCACAATGGACTATAAAGTGTTTACCGGGTACCGGCCCTGTAGAAGAAATCCTTAAAATCCTCCGGGAGCAAGATTGCTTACAAGCCGGATAAAACATGGTCGAGCTTAAGGATAACTCCTGTTTTAGAACCGGATCCAGTCCTGATGCCTTTTGCCAAATGGGCATGAACTTGAGCGGTGGATATGCTGGGGTTAAGAGACTTAATAGTTGCGATAACACTGGCGACCAAAGGAGTAGCCATAGAAGTGCCATTATATGAAGTGTATTTATTGTTTGGAATGGTAGAATAAATCCCAACACCTGGAGCAGCTACTCCCATCGCTAAATGAGCCACATGGTTTGAAAAAGAGGCTAATTGCCCTTGTTGATCAATAGCTGTGACGACGATCAGCCCCTTAACATTGGCAGGACTATAGTTCCTGGCATCGGAATTGTTGTTTCCGGCTGCAACTACTATTATAGCATTTCTTTTTGCAGCATATTCTACAGCAAGTTCGTAGGCCCTCTGTTTCAGATCATCGCTGGGACCTCCAAGGGATAATGAGATAACATCAGCTCCCATGTCGGTGGCTTTGATAATACCGTCAATTATGTCTTTCTGCGTTCCGGAACCATTGTATTTTAAAACTTTGAATCCGGTGAGTTTCACAGAGTTATTTTGTGGTGGTATTAATGAGGCAATACCCTTTCCATTTCCAGTAATTGCACCAGCAATCCCAGCACAGTGTGTTCCGTGGCCAATCGGATCATTATCATTTTCGGACCCGCTAGACTGATAATTGGAAATAAGGTCTTCATGTTTACTTTCAATGCCTGTGTCTAAAATAGCCAAAAGAGAGGTCTTGACTGGTTTTAGTGTTAACAACTCGCGATGAAAATTTTCCGCACCTAGATATTCTAAGTACCACTGGTTAGTTAGTCCTGGATCGTTGGTCCAGCTACGACTTATTCTAGTAATTTTGGAAATGACTGGTTTTTCATAATATAGGACTTCATTATTTTCTACATGAGAAACTAAAACAGTTTGTCGGGATAGCAACTCTTTGACTATTTTAAGGCTCGATGCGTCATTTTTAACATCTAGACAAAAATACCTGTCAAGAGGAGACTGGATATCGAACATGGTAAAGGCTTTGCGAATAGCCAAAATATCCTTCCCCAAAACTGCAGAAATTTCTGATGGGTCCCGCCCAACTTCTAATTCGATAAGAAGTTCAGCTTCGGGATCTAAAGATTTTGTGGGTTCATTAACCAGTCTTTGTATAACCCAATAGCCTGATAAGGCCACAATCATCCAAACTGAACCCTGGAGAGTAATGGTTCTTATTTTAAATAAATGGTGAATGGAACCGGCAAAACCAATAAGCAGGATAGTCCAGATTAACCTCAAAAAAGTTGTCTCGGTCCAAAAAGAACAAAAGGCCAACCAGATTATCCAGGTGGTG
Organism: Saprospiraceae bacterium; assembly: GCA_041917975.1. Lineage (GTDB taxonomy): Bacteria > Bacteroidota > Bacteroidia > Chitinophagales > Saprospiraceae > JAYRWN01. The sequence goes on along the minus strand of JAYRWN010000215.1, from coordinate 38,396 downwards.
AAAGCCATAAAAAATAAGTATTGTCCGGACTTTTTTCGCTCAGATAACCAAAAAGATAAGGAAATCAAAACAAAGAGGAAAAACAAAAAGTCCATACGCTTGTTAATGAGACAAAACAATATATTTCTACAAATCAATATTCAATAATTAAGTTTCCGGTGCAAGGTCTTTTTTTTTACAACCAGGATTAACATTACAAAATTATGTCAACTCAAAGAGATCAAAAGTTATGTGTGATCATTGGATCTGGCCCGGCTGGGTATACCGCTGCTATTTATGCTGCACGAGCTAATTTAAAGCCAATCCTTTATACAGGTACCCAAATCGGCGGACAACTGACCATTACCACTGATGTGGAGAATTACCCAGGCTATCCTAATGGTGTGCTTGGCCCTGAGATGATGGAAGATTTGCGAAAACAAGCGGAGCGATTTGGGACTGTCATGATCTATGAAAATATAATAAAAGTGGATTTTAGTGAGCATGTCCATAAAATTTGGACAGAAGGTGGTGAACTGGTGGAAGCCCAGGCTGTCATCGTGGCTACCGGAGCAAGCGCTAAATGGTTGGGTATACCGGATGAACAACGTCTCATGAACCGAGGAGTTTCAGCGTGTGCAGTTTGTGATGGATATTTTTTTCGCAACTCTGAGGTTGTAGTAGTAGGAGGAGGAGACACCGCTGCCGAGGAAGCATCTTACCTGGCAAAACTATGCACTAAAGTACATTTGCTGGTAAGACGTGATGAAATGAGAGCTTCGAAAATCATGCAGGAACGTGTAAGCAATACAGCTAATATTAAAATCCATTGGAACACAGAGGTGAACCAATTGATTGGAGAAGAAGCTGTGGAAGGCGTAGAGGTGCGCAATAGGTTGACTGGGGAAACAAACATTATTCCCGCAAAAGCTTTATTTATTGCTATTGGTCATGAGCCCAATACATCTATCTTTGAGGGATGGTTGGAAATGGATGATTCCAAATACATCATCACACAAGGTAAAACCTCTAAGACCAATATCGAAGGGGTATTTGCCTGCGGAGATGCACAGGATAAACATTATCGCCAGGCGGTAACCGCGGCCGGAAGTGGTTGTGTAGCTGCTTTGGACGCGGAAAGATATTTAACAGAAAAAGGAAAAATTTAAGATTTTATGAAATTTATACCAGGAGTAGTCAGTGGGGCAGGGGTGACTGAAATATTTGAGGATGCTAAAAAAAATAGTTATGCTCTGCCTGCAGTCAATGTAACAGGAACAAACACCGTTAATGCAGTCTTGGAAACTGCAAAAGAGGTTAATTCTCCAGTGATCATTCAGTTTAGTAATGGGGGAGCAGCTTTTTATGCTGGTAAAAGTTTGCCCAATGATAAACAACAAGCTTCTATTTGGGGAGGAATATCCGGAGCCCTGCATATTCATTTATTGGCTAAACATTATGGTGTACCGGTTATTTTACATACAGATCATTGTGCAAAGAAATTGCTCCCCTGGATTGACGGTTTGTTGACGGCAGGTGAAAAACATTTCGAACAATATGGCGTCTCTTTATACAGCTCGCATATGTTGGATCTAAGTGAAGAACCTATAGAAGAAAATATAGAGATCAGTACAACGTTTTTCCGTCGTATGAATCAACTGGGAATGACCCTTGAAATTGAATTAGGAGTTACCGGAGGAGAAGAGGATGGTGTTGACAACTCTGATGTGGATAATGCCCGACTTTACACTCAACCCAGTGATGTGGCGTATGCCTACGAACATTTATCAGCCATTAGTCCAAACTTCACTATTGCGGCAGCTTTTGGTAATGTTCACGGTGTTTATAAACCAGGTAACGTTTCGTTAAAACCAATAATTTTAAAAAATAGTCAGGACTACGTCGCTCAGAAATTTGACCTTAATGACAAGCCGATAAATTTTGTATTTCATGGAGGATCTGGATCTTCAGTTGGAGAAATCAGGGAGGCCATTAGCTACGGTGCGGTCAAGATGAATATTGATACTGATTTACAGTGGGCGTTCTGGGATGGAATTCGATTATTTTATGCCGGCAAAAAAGATTATTTGCAGGGTCAACTCGGAAACCCGGAAGGCTCGGACAAACCCAACAAAAAATTCTACGACCCGCGAGTTTGGTTGAGAGAGGGAGAAAAGACGTTCAAAGCGCGGTTAATACAGGCTTTCCAGGATTTAAATTGTATGCAGCGCAATCAGTAATGTTAAAGAGAAATGTTCAAATGAGCACTGTTCGAACATTTGCCGCAATTTCATTACGAACTTTGGTGTAATGTTGGTGAACTCTCAGGTATAACATTTCTTCCTCCGCAAGATTATTATCCCGGGCGTTTTCCATATTTTTTAGGTTTTCCTGGATCAAGCGGTTTATCTTCCGAAGTTTAAAGCGCATCATACTTTGGTAACTGTCGCGCATAAAATTTTTTTCAGGATCTTTTTGAGTCTGAAGATATATTTCCCAACGTGCAGCCCAATTTTCGCTATATGTGTAGGGGGTGGAGTTAAGGTCTATGGCAAGTTTCTGTATTTCCGGGTCATGATGGTGTAAAAAATAGGAGGGGTCATAAGGTTTTCTTTGCTCAATCCGTTGTTGAAGGTCCAGGATAATCTTTTTATAAAGGGCGTTATCAAAATATTCGATTACATCCGACAAATTTTCCAACATAACTTTAGCCAAATCCGTAGTGGTGTCTTGAGGATCGGGCAGCTCACTTCCGAATTGGATTAATATTCTGATGATATCTTTTTCTTGAGGTTCATCATTTGGTGTGAGAAGGGCAGTTTGATTGTGAATTATGGACTTACTCTCTGAGTCATCTACAGTTTTTAGGGCTGCAAGATCATTTTGCGGTAGAGTTCCAGAGTGCTGCTGCTGCACCAGAACTTTGCGCAGGTTCTTATTCACCTCATGAGTGAATATTTCTTCTCTAATTCCTAGCTTTTGGCAAACTTCTTTAGTATATATGGCCCTTTTTAAACTATCGGGGACTAAGGCCACCGTTTCTACAATGTCTTTGATATACTCTGCTTTTTTTATTGGATCCTGATTAAGTCCGGCCTGGTTAAGCTTAAACTGGATAAAATCTTCCTGATGTTTTTGCAGATAATCTAAAAAATATTGTTTGCCTTGTTTACGAATAAAGGAATCAGGATCTTCCTTTTCCGGGAGGATGATAATTTTGACGTTTAAGTCCTTTTCCAATAATAAATTTAATCCCCTTATCGCTGCATTTATCCCTGCGGGATCGCCGTCATAAAGGAGATGTACATTGGATGTAAACCGTTTGATAAGATAGATTTGCTCGACAGTAAGCGAAGTTCCGGAAGATGCGACCACATTTTCTACCCCTGCTTGACTCAAAGAAATTACATCCGTATACCCTTCGACCAGTAAGCAATAATCTTGTTCCTTAATAGCTTTTTTTGCCTGGAATAAACCAAATAAAATGGATCGTTTATTATAGATTTCTGACTCCGGAGAGTTAAGGTATTTGGGTGCATTAGGTACATTTTTTAGAATGCGACCTCCGAATCCGAGTATTTTTCCTGAAAGACTTTGAATAGGAAATATGACCCGTTCACGAAAAAAGTCATGATTTTTTTCAGTAGCTAGCCCAAGTGTTCGTAAATATTCGGGATTCAGGTGGTGATTAGTAGCAAATTCAATGAATGCAGCTTGGCGGGGTGCATAACCTAATTGGAATTTCTTAATGGTTTGATCAATAAAACCACGTTCTTTAAAATAGGGTAGGGCTACGGCTTGTCCTTCTTCGGTCTGCCAGAGTTCTTGCTGAAAATATTTTGCCGCCCAATCATTAACGATAAATAAACTTTCTTTTAATAAATTTTCCTGACGGACTTCTTCAGTTTGAACAGTTTCTTCAATGGTGATGGAAAACTTTTTAGCCAGATAACGAATGGCTTCTGGAAATGTCATGCTTTCATGCTCCATCATGAATTGCACCGCATTTCCCGAGCGTGCACAGCCAAAACATTTATAGATGCCTTTACCTGGAGAAACACTAAAAGAGGGGGTTTTCTCCAAATGGAACGGGCATAAACCGACCAAATTAGTTCCCCTTCGGCGCAGTTGGACATAGTCTCCAATCACCTCTTCAATAGATGAGCGCTGGATGACTTCTTCGACCGATTTAGTGCTGATCATTTTTTTTACAAATTCTGAGAAAAAATTAGTATTTGTATTTTAAAGTATAATATATTTGTAGGTATAAAGTTGATAATAAGTTCTATTTAGGGTGTTCTCATAGTGTGTTCGACCCCGTTGGTATTGATTACCAATGGGGTTTTTTATTTTAGGACATCCCGCATGTCATATATGCCAGAAGTTCTCTGATTAAATAACCATTCTGCTGCAATCAATACACCTTGGATAAACCCATCACGACTAAAGGCTTCATGAGAAATGGTAATCTGATCATACGGTCCTTTATAAGTTACCTTGTGTATACCAGCCACCTCACTCTCTCTAATACAGTTAATTAGTATTTGAGTTTTATTATCACTTGGCCCTAAAGACCATGTTGAATATTCCTTATGATGAGCGATAATGTCCTTAACTAAATGAAGGGCAGTCCCACTTGGTTTGTCTTTTTTATGGATGTGGTGGATTTCTTCCAAGCTTAGGCGGTAATCCGGTTGATGTGACATAAGTTTTGCCAGCATGCTATTGAGGGAAAAGAACAGATTAACGCCAATGCTATAATTGGCGGTATAGAAAAAAGTACCTTTAGTTTGTTGGACAAGAGCAATCATTTCATCCCAATGTTGAGTCCAGCCGGTTGTGCCGCATAGGGTAGGCAAACCATGTTGTAGGCAAGCTTTGATATTGGGCCACGCACTTTCGGGTGTGGTAAATTCGATAGCAATATCTGCGTTTATTCTTTTTATAAATTCCTCACTATCTAGAAGATATGAATCGTCATAGTCCACGACTCCTACAATGTTATGCCCCCGCTCAATGGCTAAAGCTTTTATTCCTTTTCCCATCTTACCGTATCCAATAAGTAAAATATTCATTTGCTGTTGCTTAGGTTGCTTTAAAGAATTTAAGACAAACATTGCAAAATTTTGAAAAATATTATCTTTGATTGACCATGAACATACCTTCTAAGCTCAAATTATTTTTATGGGATGGTTTAAAAGGCTGAAAGAAGGTATCCAAACGGCCACGAAGTTTAAGAAAGAAACTCCGGATGGTCTGTGGTATCATTGCACAAAATGCAAAGAAACCAGCACGCATAAGGAATACAAAGAAAATTTTTATAAATGTCCACGTTGTGGCTATCATTCTCGTATTGGCTCCAGGGAATATTATGAATTGATCTTCGATGGCGAAGCTTATAATGAACTTTTTACAGATTATGAATCCTTGGATTTCCTTTCGTTCACTGACCTGACATCGTACCAAAATCGTCTAGAAAAGGCAAAGGACCAAACTAACATGAAAGACGCCATCAATGTAGCTGAAGGCAAAGTCAATAGAAAGCCTTTGGTTATAGCGGCGATGGACTTTGCATTTATAGGTGGGAGCATGGGCTCAGTGGTTGGTGAAAAGATTGCTTTGGCTATAGATTATTGTATTGCCCACAGGTATCCATTGCTTGTTATTTCCAAGTCAGGGGGTGCACGAATGATGGAATCAGCATTTTCATTGATGCAAATGGCTAAAACGTCCGCTAAACTGACCCAGCTGGCAAAGGCAAAATTACCCTTCTTTTCATTAATGACTGACCCTACCACAGGAGGAGTAACAGCTTCCTATGCCATGCTGGGAGATATTAATTTTGCAGAACCGAATAGTTTGATCGGGTTTGCCGGACCCCGTGTTATCAAGGAAATGATGAAAAAGAATTTACCAGAGGGGTTCCAGTCAGCGGAGTTCCTTCTAGAACACGGTTTTCTAGATTTTATTGTGGATCGCAATGAGTTACGCCATCGTTTGGAAGATTTATTGGATTTTTTTGCAGCTAATCTTTATCAACAAAAAAAAGGAATTCACGCCTAAAAGGGTCTAAGGTATTGATCAGTTGATCAATAAGATCCTGACCAAATTCTAGGTAATAAGGCAGAAAGTTTTCAACACGTTCTTGTAAATTATGGTTAGGGAATAACTTAGCATAGACCTTGCGGATGCGGTTGTTTTGTACATCTTGCTTACTTTTCTCAGCTTTAATTGCTTTTTTCTCTATTTGTTGTAAACCGCTGATAGTCTTGATTTTTTCTGCTTGAACCAATGGAGATAAAGTAGGATCAATTCGCACAACTTGATCAGCGAGTGATTCAAAAATTTTGTTGATTTCGTCGATTTTCCTGACAAGGTCAAAATCCATTTCAGCCGCTACTCGTTGAGTTATAAATGTCTCGATATCAGGCGTACAAATTTCCGAATATGTTAGCCCCGATTTAAGTAAAGGTTGATGATGAGCCCGATCAAGTATCCCGACAGAATTCCGGCGTATCAAGGCAGGGTAGGGTATTTGATAATGCTGAAACTGATTAAGCCGTTCTAACCAATAGGCAATTTCTCCACCTCCACCGATGTAAGCCAGATTAGGCAGTATATACTCTTGCAATAAAGGCCGAAGGACAACATTAGGACTAAAATCCTCAGGATTCAGACTAAGTTGACGAAGCATTTCTTCTGTTGTAAAACTCACTCCGCCGACCTCAAAACCAGTGTTGGTTTTTTCTATTCGTTGTCTTTTACCATTCAAAAAGAGAAATAAATTAATATCTCTGACGTGAGCCTGGGGAGAATAGCCTTGTGCGACAAGTTGTTCCTGTGTTTGACGCACTAAACCGGCTGAGGTTTGATTTATTAAGTCATCGGCTATAATGTGCTGAAACTCAGATTTTAAACGGGGGTGATCCATAGAAATCGTAACTAAACCATAATTCTGGAAAAGGTTATCGATGAATCGTAAATTTCCTTCACCATGGGTTTTTGAGATTCCATAGCTAGCTGTAAATAATGGACCAGCTTTATAGGTAGGGAGTTTATGGTCCAATAGACTCATTATGCGGTCCCAGACATCTTTTATACCCTCCGTGCTAAGTCTGGCTGTAGCATTCCCTTTACCTTGGTGGTCCCAGGTTATTTTTTGACCCCAAATATTAACATGATTTATTTCTTCAAAATCATGATCCTCTCCACCCATAACGTAAACCGGCACAAACTGATAGGCAGGATAAACCCTATTTAATTGGTTGGCCAGATTAATACAACTGGCGATCTTATAAATGACATAAAGGGGCCCTGTAAATAATGTTGGCTGATGAGCTGTGCATACTGTAAAAGTGCGCTGGTCAGCTAGTTTTAAAATGTTTTCAGTAACTTTTGAAGAGGTATGAAAAGATAAGTATTGGTCCAGAAGGACTTGTACTAAAATATTCCTATCCAAAAAACTGGCATTCTGCCGTGCGGTAATTATCTGCTCAAATGCAGATAACTCTGGCGTCCAAGCGCCAAATTTAAGGAGTTCCGGTTTAGACTCCAGGTAATCAAGATCTGTTCGTGATAAGAAAGGTATCTGGTGATACGGCAAAGTAAAAACGTCCATTCCAATGGATTAAGTAAGTGAAAACAAAGAAAAGAATAAACCGTTTGCATAGAGGTAAAAAAAAATGGTTGCCTGGAAAAACAAGCAACCATAAAATTTATGCTTTAATAATTTTACAACGTTATGCCTACTGAGGCTAAAATTCTAGCCGGTGATTTGTCAAAATTGTAAGATTGGCCGTTCCAGACGATATGTTCACCAAACTTGGCGAAATTCCCTTCGTATCGAATATCCAGATGAACACTCCATAGATCTAATCCAAGTCCGGCTTGCCAGCCATATGTTATGTTTTTGAAAACCTGGCTATATTCTGAAAATTTAAACAATTCAGAAGTGCTATTGATAAATACGTGCCCGGTAGGTCCGCCACCGATGCGCAATGGACCAAGCCGCGCTCCAATAATTATTGGGATATCTACATGTTGATATTTCTCTTTAAGCAACTCTTCGCCCACCTGTGGCGAACTGAAATCAGTCACGCGGTAATTAACTGAATTAGAATTCAGTAAAACCTCTGGTTGGATAAATAGATTAGCGAAGTTGAACTGCGTCATAATACCAAAGTGAATACCTAGATCAGCTTGATCGACTTTCAGACCAAATTGTTTTAAGTCCTCATTCGAAGAAATTATCAGGTCTCCAGGCTTTAAATCAAAAGAACTTACACCGCCTTTAAAACCAAACTTTATCTGGCCGTTAAGTGAAAAGGTAAAACTAAGTACAGCCACAATTGACAATATTTGCATTAAACTTTTCATAACCTATCTATTTTCCTGAAAAACGGAGTTAAAAATCAAAAGATACATGCAAAGCTTTTTTTATCAATATATTAACGGTTACGCCGGTTAATTTAACAAATATACATTACATTTTTATTTAATATAAAAAGAAATATGGTTATTAATGAGGTAGAGTTTCTAGGTAGCTTTGTGCGGATGGACAAATGTCCTGACCACAAATTGCCGGAATATGCATTTGTAGGTCGTTCTAATGTGGGTAAATCTTCATTGATAAACTACCTACTTGATCGCAAAGAGGTGGCCAGAGTTTCCAAACGACCAGGTAAGACCTCCACAATGAACTTCTACAAAGTCAATGACGCTTGGTGTCTGGTAGATTTACCCGGTTACGGGTATGCCAAAGTATCTCAAAAAAATCGTACCCAATGGGAGGTCATGACGAGGAAATTTTTGGTACAAAGACATAATTTGGTAACGACTTTTGTCCTGGTTGATAGCAATATTGTACCGCAATCAGCAGATATAGAGTTTTTGAATTGGTTGGGATCCGAAAAAGTACCATTAACGCTGGCGTTTTGTAAGATAGATAAGTCGAAGCCTATACAAATAAAACATAATGTCTTAAACTTCCAACAAAAAATGCTGGAGACTTGGGCTTCGCTACCACCTGTTTTTCAAGTTTCCAGTCTAAAAAGGGTAGGGGGAAATGCTATTTTGGATTATATTGCACAGTTGAATAGCTCGCTCTGATCATTGTAAAAAAATATGCAAACGAACGGATACAAAATTTATCCTCAAATCTGGCCAGACTTAAAAGATTGGCCCATATATAAACTTAGCGAGGATAGACCAAATTTTCTGCGCGATATCGAACTGGCGACCTTCGAAAACCTGAAGGAAAAGTATGGAAATGAATTAGACGGGCTAATTTCCAAAACTGTATACATGGAGAAAATCCGCCTGAGTGAAGAACCCTGGGCTGCTGATCCACCTAATGAGATGGCATTTTGGAAAAAAATTCAATCGCGACTTGCGGATGCATATCATACCCCTGACAAAACCCATCTTGAAACAGAACTATTAAAAATCATCATTCACAGGTATGCGGAAGAAGTCGTGGGCAACTTCAAAATACCTACATTTAAGTTTGCCAGAAAATTTTTGACAGCTTTTTTTCGTAGACTTTTAAATGCAGCAACCGGAAAAGAAGCCAGTAGATACTGGACTACCCGCGTTGAACTCTATGAGCGCATAAAAGTAAAGGGACCCATTGAGAAAATAAGAACACTAATACAGAAAGGTACCGTGGTGGTAGTACCTACCCATTTTAGCAATCTTGATTCCATTCTTATTGGCTATGCGCTAGATTATGTGATGGGACTCCCGGCTTTTTCATATGGGGCAGGACTAAACCTATATAATAGTGAGTTTTTTGGGTACTTCATGAATCGCCTAGGTGCATATCGGGTAGACCGACGAAAAAAAAATCCGGTCTATTTGGAAGTTCTTAAGACCATGTCAACTTTATCACTTGAACGGAGAACACATACCTTGTTTTTCCCTGGTGGAACACGTTCACGCAGCGGTGCACTTGAAGAAAGGTTAAAGTTAGGGTTATTAGGGACATTAGTAGAGGCTCAACGCAGTATAACATTTAAGGGGCAGTCAAATAAAATTATTATAGTACCCCTGGTATTAAGTTATCATTGTGTGCTGGAAGCTCCCTATCTTATTAATCAGCATTTGGCTCAAGTCGGGAAAGAAAAATTTCTGACGATAAAAGATGATTTTAAAAGTATTCGCAATGTATTAAGGTTTATTTGGCAGTTTTTTTCAACGAGTTCTGATATCACACTTTCTTTTGGTGAGCCGATGGATTTTGCAGGAAATGAAGTTGATGAAAAGGGCCAAAGCATAAATGAAAATGGACTTCCGGTGAAAATGGAAGACTATTTTATGTTTAATGAGCGACTGGAAGAGAACTCACAGAGAGAGCAGGTCTATACCAAACACTTATCCGATAAACTGGTAAAGCGATTTAAAGAAATCAATGTGGTATTAACGAGTCATATCGTAGCCTTTGCTGCTTTTATTCAATTAAAAAATCACTACAAGGAATTAGAATTGTTTGGCCTGCTCAGGCTGGAAGAGGAAGATTTCGATTTTGGACTTACGGAGTTGAAATCATTTATCTATGAGTTAATGAACGTGTTGTTGAAAAAAGAACAGGAAGGTCAGCTCAAAGTGTCAAATCATGCTAAGAATGGAATAGAGGCTTTGATGGATGATGGAATAAAACGCTTAGGTGCTTTCCATGTTAAACGACCGCTTAAATATACCAGCCAGGGAAAATTAGTCAGCGAGGACTTTAAGTTACTCTTTTTTTATCATAATCGTTTGGCGCATTACAATTTAGAGAAAGATTTGGTCAATCAAGTCAATGCTTTCGCGAAAACCAAAACTACCATTTGAAAGCTCAGGTATTGAATGGAATACATTCTTTTTGATCTTGAAACCACATGCTGGGATGATTCTCCGCCCACTGAAATCAGGGAAATTATAGAGATCGGGGCGATCAAATTAAATGAATTTGGGACTTATATTTCCAAGTTTGAAAGTTTTGTTAAGCCGTTACATTTTCCTTTTTTGTCTCCATTTTGTTTACAATTGACGCAAATTAGTCAGGTTGAAATAAATAAAGCTCAGGAATTTAGTTTAGTTGCTCGTGAATTTAAGAGATGGATAGGGGATGAAGAATACTGGTTGTGCGCATGGGGGGCTCAAGACCGGCGACAATTAGTAAGAGAGTGTTTATTGCATCAACTAGAGTATGATTGGGTAGAACCCTACCTGGACATAAAAAAACAATACCACCTCATTAGAAAACATCCAAGGTACTTTGGCCTTAAATCCAGTTTGGTAAAGGAAGGTTTTGAATTTGAAGGAACGCACCATCGAGCTCTGGATGATACCCTTAATATGATGAAGATATTTGTTAAGTACATCGATTTGTGGAGCCTTTAGGTAGGAGTAAATCGGCAAGCCTATCGATTATATTTTTTGACCAAATCCAGTAAAGTATATCTTTAAACTTTGCATTGCGTCGTTAAAATGAAAAAATTACTTTCTCTGACTTTATTTATACTTCCTTGGTTTATTCTAAACGGGCAACAAGGCATTATGACTTTTAAAGTGGTTCATCTGCAAATACCCGATAGTGTGGTTTCTCCACAAATAAACTCTATGCAGAAAAACTTGAGTTCGATGTTCACTATGCGCATTTATTTCCGGCCAGGAATGTCAAGAATGGAAGTAGAAGCGTTAAATGGAGTTTTATACCTGCAAAATTTTTGGTCAACGAACAAGGGAGAGTTGACTATTTATAGCGATGTGTTTGGGCGAAGGACAAAGACCAGGTTGCAAAAGAATGAAATTGATAAACTTATGGAAGTGAGCCAGGATTCTTTACTAGGTAATGAAATAATACGAACAAGCCAATACAAATCAATAATGGGGCTAAAATGTCAATTGGTTAAGTTTAAACAACACGACGGAGAGTTATGGATAAGCCCGGATTTACATATACCGGTAATCGGTTATGGATTGGAACGTTTTGGTTTATATGGTTTAGGTGGATTTCCTTTGGAATACAGTATAAATATATCAGGGATGTCCATGATTATCAGGGCTGTGGGCCTAACTAATAATACGTCAAAAGATGATTTTTTACAACCGGGGGGATATGAGAGCATAAATTGGGATGAATTTTCTAAGCAGGGGTTCCGGTTTTAATATCTATTTTAGATATAATTCTATTTAACATAATATTAATTATGTAACTTTTGCCCGGCTAAATCTGCCTTTGCCGAAGCGGTATAGGAACAATAAATAAAAATAATTAAAGGCGTATACCATCTAAAGCATGGTACAGTATCTTTACTCTCATATTAAATTTCAGAGTTTATGCGCAGAGAAATCCATCAGTGGTATAGCCCAAGTTTGAATAAAGAAATGCCGATAGTCATGTATGGTCATTACGGGTTCTCTTTGTTATTATTACCCACTGCGGCCGCTGATTTTTTAGAATATGAACGCTTTTTAATGATTGACATGTTAGCCAATCTGATTGAGTCTGGTAAAGTTAGAGTGTTCAGTGTTAACTCCATAAATTCTGAAAGTTGGATGAATAGAAACATGCATCCTAGGCATAAAGCTATCCGCCATCAACAGTTTAATCACTACATCTATGAAGAAGTAGTTCCTTTTATTAAATCTCAATCCTCTCCGGAAACGCCCATTTACCTAACCGGGGCTTCCCTGGGTGCTTTACATTCCGCCAATCTATATTTTAAACGTCCTGATTTATTAGATGGTGTTATAGCGATGAGCGGTGTTTATGATTTAAGTACTTATACATCAGGGTATTGGGATGATGATGTCTATTTTAATTCGCCCACACATTACCTGGAAAATATGTCGGATGGTTATTATTTGCCTTATTTGCAGCGAGCCAACCACATCCACATCGTAACAGGATCTGGCTCCTATGAAAGTCCTGAAGCATCCAAGCGTCTGGCTGGAACACTTTCGCGCAAGGGCATTCCTCATGAGTTGGATATTTGGGGACCGGATATGCCTCACGATTGGCCAACTTGGAGGGCAATGTTGCCTTATTATTTAGAGTCCCGCTTCTAAAAAAGCGAGTCGGTAACCGGGTTTCAGATTTTCGAATTCATTAAACAAATTCGAAAGTTTAAGTTCAGCTTGACGTAGTTCTTGTCTGGCCAGTGAGCCAATATGGGGATTTTCTATTTTTGCGCACAGGTGTTTTAAATGTTCAATAAATCTTTGATATTCATTGAAAAGCTCATTTTTGGGTTTAAGGTTTAAACTAAAAAGCAAACGATTACCATTTATAGATAAAGTGTCTTCCACAAGATCTTCTATGTCATCATTTACCTCAGTGATCAGATCAAAAGTTGTCCAATCCTCATCATTAAATATATAAGTAGCAGATCGATCCGCAATGACCTTCCGGTGTAATTTTACATCACAAGATTTGTGCAGATAAAAATCTTCAATAGGCACTTCTGAAGGATATCCACCCTCGCGAATGGCCAATTCACGTTTTAAGTAAATGGCAAATGAGCCTAATAATTTGTTGATATCCAATTCGTTATATCCTAATTTATGTAGTTCTTCTTTAATGGCTTGAGCTAAATCGGCCAAGTGCGGCTCATCAATGACCCAGTTTTTTTCAATATACTTATCCAGAACATATATTTTTGTCTGCAACTGTATTAGGGAGTCAATAAAGGTGGCTGGTAACTGGCATTGTTTGATCAGCCACGGTAATTGCCGGTAGTCGAACAATGTTCTTATTTTTTTTTCAATGTCTTTCAAGGTCTTTAATTAAACCTGATGCCAATAAATACTGAGCGATCAAATAGTTCAACATGATGATGAACGAAGCATATGCCACTGGTGCAACAAACTTATTAAATGCCAAGACCGTGTCGGACACTGCGAAAAAAAATGCACCTAAAATCACAGGATCCTTATAAAATGATTTGGCTTTAGGACGAAAATTGGTCATTATAAACAAACCTATTAGTACTGCTGCGTATATCGCCACCGGTGTTATCAATGCTCCAGGTAAGCTGTAAATGATTTCTGTAAGTGGAAAGCCGATAACGAAAATAATCAGTCCGGCAAATAATGCATTAAGTTGGTTAAATTTAATAGTTGGTTTTGGCCAAAATATGACCCGCAGGTAACAAACATGTGCAAGCAAGAAAGCAATTAACCCACTAATAAAAAAGTTGAACCCATTGAAAAGTAGTAACACGTCACCAAACCAACTAAACACCAGGGCAGTAGCAAGAAAAGTAAATCCTCCTCCCCTACTTTTAGCCGAAACAGATAACCCAACCCAAGTTATAATCATTGGGACCAGAAAAACTTTGGACACGCGTACCGCATTGGGCCAATCAGCTATAATAAAAATCAGATGAAGTGCTGATAAACAGATAAATGTGGCTAGAACAACTCGATTAATGCCCACAATATTCTAAAACTTAACTTGTAGAATCATTTCTTGACCTTCGCGTTTTAAGCGCATTTCAGTGCTATCTCCAGGTTTGAACTTGGATAATGCTTCCATGTAAGCATAGATGTCTTTGATGTCTAAATCTCCAAGTTTGGTAATAATATCTCCTTTTTGCATTCCTGCCACCTGACCCGGACGGCCATCAATGACGCCGTCAACGCGCATACCACTATCCGTATAGGTGTAGTCTGGCATGACACCCAAGGACACTTTAAATTGAGCAGCTTTGCGACCCTCGTCATCTTTAGTTTTGGTAAAGGCAATTGATCCCTGATTGGAATCCGTGGTAACCAATTGGTATATAAATTCGCTGATTTGCTCTATACCTTGATAATTGATAAGATGAGAATCATCACCCGGCTTATGGTAATCCGTGTGTTGACCGGTGAAGAAATGTAAAACGGGGCGATCCTTGAGATAAAAAGATGTATGGTCACTAGGACCGATTCCGGATTCGGTGGTAGCTAGTTTTAAGTCACCTTTATATTTTTCGAGTAACTCTTTCCATACCGGCGAAGTCCCAACACCGTTAATCACAAGTGATTTTTCTCCATTTAGCCTGCCCACCATGTCCATGTTAATCATGAAGTTGAATCCTGAAACAGAGTTTAAAAGTTTTTCGGTAAAAGATTTTGAACCATGTAGCCCATATTCCTCTCCTGAAAAAGCAATAAAACAGTAATTTGAAGCCTTGTAATTTGATTTGGATAATTTTTCTGCCAGATAAAGTAACGCTGACACGCCGGAGGCGTTGTCATCGGCACCATTATGGATGGCAGGTTCTCCTGTGTATAAAGAGCCATGTGAGCCCAAACCTAAATGATCGTAATGAGCCCCAATGATGATGGTGTTTAATGCCTGGTTATC
Organism: Saprospiraceae bacterium; assembly: GCA_041917975.1. Lineage (GTDB taxonomy): Bacteria > Bacteroidota > Bacteroidia > Chitinophagales > Saprospiraceae > JAYRWN01. Next base: position 23,083 of record JAYRWN010000215.1, on the reverse strand, counting down.
CAGGAATCCTATGACGTTTTGGCCATGAAGAGATTTTCCAGCTGTGGTGTCATGAGGGTTTTTAGGATTAGCCAAAGTCTTAAAAGTGAAATTCTGACGATATTCACTTTGATTGGGTAGAGTCTTCAATCCGATGTTTTTGAAGCGATGTTCTATGTAATCGGCGGCCATCCGCTCTCCTACTGATCCAGTTTCCCGTCCTTCAAGCAAGTCAGAAGAAAGGTAAACAACATCCACTTGTATTTGCTGCTTGGTTTGCGCGAACAAAATAACAGAACAACAATTCACCAAGAGCCACAGTAATATTCTAGCCATTTTTATTATTTAACAGTTAAAATGAAATCTTTACGTTTTTGTTCCAAGGAGGCCAATTCTTTTTCCAATTCTGGTAATTCTCCTTTTAGACTGCTGAGAAAACGGTGTACCCGATCCCTTACGGCCAAGCAGTTGTTTAACGAGTTTTTAATCTTGTTTTGAATGATCCAATCGGAAATGAGATTATCGTAAAACATGTCTAAAAATCCTGAAAACGATTCAATTTGAAAGGGGAAATCATACCTTTCACCATAAACGTCGCGAAGCTCATCTGAAAATTTCTGCAAATCAAGCTTTACCTGATAAGAGATTGATCGGGCTTTATCAATACTACCACGGCGCATATAAGCGGGACCATTGCCTTGGGTATGCCCCCATTGCCTAGCCTGATTAAGGAAAGTAATCATGTGTGTCAGGTTAACTAAACTTTGCTCGCCAGATTTTAAGGCCTCATTGATTTCTATTTTTAATTTTTGCAGCCTGTCCCCTTCCTTAAAGAGTTTTTGTAGGTGTATAGAATATTTTTCGTCCAGGATGAGGAGCTCCTGCTCCCGTGCTTTAATCAGCCGCTCCAGTTCAGTCTGCAAAAAACTTTCTTTTTCTAATTTTTTGCTGAGGGTTTGAAACTCGAACTCCAAAAGCTCCAAGGACTTTTTGGCTTCATTGTAACGCAAGTAGGCCTGCAGATACTCCTGTCGTCCCTTTTCGGATTGTTGCTCCTTATCTCCTAAGACGGAATGGAAGATGGATTTTAGACTAAGTTGGTCTAACTTTTCAAATTCAGCATGTTCATAATCAACCCGTTTACTTAACTTATTTAAAGTAATCTTTTCCTGCTTGATCTGTTCTTGTAAATTGGAAAGGTGAATCTTTATTTTACGCAACGTTTCCGTTTGTTCAAAAACACTACGCAACTGATCATGAATAGTGCTCATGCAGGTTTTTAGTAATTTTTTACAAAAATAGTATTTTCGGGATATGATAAGTAGGAATGAGCAAGTATTAATCTCTGGTCATGGAGCAGTAGATGTCTGTGCGGAAGGGAATAAAAGACCGCCCCGTTGTGTATATATTTTTGCACATGGAGCAGGAGCCGGGATGGATCATCCCTTTATGATAAACCTTTCGAGAGCCCTGGTGGAAAAGGATATAGAGGTAGTGCGATTCAACTTTTTGTATATGCAAAAAAAGAAATCCCAAACCGATAAACCTGAATTAGCTCAAGGAACGATTGTAGAGATCATGTCCTGGGTGAAAGAACAGCATCCGGAGGCGCTTATTTTTCTGGGAGGTAAATCCTTTGGTGGCCGAATGGCTAGCCATATACCGCTGCACACTCCAGGAGTGTCAGGCCTGATTTTAGTGAGCTACCCCTTTCACGCTCCCGGGAAACCTGGAACCGAGCGCTCCTTCCATTTCAAAGATTTACATTTACCAGTTCTGGTTATAGAGGGTACCAAAGATACTTTTGCAACTCAGCCTCACGCAAATACAGCACTTAGTTGGTTAAAAGATCGGACAGTGCACTGGTTAGAAGGTTATGACCATGGCCTGATTAATAAAAAAAATCCTCAATTATTTCTTGAACTGGCCAATAAGGTTGATGGTTGGTTAATTGAAAAATTCAACATTTGATTGAAATGGGGTTTATATTTGTAAAGAATAAATCAAAAAGTCATGGGATTCTTAAGTGAAATTAAAAAATTGTTTTGGGCTCAAAAAGCAGTTGCAAAGCATGGTGCTGAACAAGCAAAAGACTATGTCGAAGAAGTTGGATCTACTATGGTCGATAAAGCCGGAGATTTGGCAAATAAGGCCAAAGAATCCGGTGCTGCTGGATTAGAACGAGTGGAAAATACACTAAAAAATACCTTTCACAAAGTTAGTGAGGCGGCAGAAACCCTGGCCGAAAAGGCCGAAGAAAAATTAGATCCACTCGCCGACAAAGCTGAGGTTATGTGGGAAAAAGCCAAAGTTAAAGCCGATCAACTGGAAGATGAGGTAAAAGTGAAAGCTGATGCGGCGTGGGATAAAACGAAAGAAGTAGCGGATAAACTGTCTCACAAAGCTGAAGATGCCTGGGAAAAAACAAAAGATGTGGCAGAAAATGTCGGAGAAACTGTGAGTCATCAAGCTGAAGTTGCCTGGGATAAGACCAAAGAAGTCGCAGAAGATGTAGGAGAAGTTGTTCTGGATAAAGCTGAAGACGCCTGGGAAAAAACAAAAGATGTAGCCGAAAACCTGGGTGAAAAGCTAATGGGGTTTGGTTCCAAATTTATGGAAAAGGCAGAAGATTTGGCATCAAAAGCCAAACATGCAGTAGATAACCCGGAAGAAACTATGGATAAATTGACCGAGAAAGCAAAAAAAATAGATGATAAACTTAAAGACGCTATCAGTGGGAATGCAGGAGATCGCTTTGCTGATACCACCATTAAGGAAAGTCTGGATAAAAGTGGTGACTTGTCCAAACATGATGATTTCTTTGAAAAGGCAAAGCAGTTTGCAGAAGGGAATTATAGTATGAAACAAGACAAACTTGAACTAAAAGACCTTCCTGATACTTTGAAGGAACCTGAAGAAGGCGAAACACCACCACCTGATAAACAAGCATAAATATTCTTTTTAAAGATAAATAAATAGAGGTAGTATGAATACTACCTTTTTTTTTGGTGCGTTTATAGGATAGTTTTGGGCTTTATCCGGTAATGAACTGCCCACAAATTGGTTGCAGCCCGAGCAATCAATAAACGTAATATATTACCAAAATTATGCGTATACTTATTTTTCAGCCGGCAAGACCTTAATTTGGAATTTACAACCTGACTAGATAGGTCTCCGAAGTTATGCATGGTTTTATGAAGCCACCTCCACACTGCGGTGGTAAAAATTTCGATATTAGGTCTGTATGAATAGGATAATTCATATAAGAGAAAATATTGGAAACGATATACGTAGTTTATTAACGTTATGCTTTAAATAAATTTTCTAAGATGCTGGATTGGAACACGTGCTGTGGATGTTATTAATGGCCAATAATAAGTCATCAGGATGATTAGATTGACAAGCTGAACTGTTTTCTTGAATTTGAATCAGATCCCTTGCTCCAAGAATGGTGGATCAAACGAATGAACGGCGCCTGATAAAACCCATGCGTTAATTGCGGAAAAGTGATTTCGGCCTGGATTGTTAACAGATAATAAGCTGCAGCAGCCTGATATGTTTCCAGAGCATTATACCGGTACAGGTGTGAGTTCCTTCCTACCAGGCCAGCAGATAGCTCAGCTTTGTCAATAAAATCCGGACCGGTTTTTCGTAATTTTTGATATTACTTGACAATTAATCGATTTAGGAATTTACTAAAAAAGAGAAAGTTGTGAAGTTTTAAAAAGTGGATGAAGTTTGAGATTATACTCAAAATTTGGTGGATTTGGAAAATACTTAGTTCGTGCTAATTTAAATTGTTGATGCAAAACTTCGGCGAGCTCACCTTCCCCTTTCATCCGCACCCCATATCGTTTATCTTCAAGTTGGCCGCCGTGCAAATCTTTGATTTGATTCAGAACTCTATTTTTTTTATCGCTATATAACGTGTCCAACCAGTGCATAAAGACATCTTGTACTTCGTCATTTAACCTGACCACAATAAATCTTATATCATCTGCTCCATGATCACTGGCCAACCGAGCTACTTCAAACACTTCGTGGTCATTTATGGACGGAATTACCGGAGCCATCAAGACCATGACCGGTATTCCGGCTTCCTTTAATGTTTTCATGGCTTTAAATCGTTCTTTGTAGGCAGATGTCCGGGGTTCGAGATGTTTTCGGATCTGTTCGTCGGCACCAGTGATAGAGAAGACCACGCGTACTAAGCCGTTTTGGGCTAAAAGTTTTAACAGGTCAAGATCTCTTTCGATTAATGCGTTTTTGGTAATTATACCTACGGGATGCCGAAATCTCCAAAAAGTCTCTAGAATGCCACGAGTTACCTTAAGGTGATGCTCTATGGGTTGATAACAATCCGTGTTACCGGAAAGCATAATGACATTTGGCTGCCAGGATTTTGAACTCAATTTTTGTTCTAATAACTGCGTAGCATTCGCCTTAACCAAAATTACCTGTTCGAAATCTAAACCAGCATTATAGCCCCAAAAATTGTGGGTAGGTCTGGCATAACAATAGACACAACCATGTTCACAGCCTTGGTAGGGATTGAGTGAATAGTTATAGGGAATATCTCTACTATCCACCTTATTTATTATTGTTTTAGGGTGTACGGTCAGATATTTTGTTCTCTCTCCGCCAAGCGGGTAATCTTCCCGGTAGAGTTGTTCATTCGTGAAACGGTTAGGTAGTTGGATTTGGGCTCCTCTCCCCTTAACAATTGGTAAAGGTAATTTCATGACGGATGATTATTTCGTCAAATATATGACAAATAATTCGTCTATAATTCATTTAGCACGCTGACGAGGTTGGGCGGTTGATAATTTATTGATTTTAAAACTTTCCCATCAGTTGTCCGATAGACTAAATAACCATGGTCTTTTTTGACAATATAACTTTCTGTACCATCGCGTTGTGTATAATACTTTTGCGTTTTTTCCGCTTCTTCGTACGAACGACAAACCTTGCTCATATTCGATGCTTGCACTTCATCGAACAATGCCTTGAAATGTGCTCCCATTCCAAATTCCAGAACAGCTCCGGATAGAACATACTGCAAATCACATAATGCATCAGCTATGCCAACCAAATCATTATTATGAATGGCAGTTTTTAACTCATCCAATTCTTCGGATAATAGATTAATCCTCAGGTTACATCTGCTTTCAGCAGGTATAGACGGGTAATCTAAGACGGGAAGCTGGAATACATGGTGAAACTGAGACACGTCGGTCAGTGCTGCGGGTTCTGAAAAGTTATACTTCATTTCTGACATATATAATTTATACAAATATAATCACAAGTATAAGGTTGGAAAACTTATCAGGAACAAATTACCATGTCTTTAAGTTAAGCATTGATATATCTTTAGCGCAACAAACCATATAAACTTATGAGAGAATTAACAGGGTGGTTGTTTGGTTTATGCATATTACCTTTGTGTATGACTCATGCCCAAAACATCCAAAAACGATGTCGCGAACTAGGGATTAAGCCCGGAATATTCGCACCTGGACCACAAAATACCATAACAGATGTAAAGGGCATCTCGGTGGGACAAATAACCCTTGATAATACCGAAGATATTTATACCGGCCTAACGGTTATACTACCGCATGATGGTAATTTGTTCATGGATAAAGTTCCAGCAGCGGTTTTTACAGCCAATGGGTTTGGCAAATTAATGGGTTCCACTCAAATTAATGAACTGGGGAACCTGGAAACTCCGATCGTACTGACGAATACGCTCAGTGTCCCTATGGCCGCGGAAGGTATCATTGATTATACATTAAAAAATAATCCCAGGGTAAAGTCTGTAAATGCTGTGGTTGGAGAAACTAATGATGGTCGGCTAAATAACATTAGCAAAAGGATAGTAACCAGGGAGCATGTGCTTGAAGCCATCAGTGTAGCCAAATCCGGACTTGTACAAGAGGGCAATATAGGCGCTGGAACGGGAACCGTGTGTTTTGGTTATAAAGGAGGAATAGGTAGTTCCTCCCGCATTCTCCCGGCATCCCTTGGAGGATTCACCATTGGGGTTTTAGTCCAATCAAATTTTGGAGGAAACCTGACCATTGCCGGTGTGCCAATTGGCGAATTGCTAGGGACTTACTCTTTTAAAGATCATCTGGAAAAATCGGATGGTTCATGTATGATCGTTGTGGCTACGGATGCACCTATAGATTCAAGGAACCTGGAACGGTTAGCCAAAAGGGCATTTCTAGGCTTGGGCAGAACCGGTGGAATTGCTTCCAACGGCAGCGGAGATTACGTTATTGCTTTTAGTACACATCCGGCTAATCGTATAAAACACGAGGTTTCCGAGCAAACTCAGAACCAGGTAAACCTGGTCAATGATGCTATGTCGCCATTATTCAGTGCGGTCATTGAAGCTACCGAGGAGGCTATATTGAATTCACTTTTTATGGCCTCTTCCATTACCCGGAATGGTCAAACAATAAAACAAATCCCAGTGGAGAGGATCCTTGAACTTTTGCACCACCACCGAGTCCTAAAACCTTAATTGCTTTTTATGGATAACCTTGCCCGGTTATACAAGATTTTTGATCACCAAATGTTTGAAGAATTATTGACTCAAACGGCTAAACTATTGGGTGATGACCTTAGTGCGCATATGAATGGTCAAAAAAAAGTAAACAGATACTCACCTCCGGAGGAAGAGTACAGGTTTTGGAATGCATTAATCGAATCACCATCACCCCTTTCATGGGGGGATTTATTGCCGATTATACTAGAACGGTCCATTCGTATCCAGAATCCTGGTTTTATTGGTCATCAAGTCACCGCCGCTGCACCCCTAGCGGCCATCGGGGGACTTGTTTCGGATTACCTTAACAACGGAATGGGAGTCTACGAAATGGGGAACACAGCCGTTGCCTTAGAACGCATCATCATAGAATGGGTGACTTCCAGGGTGGGTTATGGTGCACACCGCGGAGGGTTTTTAACCTCCGGCGGTTCCCTGGCTAATTTAACCGCTTTGTTATCAGCGCGTAATGCCTGGAGAAGGAATCAATCTTTTCAGGAACAAACAGTTAAGCTCGGAGTATTAATTTCGGCTCAGGCACATTATAGCGTGGAGCGAGCGGTACGTATTCTTGATATGGAGGTCATAAAAGTTCCGGTAGGACCAAAAATGACCATCCTAACAGATCGTTTGGAAAACATGCTGCAACAGAGCGGTGAGAGGCAAATCGTTCCGATAGCTTTGGTAGCCAGCCCAGGAACCACAGCCACCGGTTCCTTTGATGATTTGGATCAAATAGCCAAGTTTTGCATAAAAAATAATATTTGGCTACATGTGGATGGAGCCCACGGGGGGAGCGTAATTTTTTCCGAAAAATACAGGCATCTGGCACAAGGGATCCATTGCGCTCAATCCGTGAGCATTGATTTCCATAAAATGATGATGACACCGGCATTATGCACGGCTTTAGTGTTTAAAAACCCGCACGATTCTTATCAAACCTACATTCATCAGGCATCATATCTGTTTGAAAATGAGCAGGAAGAGTGGTTTAATATTGCTAAACGGAGTTTTGAATGCACAAAATTTATGATGAGCCTGAAGGTTTTTTTGCTTAAGTATTATTATGGTAACGCTGGTTTTAGTGCATATGTAGAAAACCAATTTGACCTGGGAATACAATTTGGACAAATGGTCAGAGATACCAGTGACTTTGAATTGCTTTTAGAGCCTTCCGCAAATATTGTATGTTTCAGGTATATTGGTGGGAAAAAACCAAACAGCAAGGATTTAAATAACTTGAATGGACTAATTAGGCAAAAATTGCTGGAAAAGGGAGACTATTATATCGTGCAAACCACTTTGGATGATAATTTGTGGCTTCGGTGCACCTTCATGAATCCATTTTCCAATCAAGATATTCAGCGACAATTGCTTTCAGAAATTCGTGCAATAGCAGAAACTTTAAAAGGCTAAAGACAATGAAAAGGCCCATTTATCAAATAGATGCTTTTACTGAGGTAGTGTTTAAAGGCAATCCTGCTGCTATTGTGCCTTTAGATGATTGGTTAACTGACCAAACTATGCAGAATATCGCCATGGAAAATAATCTGGCAGAAACTGCCTTTCTGGTGAAAAAGCCTGACAGCTATCATTTAAGGTGGTTTACCCCTAAATACGAGGTAGATTTGTGTGGGCATGCAACTTTAGCGACCGCACATTATCTATTCACAATTGCGGGATTTAAGCACGAGCAAGTTCATTTTAACACCAGAAGTGGTCTATTAACCGTGAAGCGTTTACCCGATGGTTATACTATGGACTTTCCTCAGGACAGTATACGACCATGCGCAGTATTACCTGAATTTGAAAGGATTTTACCGGAAGGATCAATCTTGGAGGTATGGATGGGTAAAACCGACTATCTTTTGTATTTGGCCGAAGAGAATATGGTTATGGCCATCACGGATGAATTTAATGCATTGAAAGACTGGCCCGTCAGAGGTTTTATTGTAACCTCCTTGAGCAGTAAATACGATTTTATTTCGCGTTGTTTTTACCCAGGTGCAGGCATCGATGAAGATCCGGTGACGGGGTCGGCTCATACCAGCCTTACTCCTTTTTGGAAATCTAAGACTGGTCGGAGTGCATTTAAAGCCTGTCAAGCTTCAGCCCGAGGCGGAGAAGTTTATTGTGAGCAAGTGGATGATCGAGTGCTTCTTACCGGAAACGCGGTGACTTATTTGATTGGTGAAATTTTCATTTAACTTAACCTTCCGATCCAATCTCGGCATCAATTGCTTTTAATAAAGTTTGTTTCTCTTGTTCCCAGTTCCATTGTAAGCGGGCAGTTAGGCAATTATTGATCACCTGCTGATAACTATCCGGATTTTTTTCAAATGATAATACGGTCTCTGCAATATTTTGTGGTGAGACCTCAGATAATAATACGCCTACTTTGAATTCTTCCATATGACGTTGATACTCCGGGTAACCGACAGTTATAACCGGTGTGCCAGCCTGGACATAATCGAAGAATTTATTGGCCAGTGAAAAATAATAACTCTTACTGGATCCGGTCAGTAAATTGAATCCCAAAGTGGCCTGAGCCATTTTCAGGTGCAGATGGTCGGCGGAAAGATTACCCCAGAATGTCACTTGCCCGGATACTTGCAATTGTTTAACCAGGGCAACCAGTTCCTCGCGTAAATCTCCATCTCCACAAAGCCAAAGTGAATATTCTGGTAATAAGGTCATGGCTTGTATCAGCTCCCTTAACCCCCTATCCTGGTTTAAAACGCCCTGGTAAATCAGTAATTTTTTTTGTTTTTGAAGAGAAGGAATAGCTTTCGGTAGCGGCATGTTACGCACGGCAATAAAAGGGCGCTTACTTTGTCGTCTAAAATGTTCTGCTAAATAGGAATTAACGGAAAAGCCCACGGCTACCTTTGGTAATAAGAAATAGCCTATATATTTCCATACATGCCGCACAACAGGACGATGCAAGAGTTCAGGAGCTTCCTCATACCATTCATGACAATCAATCATCAGCTTTTTCCCCTTCATTTTACTGACCAAGAAACATGAAGGGAGGGTATCGTAGTCTACAGCTAAACAAACATCAAAACGGTGGGTCAATAAATACCAGGCTAAATAGAGGTTATAAAAACAATAAAACAAAGCTCCATGGGAAAATGGCAATTTCATTCTATGCTGCCCATATGATTCGTTTTGAAGTGGAATAGATAAGGGCCTCATTCGGCCCACCAAGGTAACTTGAAAGGTATCCTGAGCCAATGTCGTACAGATGCGACGCATACGCTGGTCATAGGAAAGATCATTTGTAACGGCGACAATCAGATTTTTTTTATTCACGATTTAATGATCACTTGTCGATTTTGAATGGCGATTAATCCTTCTGATTCAAGGGTTTGTAATAATTTTATCACTTCCTTGCGTTGCCACGAGTCGAATTCCAGTACAAAGTCACGCACATCCCAGGAACGAGAATGGAGTTTTTTAAGGATGTCCTTCGTCATGTTTTTATAATTCAACTTGGTACGCAAACAATTATCGCAAACTCCACAAACCGCACCATAATCACCGAAGTAATCGGCGATAAACTGTTGGCGGCAACGATGGGTGAGGAGATACTCTTTTAATTTGTTGAATTGCTGAAGTTTATGGTTTTTTCTTTGTTCGTAATAAACCTGATTAAAATCCAATTGTTCGGCAGCCTGCCTGGGAATAACGTAATGTATTTTTGGTTTCTCAGTGGTTTGGATGTAGCGGATGACTTGCATCTTATGTAAGGTCTGCAATTGGGCTAACACATCTTCCACTGGCCTGGATATGAACTTGGCCAATTTAGGTTCGCTGATTGGTTGTTGATAAAATAAGATGCCTTCATATAATCTAAGCAGACCTTTTATCAACTCATCAAATTTTGGAGGCAATTCATCATATAAATAATCTTTATCAACCAAAAATTCGAGCAGCGAAGTAACTTTAAAGGGCTCTTCATAGGCGATATAACCTGCTAACTCCAGGTGGTTTACGGCGGATCTGACCAATCGCTCCTCTAATTTGTACTGATCGCAAAACATGTCAAAATCGAAGATCAAATTAGAATCCATGGCTCCAACGGCTATCTGCAAAAACTGTCCCAGGCGTTGGTAGACGGTTTTGAGGAAACTAACACCGGGAAATTCGATTTCTATTTGTTCCATTAAGTCAACAAGGTCATTTTCCTGAAAAAACAGGACACCTTTGGCAGGTAAGCCGTCCCGGCCTGCTCTTCCTGCTTCCTGAAAATAAGCTTCAATATTTTCAGGCAAATCAAAATGGATGACTTGTCTTACATCAGATTTATCTACCCCCATACCAAAAGCTGTGGTAGCACAGATAATTTTAATCTGATTCTTATCCCATTTTTCCTGGATGTCAAGACGTTTTTCGAAATTCATACCTGCATGGTAAGCCTGGGCAGATATTCCATAACTGCGTAGATAATAAACCATATCCTCGGTGCCTTTTCGACTGCGAAAATAGATGATTTGACTGCCAGAACTTTCTCTGATAAACTGCAATAAGGCATTGTACTTTTGCATAGCTCTATAAACTTCCAGCGTAAGGTTGGGCCGTTGAAGAGGTGCTAGAAAAACTGTTGGCTTAAAGAGATGTAATTGCTCCAGGATTTCTTCCCGGACCTTTTGCGTTGCAGTGGCGGTGAAAGCTACAGTTTGGATAGACTGATTGTCTTGTTTAAACAGACCTATTTTTAAATAAGATGGTCGAAAATCGTGTCCCCATTGTGAGATACAATGTGCTTCATCCACCGCCAAGAAGGAAATTTTTATTTGGGAAATGAAGGATTTAAAGGATGCTTGCTGGAGCCTTTCCGGGGAAATATAGAGGAGCTTTATCCTCCCAGCAATGAGATCATCCATTAATATAGAAACCGCACGATTTGTCAAGCCACTGTGCCAAGCTGCCGCAGAAATGCCGACTTTTTTTAATTGAGCCACCTGGTCATTCATCAAGGCGATTAATGGACTGATGACCAAGGTTACTCCAGGCATAAGCAGGGCTGGAATTTGATAACAAAGAGACTTTCCTGCGCCAGTGCTCATTACCGCAAGAACATCACGATTTTTCAGAATAGCTTGAATGATCTCTTCCTGGTTATCCCGAAACGAAGGATATCCCCAATATTTGCGCAGTAGCTGAAAGGGTTGATGAGCGTCACTCATTTAAACTTTGCTGAGAAATTAAATTAAAGTTAAAATAAGGTCAATACCGCCTGACTGTATAACTTTGGCGGTTTATTAACAAAGTTAACTTTTTATGCTAAGTAAAAAGGCGGTTATCGTGGTTTGCACTCTGTATTTTGCCTTACTACAAATAGGAATTGGTCAGAGTAGTTTTGAATCCTGGCACACAGCGAATCCGAACAAAGAGGATTATCCGGGTATATCTGTAGCGCAAATGTATCAATATCTGCAAGGACGCAAATCCCAGAAAACCATCGTTGCTGTGATAGATTCAGGTGTAGATATTAATCATGAAGACCTGAAAGAAGTGATCTGGGTCAATCGTCACGAAATACCTAACAACAAGATTGATGATGATAAAAACGGATATGTGGATGATATCAATGGCTGGAATTTCATAGGAGGTAAGGATGGCTCCCATGTGGCGGCGGATAACCTCGAAATTACTCGCCACTTTCGGACCTTAAAACACAAATTCCAATCAGCGGATCCGTCAAAAATAAAAGGTAAAGACAAGAAATCCTATCAGGAGTATTTGGATTTGAAAACTAAAATTGAATCTGAACAAAAATCTGCTGAAAAAAATCTTGAGGAGACCGAAAAGTACGAGTACATTTTATCCAACGCTTTGGGAGCCTTAAAAAAGGCCCTCGGCAATCGGTCACTTACCCAGGAAAACGTGGAGAAATTGGACGAGAAAGATAATATTGCTCTGACCATTGGGAAACAGATATTCAGCCAAATAAGTAGCATGGGCGAAGAAATCCCAAAAGATATTGACAGTCTTACGGATTTGATTATGAATGATATAAGGGAACAAAAACACTACTTTGAGACAAAAGCTAAATATCAATACAACCCGGATTACGATTCCCGTAAGGTGGTTGGCGATGATTATGGTGATTTAACGAACCGGTATTATGGTAATAATGATGTGGTTGGTCCTGACCCATCACACGGTACACATGTCTCAGGAATAATCGCTGCTTCCCGGCTTAATGAAAAAGGGATACAAGGGATTGCCGACAATGTGGAAATAATGGTCCTACGCACTGTGCCTGATGGGGACGAACGGGATAAAGATGTGGCTAATGCCATACGTTATGCTGTAGATAATGGCGCCCGAATAATCAATATGAGTTTTGGTAAAGGACTTTCACCTGTAAAAAAGTATGTCGATGACGCATTAAAACATGCCATGAAACACGATGTACTTCTTGTGCACGCTTCTGGAAACGATGCATCGGATAATGATAATGTGGCTAGTTTTCCCACCGATAAATTTTCGAAAGCCGGTTTGTTTGGTAAGAAGTATGCTGACAATTGGTTGGAAGTAGGTGCATCTTCATTCCAGAAAGATGAAGATTTGGTTGCGGACTTTAGTAATTATGGTCAAAAAAATGTAGACATCTTTGCGCCTGGGGTGAGTATTTATTCTACCAACCCGGGAAGCACCTATAAAGCTGCAGATGGAACCAGTTTTGCGGCCCCGGTAGTGGCAGGAGTGGCGGCGGTTATCCGGTCTTACTTCCCTTCCTTATCGGCAAATCAGGTTAAAGAAGCCATACTTAGTGGTGGTTCCAAATACAATAGTTTAGTAAAAAAGCCCGGAACCGAGGAGATGGTTAAATTAAGTGACATTTCGGTGACTGGAGCAGTTATTAACGCATATGAAGCTGTGCGTAAGGCCAACTTTATCAAACAAAGTAAAGGCAAAGAGTCAGCACCCAGCCGGGCTTAGTGAAATATAATGTCCTGCAGGTAGTTTTGGCCTAAATAACCATTAATTTTAGTGATCAGATCGTTTTTTTGAAAACGAAGTTCATCCTTTAGCACCGAGGAGTCCAGTCTGATATAGAGTTTATGTTGTGCAACGGTAATAGTTTTGGTTTGGCGAGGTATATATTCTCCCAATTCCACCTGCCAAAATTCCTTAACTTTTTCCAAGATAAGTTTGGGCTCCAGGTTGGGCTGTTGTTGGAAGGATTTTAAGACTTCACCTAGTCGATAATCATTGTGCCTCTTCATAGACTATTGCTCCGTTATTAATATAAAACAGTTTATAACTGATATTTTGATGATCAAAAAGATCATGAATACGTTCAGCATTGGTATGTGATATAAACGTTTGGACACCAAGACTTTTAATCATGGCCAGCATGGCATAGATTCTTTCTTGATCCAATTTATCAAAAATATCATCAATGAGCAGTATGGGTTGACTAGTTGTGCGTCTTTGAAGGCATAATAGCTGACACTTCTTTAGTGCGACCAGACAAGATTTCATTTGACCCTGAGAGGCGAATGGCCGGACGGGTCTACGGTTTATCTGGATGTCAAGGTCGTCCTTATGAGGCCCTAAAGAAGTACGTCCTAAAATCATGTCTTTATGACGACTCAGCGGCATAAGATCGGTCCAATTCTCAAGATTGACATTCGGTTTATATTCGATAATGGCTTCTTCTCTTTCACCGGAAATTTGGTGGTACGTTGATTCAAACATAGGCTTTAACCAATGTACAAAATTCAACCGTTCTTGGAGAATATAGCTACCGGCTTGGATTAATTTTTCTTCCAATACCTCCAAAAATTCGTGGTCTATGACGCCATTTTGGCGGTATTTTAGTAGTGAGGCATTTCTGTGTTTTAATAATTTATTATATTCCAATAGCTTGTGTAAGTAGATGGCATCATATTGAGAAATGGTGTTATCCAGGTATTTGCGTCGTTCTCCTCCCCCACCCTGAATAATTTTTTGGTCATCCGGGCCAAAAAAAACCACTGGAAACTTACCTACAAAATCAGATACTCTTTCTATCAATTTTTCTTCAAGTTCAATGTCTTTACGACCATGTTTGGCACACTTCATCACCAACTTTTGATTTTGGCCCTCATGAAAGAGATGAGCCTGTAAACGATAAAATCCTGCACCCTCCTTAATCAATTGTTGGTCAGTTAAATTGAAGTGGCTTTTAGTCAGGCAAAGGATATAAAGGCTATCCAATAGGTTAGTTTTGCCCATACCATTTAGACCAATCAAACAGTTCACTTGCGGGTGAAACGACAATTGGCTGTCTTGGTAATTTTTGAAATTCACTAATGACAATTGCCTAATAATCAATAGCTAATGATTTATCGGCAAAATAATAATTTTAAATACATCACTTTAAACCAGCGGTCATCCTTTTTTGTTTTAAAATTTCTCAGGGCGATGAAAATACATAATTAACAATTTATCTTTGCCCCATCAATCAAAATGCTCTTCTATGCCACAGGTAGCTGACAAGCCGAAATCTAAATCTAAACTTACATATTCGAAGCAGACCTATATAAACTGGTATAGGATCATGAAATTGATCCGCAGGTTTGAAGAACAAACTTTGGTAGCCTACTCCCAGCAAAAAATCCGGGGATTCTGTCATGTTTATATTGGGCAGGAAGCAATTGCTGCGGGTATCGTTAGCGCATTGCGTAAGTCAGATCCCATTGTTACGGCTTATCGGCAGCATGGGATAGCTCTTTGTCGGGATATTGAAGCTAAATATTGCATGGCGGAATTGTATGGTAAAGCTACTGGTGTGGTCAAAGGGAAGGGAGGGTCTATGCATTTTTTCTCTAAAGAAAACAATTACTTTGGTGGAAATGGTATAGTTGGCGCCCAAATCCCTATTGGTACCGGAATTGCGTTTGCAGAAAAATATCGGGAGACCGATAATCTGTGTGTGACTATGTTTGGAGATGGGGCTGCGCGTCAGGGGGCTTTGTATGAATCGTTTAATATGGCGATGACCTGGAAATTACCGGTATTGTTTTTGTGTGAAAATAACGGCTACGCCATGGGGACTTCGGTGAAACGCACCAGTAATATTACAGAAATATTTAAAGTCGGGGCAGCATTTAATATACCTAGTGATCAAATAGACGGCATGGATGCTGAGTCTGTTCACGAAGGCTTGGAACGTGCCGCCAAATACATCAGAGCCGGTCATGGACCATATTTTTTAGAAATAAAAACTTATCGCTATAAAGGTCATTCAGTCTCTGATCCTGCTAAATATCGCACAAAAGAAGAGCTGGAACATTATAAAAATTTAGACCCTATCGAGAGGCTGCGTGAAAAAACACTGTCTGCCGGGCTTATTTCGGAATCAGAATTCAGCTCTTTAGATGTGGAAGTAGAAGGAATAATTGATGAAGCGCTAAGGTTTGCTGAGGAATCTCCATTCCCAGACCCGTCTGAACTTTATACAGATAATTACCTTCAAAAGGATTATCCGTTTATAAAAGATTAATCAAACGCCCGTTATACATCATATTTTTTAACAATAGATGCTTTATTTATATTCTGACCCTTTGATATTCAGAAAGTATATTATTTTTGCGCAAATTTTTTCAAAAATCAAGTATGGCAACGAAGAAAAATAAAGCTGGTGATACGCTTGTGGATATTGTAGAAGTTAGCGGTAAGGCCCAAGGTTTTTTTGACAGATATCAAAAAATAATCGTGTGGGGCGGTGGTGCGCTACTTCTGCTCTTAGCTGCCTTTTTGGCCTATAAGTTTATCTACCAAGAACCTCGTGAGAAAGAGGCTAAGGAACAGATGTTCCAGGCTGAGTATCAATTCGCCCGTGATTCCTTTACTTTAGCTCTGACTAACCCAGGCGGAGGATATGAAGGGTTTTTAGGTATCATCGACAAATATAGCGGAACTTCTGCTGCCAACTTGGCCAACTATTACGTTGGGGTTTCCTATTTACATTTAGGTAAAATAGATGCCGCCATCTCTTATTTACAGGATTTTAATCCTGGTGGTAAGGTTACTCCGATCATGAAGTTAGGCTTATTGGGAGATGCATATTCTGAAAAGAACGATTTTGATAGAGCTATTGCTTATTATAAACAAGCAGGAAGTACTTCGGAAAATGAAGCCCTTTCTCCTTATTATTTAATGAAATTAGGACTCCTGCAAGAAAATCAAGGCAAAAGTGAAGATGCTTTAAAAACGTATCAACAGATAAAAGCAAAATACCCGAACAGCACTGAAGGTAAGGAAATAGATAAGTATATTACGCGTGTTAATGGCTAAACCCTAATGGCTAGTTCAGGTTATTTGCCACCCGTATTACAACAAGACCTTTCTTCGCTTAAAATCGGTATTGTCTATACCCGCTGGAATCACGAAATCATTACTCAGTTATTGGAGGGAGCCAAACGAGTTTTAGATCAGTTTAAGGTTGACCAAATCAAAACATTAGAAGTGCCGGGAGCCTTCGAGCTTCCGATGGGGGCAAAATTTATTCTGCAGCAGAACAAAGTTGATGCAGTAATATGCCTAGGTTGTATTATCAAAGGTGAAACTGAACACGATCGGTACATTGCTGAATCAGTAAGTCAGGGTTTGACATTGTTGGGCTTGCAATCCGGGATACCCTGCCTTTTCGGTGTTCTTACCACAAATACACTGCAACAAGCGGAGGACCGTGCAAATGGTCCTCTTGGCAATAAAGGGGAAGAGGTTGCTTATGCTGCTTTAGAAATGGCCGCCATTAAAACTAACCTCAAGTCTTCTGCTTCAAAAATTGGCTTTTAAATGAAACTCACCCCTATAAACACCGGTTTTTTTAAGTTGGACGGTGGAGCCATGTTTGGCGTGGTCCCTAAAAAACTTTGGCAAAAGCTAAATCCACCTGATGAAGATAATTTATGCACATGGGCTCTAAGGTGTCTTCTGATCGAAACAGACCGGGATTTGGTGCTTATTGATACTGGTATGGGCGAAAAACAAAGTGAAAAGTTTCGTTCTTTTTATAAGCCCCAAGACATGGTCCCTGTTGATGAAGTGGTCAGACAAGCCGGATATAGTCCGGGAGATGTTACTGATGTCCTCCTGACACATTTGCATTTTGATCATGTCGGAGGGGCAGTAAAACGAGAGCAGGGTAGTTTGGTCCCCACATTTAAGAAAGCAAATTATTGGGTTAGTCAGAAACAATGGGCCTGGGCTCTAACACCAAATGCGCGTGAAAGAGCCTCTTTTCATAAAGAAAACCTGGAGCCTCTTGAACAAGCAGGCGTTTTAAAACAAGTGTCAGCCAGTCCTCATTTTGAACTTAATCAGACCTGGCGCAAATACTTTGATCTGAAGTTTACCTACGGACATACGGAAGCCATGATTATCCCGGTCATACAATGGGCTGAAAATTCATTAATTTTTTGTGCTGATTTGTTACCATCGTCGTACCATATAGGATCGGCTTATGTCATGGGGTATGATGTTCGTCCTTTGATATCCATGGAGGAAAAACGACAACTTTTTGATTTTGCTGACCGGCATAACAGTGTCCTTTTTTTGGAGCATGACCCGTTATCTGCGTGTTGTCGGGTAAAGAAAAACGCAGAGACAGGTAATTATGAACTGGTTAGAACAGGAGATCTAAGTAGTTTTTGGTCCTAACCAAAAACTATTCACCACCTGCCACTTTTGTTTAAAGTGCAATAAAAACAATTCATGGACCTGAAATTCCGTTTCAAATTGGCGTTGTGCATAGATTGGCCAAGCCGCATTAAACTGTATTTTGGATAAATCTTTAAAAGCTATTGTCATGTGGGGGTGAAAGGGGCGAGTGCATGGTTTTATAAAGTTAAAATGAACAGACAAGACCTGTTCAAGATTGGCCTGCAGCGCATTTAAATGAATGTTATCTACAAGCTTAAGGAAAATAACATGTGGTGGGAATGCTCCAAAATTTTGGATTAAAAGATTGAACGGGAGGATAGTTTGACACAGCCGTTCGGTTTGCTGAGAGAGCCGGACTATTTCTGTGTTTGTACATTTAAAAGGAGGAATCAACGTAATATGTGGGGGGGACTTCAAGGCATGGCTGCTGTGATAATACCGTTTAAAATCCTCTTTAAATGCCGTGACTACAGCTTGAATAGACCTATCAGGGATTATCCCAATGAAGTATAATTCTTCCATTTACTAGACATGTTGAAACGTAAGCCTTTGTCCGATCGGTTTATTGATTAGTAAATGACCATCTGCAAAAGCTTGGATCCCATTAACAAAGGTTGCTAAGATTTTGCCATGGAATTGATATCCTTCCAAAGGTGACCAACCGCATTTGTACAATAATTCTGACTTTTTAATTATGGTCGTTTCATATGGTGAAAACAAGACCAGATCAGCCCAATAACCTTCCTGTAAAAAACCGCGTTCTTTGATCTTAAAAGCGATAGCTGGATGATGGCACATAAAATCCACCATTTGAGTGAGGGTAAGTTTGCCTTGTGCTACCGCATCCAACATGATGTTTAAAGGATGTTGGATCAAAGGTAATCCGGAAGGTGCCAGGGTATAGGGCTGATTTTTTTCTGTCCAAGTGTGGGGTGCGTGGTCAGTAGCGACCACATCTATCCGATTGGATAATAGAGCTTGCCACAATTTATCTTGATCCGCTTCGGTTTTGATGGCAGGATTACATTTGATCTGATGCCCTAAAGAGCTATAATCTTTTTCACTGAAAAACAAGTGATGAACACATACTTCAGCGGTAATTTTCTTTTCAGATAAGGGCAAGGTATAGTCAAACAGCTCGGTTTCCTGCGCCGTAGTCAGGTGCAATACGTGTAATCTGGTACCGTATTTTCTTGCTAAATCTACAGCCATGGAAGAGGATAAATAACATGCTTCATGAGATCGAATGAGAGGGTGAATATGTGCAGGGATATCGTCTCCGTATTTTGACACCCATTCTGCCAAATTCCGACGAATTGTCTGTTCGTCTTCACAATGCGTCGCAATCAGGTAAGGCCATTCCCTGAATATATGGTCTAAGGTTTTTTCATTATCAACCAACATATTACCGGTGGAGGAGCCCATAAAGATTTTAATCCCACAAACATCCTGGGCATCGGTTTGCATTAATTCGTCAAAATTCTCGTTGGTGGCTCCCATATAAAAGGAGTAGTTAACCCAGGAATGTTTAGCTGCGATTGCATACTTATCGGCCAACAACTTTTGAGTAACCGCAGGAGGTTTGGTATTGGGCATTTCCATAAAACTAGTCACCCCTCCGGCTAAAGCAGCTAAAGATTCACTGGCAATATCGGCTTTATAGGTCAGCCCTGGTTCACGAAAATGGACTTGATCATCGATGACCCCAGGCATAATATACATACCATGGGCATCGATCTCTTTTTGACTGGGGCCATCAATTTTGCCAGCAATCCGAGAAATTCTACCCTTTTTAATGGCCAAATCACCTACAGATATACCTCCAGGCTGAACTAAATGTGCATTGCGAATAATTAACTCAAACATAAGCGGGATTTCCTCCTTAAAAAAATTTATACCTTCGCCCACAAATATACACCATGATCCGGGAGCGATTGGGTATTTTAGGTGGCGGGCAGCTGGGTAAGATGTTATGTTTAGATGGGTTGCGTTGGGATTTGCCTATATCAGTTATGGATAAATCTAAAGACTACCCGGCAGGAAAAGTATGCGCGAATTTCGTGGAAGGCGATTTTAGTCAATATCGGGATGTACTTGCTTTCGGCCAGATAAACGATATTTTAACCATAGAGATTGAGGCGGTAAATGAAGATGCACTTGAAGAATTGGAAAACCTGGGGAAACAAGTTTATCCATCAGCTAAAGCGCTTAGAACCATTAAAGATAAAGGAAAACAAAAGCTTTTTTACCGCAATAATGATTTTCCAACTGCACCTTTTGAACTTTTTGAAAACAAGGGCAGCATTATAAAAGGGCTTAATACTGGGCAATTAAACTACCCATTTGTCCAAAAGTTACGGTTTGGCGGATACGATGGTCGCGGGGTGGAAGTTATTAGTTCAGAACAAGACCTCCATAAGCTATTTGATGCCCCATCTGTGGTGGAAAAAAAAGTGGAAATACACCAGGAAATAGCGCTAATTGCTGCACGTAACTGTCAAGGGCAGATTGCAGTCTTTGATCCGGTAGAAATGATATTTAATCCCCACGCCAACTTGGTTGATTATTTATTTTGCCCGGCACAAATTTCTTCAACACTTCATGATCTTGCTGTAAAGTTAGCTATTAGACTAATTGCAGGCTTAGAAGTAGTGGGGTTATTGGCGGTCGAGTTTTTTATTGATCATAATCAAAACCTATGGATCAATGAGATAGCTCCACGCCCCCATAATAGTGGCCACCACACCATTGAAGCTTGTTATACCAGCCAATTCCAACAACATCTGCGGGCCATTTGTAACTTACCTCTTGGTGATCCAAGATTAAAACAACCAGCCTTGATGCTTAATATTCTCGGAGATCCAGATTATAGTGGCACAGCAATTTATCAGGGAATGGACACTATCTTATCTATTCCAGACGTTTATGTACATCTCTATGGCAAAACTGAGACTAGACCATACCGTAAAATGGGACATTTGACCATATTAGGGCACCATCTGGACAAACTTATTCAATGCGCCGAAGTCATTAAACAACAATTAAAAGTCATAGCATGAATCAAATTTTAGTGGGAATTATTATGGGTAGCGATAGTGATCTTTCCGTCATGCAAGATGCGCAAAAAGTATTAGAATTGTTTGATATCCCATGCGAGGTAGACATTGTTTCCGCCCACCGTACGCCTAAGAAAATGTTTGAATATGCTCAGAATGCCCACCGGCGGGGGTTACAGGTAATCATTGCCGGCGCCGGCGGAGCAGCTCATTTACCCGGCATGGTGGCATCTCTAACGCCTCTGCCAGTGATAGGTGTGCCCGTTAAATCATCCAATTCTCTTGATGGCTGGGATTCAATCTTGTCCATTTTACAAATGCCTAATGGCATCCCGGTAGCCACAGTCGCATTAAATGCGGCCAAGAATGCGGGAATCTTAGCTGCCCGGATTATCGGAGCCTCTGACACCGATATCCAAGAAAAGCTCATAACGTATATGGAAGATATGGAAAAAACGGTTTTAATGAAGGCAGAACAACTTAAAAAATATTAATGTGTATATGAATATTATACATATTTTTATAATTGAATAAAATATTTAATATCTTAGCGTTTTTAATTAGATCTGATGAGACAAGTATTAACCACACTTAGTTTTTGTTTGTTGATCGTGTGGGCACAAGCTCAAGATGCCTCCGGGGGGATTGTCTTTAAAAAGACTTGGATGGACTTTTTAAGTGCAAATGCTGGAAATTTTGGTGATTTTAAAAATTACAATAGTGGATTTGAAGTGGGATATCAGCATGCTTTAAATAACAATCTTCATTTATTCTTCCCTTTGCGACTTGGAGTGGTCAAAGTAGTAGAAGAAGTGGATCTGAAAAACAGAATCATATCCGGACTGGATGGTCAGTTACAATACCGCTTTCAACCCTCGAAACCAGTCGTCCCATACCTCCTGGCTGGCGTGGGTTCGATTATAGAAAATCTCGACCAAGTTACATTGCAAGCCCCCGCAGGGATAGGCTTTGATTTTAGAATTAAAGGCAATTCATTTATCAACCTACAAGCTGAATACAGATTCGCCCTGGAGGAAAATAAAAACAATATCCAATTCGGCTTCGGCTGGAAGTATTTTTTTGGAACACCTTCAGCCAGCGTAAAAACCGATAAAAAAGTTATGGATTCGGATGGTGACGGAATTCCAGATGATATTGACCTATGCCCTCAGCAGGCTGGCCTTAAAGCCCTTTCTGGTTGTCCTGATTCCGATGGCGATGGAGTGGAAGATGCCCGGGATGAATGCCCCAAAGTCGCAGGACTGAAAGTGCTTAATGGGTGCCCGGATAGTGATGGCGACGGCATTTCTGATAAAGATGATGAATGTCCAAATTTGGCAGGACTAATCGCTAACCGGGGCTGCCCGGGATCCGATGGCGACAATGATGGCATTATTGATGACCAGGATGAATGTCCAAATGAACCCGGTAGCGTTACGGCAAAAGGTTGTCCAGACCGTGATGGCGATGGAGTTCCGGATAAAACCGATGCTTGTCCGGACAAAAAAGGAAATAAGCCCAACGGGTGTCCGGATAGTGATGGTGACGGGGTGGATGACAGTAAAGATAAGTGCCCGGATACTCCCGGTCCTGCAGCTAATAAAGGATGTCCTGAACTAAGTCAGGCAGAAAAAGAAATTCTGCGATTGGCCATGCGTGATGTTCAATTTGAGCACAATAAAGCTATCATCAGACCGGAATCCTACCGCGTGTTGAATCAAATCGCCGATTTGTTGCGTAAATATTCTGCTTTCAAATTGGTCATCAGCGGATATACAGACAATACGGGAAGTCTGATGATCAATCAGACCTTATCTGAAAAGAG
>JAYRWN010000214.1:0-19624 GCA_041917975.1 Saprospiraceae bacterium | reverse complement strand
GTGATGGCTGCTCCAATACCACTGGAGCCTCCGGTGACAAAAGCATTTTTATTTTTTAAGGAAAACATGTCCAAAATTTTTATCCTTTTTATAACTCAAGAGCTTGAATATACTTTTTTCATCGGCATTGAGTCCTAGATGAGTAAAAATAAAATTTGTGCCCCTGTTGTACAAAGTTTTGTTATTTTTCCATCCTTGATCTTGGAGAATTATGATTACAGAAAGAAAATACCTGATTCCGTTCATTTTGGTTACTTCTCTATTTTTTCTGTGGGGAATAGCCAACAATCTGAATTCGGCATTAATTGCGCACTTTCAGCCGGTCTTTGAAATTAAGCGCGCACAGGCTTTATTAGTGGAAACTGCTTTTTATTTTGGATATTTTACCATCGCTTTGCCAGCGGGTTTTTTTATGGAGCGATACTCTTATAAAAAAGGAATTATTTTCGGTTTGATCCTTTACGCCTTGGGAGCATTGTTGTTTGTACCGGCAGCTAAGTCATTAACCTTTGGTTTTTTCCTGATGGCCTTATATGTCATTGCCAGTGGATTGGCTTTTTTAGAAACTGCAGCAAATCCTTATATAACCATCCTGGGTAAACCAGAAAATGCCACCCAACGCCTTAATTTTTCTCAATCGTTTAATGGGGTAGCCCTCATTGTGGGCCCTTGGATAGCCGGTAGTTTAATTTTTGCCGGAAATGAAGGCGTTATGGATACTCTGGAAGCTAAACAACAGGCCGCTAATGCGGTAATCATTCCCTATTTAGGGATTGCTACTGTGGTAGCCTTAATAGCGTTACTGTTCTACTTGACTCGTATGCCAGAACCGGACAAAGGTGAAAAACTAAAATTTGATTGGGCGATCTTTAAACGGAAGCACTTAACTTATGCTGTCATTGCACAGTTATTTTATGTAGGAGCCCAGGCCAGCATCTGGGGCATTACTATCAATTATGTCACTGAATTATTGCCTGGTACCAGCAAAGAGCACGCCTCAAAATATTATTTTTTTATCGGCATGCTGCTGTTCGTCATTGGCCGATTTCTGGGTACTTTCCTGATGTCCTATTTTAAAACCAATAGATTATTGACCTGGTATGCTGTGGCTGCTGCCGTTTTATGTTTAGGAGCTGTCGTTTTGGATGGCCCGACAGCAGTGTACTGTATGTTAGGCATCAACTTTTTTATGTCTATCATGTTCCCCACCATTTTTGCCTTGGGTGTCCAGGACCTGCATGGTCAGACCAAGTTCGGATCTTCTTTGATCATTATGGCCATCGTCGGCGGGGCTATTTTACCACCCTTTGTTGGCCTCATTGCTGATCATCAAGGTGTACAAGCCTCATTCATCCTGCCTACGTTATGTTTTTTAGTCGTGTGGTTTTATGGTGTATCCGGTTATAAGGTAAAGCCGCTGGCTGGCTGACTTCGGTCTAAATAAACTCCGCTTTAATCGACTTTTAAGCTGGGTTAAACCATAATAAATTAATTTTATCATTCCAGTTACGGAGTGATATGAATTTAATGAATAACATCCAGGTGGCCTTAAAAAACCTGCGGGCTAACAAAGGGCGCGCCACCTTGACTGTGCTTATTATAGCTATAGGAATTGTAGCTTTGGTGGCTATCCTTACAGCACTTGATGTACTTATTTTTTCTTTAAGTGATAATTTTTCCAGGCTGGGTGCAAACTCATTTAACATAGAACCGGCTTCTCAAGTTATCCAGACCAATGAAGGCGGGCGCACACGAAAAACCGGCGAGCCCATTGCTTATGACCAGGCTGTGGATTTTAAAGAACGATTTGATTACCCGGCAACCATTTCTGTTTCATTTAGCTGTTCAGGTAACATAGCCATTAAATATGGCGATAAAAAGACTAATCCTACCATGTCTTTACAAGCAGTAGATGAAAATTACCTTACTACATCCGGCTATGACCTGGAACATGGGAGGAATTTTTCTCCATTGGAAATATCTAACGGTCATAATCGGATCATTTTA
The DNA here is from genome assembly GCA_041917975.1 of Saprospiraceae bacterium. Classification (GTDB taxonomy): domain Bacteria; phylum Bacteroidota; class Bacteroidia; order Chitinophagales; family Saprospiraceae; genus JAYRWN01. The sequence continues at coordinate 17,617 of JAYRWN010000214.1, read as the reverse complement.
GGTAATTCTATCGCAAAAACCTTATTCGGCACAAAATTAAATCAGGCCATTAACACCACGGTGAATGTGGGCAGCGCCCGGTACAAAGTCATCGGAGTTTTGGCCTCCAAAGGTTCCAGCATGAATCAATTTGCCGATCGGGTCGTGTTGATTCCTTTGACCAATGGCAAAGCCTATTATGGAAAGAGCCGCACAAATTACGACATCGCCGTGTCGGTGACCAATGCGGTGGATATCGATGAAGCGGTATCGAATGCCACTGGTTTATTCCGAAATATTCGCAACCTGCGTCTTTCCCAGGAAAACGATTTTGAGATTAATAAAAGTGACGGCTTGATAGATCTTATCAAAGAGAACACAGTAAAAATTCGTCTGGGCATCATTTTTATTGCCATCATTACCTTATTAGGAGCTGCCATAGGACTGATGAATATTATGCTGGTTTCGGTTACTGAGCGGACGCGTGAAATAGGCATAGTCAAAGCAGTTGGAGCCACTCAGCGCAACATACTGACTCAATTTTTAACAGAAGCCGTGGTGATCTGTCAATTAGGAAGTATTGTCGGCATCATTTTTGGGGTTTTGGTTGGTTTTGGCGTATCAGCCATTATCGGTGGCCGATATATTATTCCCTGGAATTGGATGATTTTAGCCATCATAATTTCGCTCATCACCGGCCTGGCTTCCGGATTATATCCAGCATTGAAGGCAGCCAGATTAGACCCCATTGAATCTTTGCGCTACGAATAAATTTTCCATCTTAGACTGGGTTAAAATCTTATTACTTTTGTTACATGAGGTACCAATTACTCGGATGGTCCACAGTATGCTTCCTTTGGTTGGCTTGCCAATCAGAAAAAAAAACACCACCTCCGGAGAGGCCAGCTTTGGTGGGCGTTACTTCCGGACAGTCTATTTATGCTGAAGGTTTAGATGACGTGGCCGCTGACACGGCGCAACAAGCAGATTTTAATGGTATGGTTTACCTTACCGGGGGTGCATTTTTTATGGGTGGCAACAATGATCAGGCACGTACGGATGAATTTCCTAAAAAAGAGGTGCGGGTATCACCGTTTTGGATAGATGCCACCGAAGTCACCAATGCCCAGTTTAACCGATTTGTTGAAGCAACCGGATGGGTTACTACCGCTGAACGGGAGATTGACTTGGGGGAAATCATGAATCAAGTACCTCCTGGAACGCCTCCTCCCGATCCTGCTTTACTGCAACCAGGTTCTTTGATTTTTAAGCGTCCTCAAGAATTTTTAGGTTATAATTATCTAAACTGGTGGGAAATGAAAGCCGGCGCTAACTGGCGTCATCCGGAAGGTCCTGAAAGCAATCTGACCGGACGGGAGAATCATCCGGTGGTCCATGTTTCTTATTACGACGCTTTAGCCTACTGCCGCTGGGCTGGAAAACGACTCCCTACCGAAGCCGAATGGGAATTTGCTTCACGCGGTGGACAACCCAATCAGATCTATCCTTGGGGCAATACTAATCCGGATTCCACAACAAAATATCCAGCCAACTATTGGCAAGGTGCTTTCCCCATGGAAAATACTGGCAATGATGGTTATCTAACCACAGCCCCGGTAAAAAGCTTCCCGCCAAATGGTTATGGACTTTATGATATGGCCGGAAATGTGTGGGAATGGTGTGAGGATTGGTATCATCATCAAGCCTATGATTATATGTCGAATAGTGACCCGACCGGTCCACAGGTCAGTTCGGATCCTGATGAACCTACGGTACCAAAACGCGTTGTGCGGGGAGGTTCTTTTCTATGCAATGATGTTTATTGTTCAGGGTACCGGGTTGCAGCCCGCATGAAAGCCAGTGAGGATACCGGATTGCAGCATACCGGCTTTCGATGTGTACGCGATATAATCAATAATTAAATCAGAAAATCCAGATGACTCATAAAAATATTGCCGTCGCATTAATTGCTCATGATGGTAAAAAGCCTGAAATGGTATCTTTCATCTTACAAAACCGCCGCTTTTTTACTGGGCTAACGTTATACGCCACCGGGACCACTGGCAAACATATCGAAGATGCCGGAATCGATGTTCACCGGTTACTCTCAGGCCCTTTAGGTGGCGATGCCCAAATAGCCTCCATGGCAGCTACCAAACAATTGCATGCCGTGATCTTTTTCCGTGACCCTTTGGATAAACACCCTCATGAACCAGATGTCCAAATGCTTATGCGTATCTGTGATGTGCACAACGTACCCTTAGCCACCAATCCTGCGGCAGCACGTTATATCATGCTGGGTTTGCAACGTGAGTTGGAGGAGGCAGATAAAATTGCTAAGACTTAATTGCAATCCAGGAGTTCTGATAAAAACCAGAGTTCACAAGGATTTATACCCCTAACCCCTTAGTGCAGCGGCGCCTCCGACTATTTCGGATATTTCAGTAGTAATAGCAGCCTGACGCGCTTTGTTATAATTTATGCGCAATTCTTTGAGCAGCTCTTCAGCATTTTCTGTGGCTTTATCCATGGCCGTCATACGAGCGCCTTGTTCGGAAGCTTGGTTATCAAATAGTGCTCTTTGAACCTGTATTTCCAATATGGCCGGCACCAGTGAATCCAGTAATTTTTGTTTATCCGGCTCGAAAATGTAATCGGTTTTAACCTTTTTCCCTTTGCCAGCTTCCTTAGGTACAGGCAAGTAATTTAAAATTTCTGGGTACTGCATGGCTGCATTGCGGAAGCGTCCAAAAGCAATGTCGATACTATCAAAATCCCCCTGAATAAATCCTTGCCGCAGGTATACGGCCAAGGCGGTCACTTCTTCAGGCACCAGTTTTTCGCCATGGTGTACAAAATCACTGATGATTCGACAGTCTTTAAAATGTTTGTGGAAATACTCGTTCCCTTTTTTACCAATACATAGGAAAGTCAAGTTGCCTTCCTGTCGTTGTTGTTGGAAATGGGACTGAATGTAAGCGGTGGCGGTTTTTATAATATTAGCATTATAAGCGCCGCACAAGCCGCGGTTAGAAGTTATGACTACTATCAGAGGTTTTTCGTGATTGCTAATCCGATTGAACACCATTTCTGCATCACCCTCCATGCTGGCCATTAAGTTGCGCAGCATGACAGCCAACTTGTCTGCGTATGGACGCATTTGGACAATAGCTTGCTGGGCTTTGCGCAATTTAGCAGCAGAAACCATTTTCATGGCTTTGGTGATTTGCTGAGTCGAAATGACCGATCTTATTCGTTCGCGTACTTCTTTAAGTTGACCACTCATGTATTGGTTCGCTTAATTATTTTGCATATTGTTTTTCCAATTCCGCAGCGAGTTTTTCGATGGTTTCCAAGTCGGCTTTTTCCAGCAAGCCTTTGGCCAGGTTTTTGGTGACTTCCGGAACACGGGTATTGAGGGTAGTCAAGAACAATTCTTCGAAATCCTGAATTTTTTCTACCGGAATATTGCGCAATAGGCCATTGGTACCTAAATGGATCATAGCCACTTGGTCGCCAACAGTTACTGGCGAATACTGGGGTTGTTTTAAGATTTCAACATTGCGCTTGCCCTTTTCTAATACCACCATGGTGGCTGGGTCCAAGTCCGAGCCAAATTTGGCAAAAGCTTCCAGTGAGCGAAACTGTGCCTGATCCAATTTTAATGTACCGGCGATCTTTTTCATGGATTTAATCTGGGCAGCACCCCCAACACGGCTTACAGAGATACCTACGTTAATGGCCGGGCGCACACCCGAGTTAAATAAGGCTGACTCCAGAAAGATTTGTCCATCTGTAATCGAAATAACGTTGGTAGGAATATATGCTGACACGTCTCCGGCCTGGGTTTCGATAATTGGGAGAGCGGTTAGTGATCCACCCCCTTTCACCAGGGGTTGGCCATGATCATCTTTGGCGTTTCTTAAGGAATCCGGTAAATCATTCATTCTCCTGGCAATGTCATCGTCACCGATAATTTTGGCTGCCCGCTCTAACAAACGGGAATGCAAATAGAATACGTCACCCGGATAAGCTTCCCGACCTGGGGGACGGCGCAATAACAATGAAACCTCGCGATAAGCTACCGCTTGTTTGGACAGATCATCATACACGATAAGCGCCGGACGCCCGGTATCGCGGAAAAATTCGCCAATTGCTGCACCGGCAAATGGTGCAAAGAACTGCAGAGGCGCCGGATCGGCGGCAGAAGCGGCCACTATAATAGTATATGGCATTGCGCCATAATCCTCAAATATCTTGGCCACTTTAGCTATGGTAGAGGCTTTTTGTCCGGAAGCCACATAGATGCAATACACGGGTTCGCCGCGATCGTAAAACTCTTTTTGGTTGATGATGGTGTCAATGGCGATGGCAGTCTTTCCCACCTGACGGTCACCGATAATCAACTCCCGTTGACCACGTCCGATGGGAATCATGGCATCGATAGCTTTGATACCGGTCTGGAGTGGTTCATTCACCGGACGGCGAAAGATAACACCGGGTGCTTTACGTTCCAGGGGCATTTCATATTTTTTTCCGGTAATAGGTCCTTTGCCATCGATGGGTTCACCGAGAGGATTAACTACCCGGCCCAGAAAACCTTCACCGACAGATATGCTGGCAATTTGGCGGGTCCGGCGTACGGTTGATCCTTCTTTGATGGCGTCTCCAGGGCCCATTAATACCACCCCTACATTGTCCTCTTCGAGGTTTAGTACTATCGCTTTTGTTCCGGTTTCAAATTCTACCAATTCATTAGCTTGGGCATTATTTAAGCCATAAACACGGGCTATGCCATCACCTACTTGCAGCACTGTTCCTATTTCTTCCAGTTCAGCTTCGGTTTTAAATCCAGACAATTGCTGTTTAAGAATTGCTGATATTTCATCTGGTTTTACATCCACCATATATAGTCTGTATTAGATATTTTTAATAAGGTTTATATCGACGAAACAAATTGTCTTTTTTCGATGGTTTTACGCATTTCTTCCAGCCGATGCTGTAAGCTGGCATCATAAAGTTTATTATCGAATTCGAGTTGAAATCCACCCAAAATTCCTGGCTTTACCACTGTAACCAGTTCTATAGTCTTTTGGGTAGTAGGACTAGCCACCAATTTTTTTCGTAGCGCATCCAAAGTCGTTTCATCCATTGGCACCGCCGTAGATAATTTTACTACCGAAATGCTTTTTATTTGACGGTATTGGTTTAAAAATTCTTCGCTTATTTCCGGCAAGTAACTTTCACGACCTTTGGTAACCAGGATATTAAAAAAAGATAATGTAAGGTCATCTACTTTACCGGCGAAAATGGCTTTGAGGATACTGTGCTTTTTACTCCCATGGACGATGGGGCTTTTTAACAACAAAAGCAATTCACGATTTTTACACGCGGAATGAAACAGATCAATGTCCAATTTTATTTTGTCCAATTTATTTTGTTCCACCGCCAGATCTATCAATGATTTGGCGTAACGTCCTGCTATACGGATGACTGACATGCTCTTTTAGATGTTTAATTGTTTAACCAAGTCATCCACGTATTTCACATGGTCCTGCTGGCTTTTCAATTCGCGTTGGATGACCTTCTCCGCTATATCCATGGCCAAAAGCCCTACTTCACGTTTCACTTCTTCCAAAGCAGTTTTCTTCTGGTTGTCTATTTCCACTTTAGCTTGAGCTACGATTCGCCCAGCTTCTTCTTTAGCTTTTTCACGGGCTTCATTAATGATGGAGTTTTTAGAATCTTTAGCTTCCTTCAGGATCAAGGCGCGTTCTTCCCTGGCTTCAGCCAGTATTTTTTCGTTTTCAGCTTTCAGCTGATTCATTTCCTCACGTGCTTTTTTTGCTTCATCCAGGGCACCTTGGATATCTTGCTCCCGTCTTTCTAACGCCCGGGCTATGGGACCAAAAGCAAATTTGCCCATAAAATACCAGAAAACCAGAAAGATGATTACGGACCAGAAAGCTAACCCAAAAGAGGGTTGAAAGGGCGGAAAAAGAAAAAACATGGTCTAGTTTTTTTAATCTTTTAAAGTTTTAAAAAGAATTAAGGATTGGCCACGGCCAACCGCCATATGGTCAATCCTTAAAAGGCCATAATTAACCTTGCAGCATGAAGATGGACAACAGGATAGCAATCAGGGCAGCCCCTTCTACGAAAGCAGCCAGCAGGATCATACCGGCGCGGATGTCACCTGCAGCTTCCGGCTGACGGGCAATACCTTCCATGGCTTTGCCACCAATCATACCGATGCCGATGCCTGCTCCGATAACGGCTAACCCGGCTCCAATAGCAATTAAACTGTTCATGTTAAAAATGATTTATTGAATGAATTAATGATGATCATCGTGATGGTGTTCTTCAATGGCAGCGCCAATGTATGAAGCCGTGAGGATAGTAAACACGAAAGCTTGTACAAAAGCTACGATAAGCTCTATCGACATCATAAATAAAGTCAGGGGGACTGATAACCCTGTCCCAACTAGTCCTCCTCCAAAGCTTTCGCCGGCCTTCCCGAAAATAAATATTAACCCGATAAAACTAAGGATAGCAATGTGTCCGGCGGTTATGTTTCCAGCCAAACGAAGCATCAAGGTAATGGGTTTAATGAACAACCCTAATACCTCCACAAATGCTAATAATGGCTTAAGTAATACCGGCACTCCCGGCATCCAAAAAATATGTTTCCAATAGTCTTTTTTACCGTTAAGATTAACTATAAAAAAGACCACCAGAGCAAGCACCATGGTCACGGCCAAGTTACCGGTAGCATTGATTCCTCCAAAAAATGGTATTTGTCCAAATAAATTTAAGCCCAAAATGAAGATGAATAAACTCATCAATAGAGGCAGGTATTTCAGGTATTTACTTTTACCAATAAATGGGATAGCCACTTCATCCCGGATAAAGGTAAATAATGGTTCTAAAAACGATTGTAATCCCTTAGGAGCCTGGCCATCGCGTTGAGTATAGGCCCGGGCAGCTTTACTGAACATCCAAAACGCCAATAAAGCGACCAAGATCATCGCCAATACGTTTTTGGTGATAGAAAAGTCATAAAATGGTGAGTTTTTTTCACCTCCCATCATGCCGCCATCCAGGGTAGAGCGGCCCAAAATGTGGTATTCCCGGCCTTGAGAATACATGGTTTTATGCTCTCCATGCCCAAAGGATTCCACCTCTACTTTACCCATAGGAAATGAAGGATCCTCCACCTTGTGCAAATTACCCTCAAATAATACGTACCCATCATAGGCATAATGACCATTATCATGATGCCCGGGTTTAAACACTGAAGACATGAACACCTTCAATCCATGGCCTTTTTCGTATACGATACATGGTAGGGGTATCTGTACAAGATTCAAAATATTCAAGACGTTGGCGTCGCTGATATGATGTATGGTGGTAGCTGTAGCATCGTATTCGCTATGGGTGTGGGTGGTATCCTCCGCAGATTTTTTTTGCTGCTCATCAGCAAAAAGAATAATACTGCCACTAAAGAATACCAAAATAAGAATCAGATAGCGCATACGGACTTCGCCTTTTTATAAAAACGGGGCGAAGGTAAAGAATCTAGACCGTTTAAAAAAATCAATACTGTGTTAATTTTTTGATTTTTACATGGTTACCTCTTCGCCAAGATCACCAACACCACTTAAAAAAGTGTAGCCGGACAAAAGAAACTTTTTTCCGGCTACAGAATTCATGTTGGGTTAATCTAATTTATCTGGCAAATGCCGTGGCTCTTTTTTCCCGAATGACCGTTACCCGTATTTGTCCTGGGTACTGCATCTCATTTTGGATTTTTTGAGAGATCATGAATGACAGATCTTCTGCAAATTCATCACTTACTTTATCACTTTCCACAATTACCCTCAGTTCACGGCCAGCTTGCAGTGCATAAGCTTTTTGTACGCCTTCGTAGGACATGGCAAGGTCTTCCAGTTCTCCGATGCGTTTCAGATAACTTTCCAGGATTTCACGTCTTGCCCCAGGGCGAGCACCAGAAATAGCATCGCAAGCCTGTATAATCGGTGAAATAATGTTATTCATCTCTATCTCATCATGGTGGGCACCCACGGCATTGCAGATAGCCGGATGCTCCTTGTATTTTTCACACAATTGCATCCCCAAAATGGCATGAGATAATTCGGATTCTTCTTCGGATACTTTGCCAATGTCGTGTAATAAACCTGCACGTTTGGCCGCTTTAATTTGTTTTGGATTGAGACCAAGTTCTGCGGCCATGATGCTGCATAAGTTAGCCGTTTCTATAGAATGTTTGAGTAAGTTTTGACCGTAGGAGCTGCGGAAACGCATCCGACCTATCATTTTCACCAAATAGGCATCTAAGCCATGGATGCCTAAGTCGATGATGGTACGTTCACCGATTTCTACAATCTGTTCGTTGAGTTGATCTTTCACTTTATTCACCACCTCCTCGATGCGCGCCGGATGAATCCGTCCATCAGCCACCAAACGCTTTAAGGCCAACCGGGCTATTTCCCGGCGTATAGGGTCGAAGCTGGAGATAACAATGGCTTCCGGCGTATCATCGACCACTATTTCTGCCCCAGTGGCTGCTTCCAGAGCCCGAATGTTTCGACCTTCACGGCCGATAATTTGTCCTTTGACATCATCCGAATCCAGATTGAACACGGATACGGTATTTTCTATGGTGTATTCAGCGGCCATCCTTTGGATGGTTTGGATCACCACCTTTTTAGCTTCTTTGTTGGCATTTACCTTAGCTTGTTCCATAGCTTCCTTCACATAAGCCATAGCATCAGATTCGGCTTTGGACTTGACCGCTTCCATCAGTTGATCCCGGGCTTCCTGTTCGCTCAATCGGGCAATATTTTCCAGCGCTTTCACTTGTTTTTCTATGGCGTTATCCAAATCCTCTTTCTTTTTTTGGAAGATTTTATTTTGCTTATCCAGATTTTCGCGCTGGACACGTAAATCCGATTCACGAGCTTCCAGGCCTTCGATCTGACCTTGAAATTCATCTGCCTTTTTCTTTATATCTCTTTCCCGATTGACTACCTCTATTTCGCGTTCCTTAAGTTCTATTTTATGTTGCGCTTTTTCGGAGTCAAATTCGCTGCGCATTTTGTTAAAACGGTCTTTGGCTTCTTGGATCTTGCGCTGTTTGACCATTTCGTGTTGGTTCTCAGCACTACTGATGATTTTATTTGCTTTGTTTTCGGCTTCTGTTATGACACGGGTGGCTGATACTCGTGCTTCTTCCAGAGCCAGATCTGTTCGTTTCTTGATTTCGTCTAATTTACTTTGGTTGGAGCGGGTAAAGAGGTAGCGGACCAAAAAAAAGCCAACTCCGCCGCCAGCGAGAAGGCCAATGATAACCGCCAATATTGTTGAAGTAGAATTCATAATTCCGGGTTTTTTAAATGAAAAAAAGTGCTTCGGAAAACTGACCCGGTTAAAAGAAAGTTACTTGCTCAATAACTCATCTAGTAAGGTATCCAACTCCATCATTTTCTCGTTCAAATTATGGTTTGATGATTGGAGTTTAGCCTTATGAAGATCCACCGCATAAGTAAGCAAGGCCATGGATAAACAATCCTGCTTATCCCGATTAGCATAACTGCGCTGGAATGAATGTATTTTTTCATTGACTTCTTCAGCTATGGACTTGATAAACTCAGCATCAGACTCTTTTACTTTAAGCGGATAGGATCTGCCCGCAATGTGGACTTTCAAACTTTTAGTTTCTTCCATCTCCACCATTACATATTATTAAGCATTACGATACAGTCATCAATGGTTTGGATGTATGTATCCAACTCTTTTTTCAATTTGTCCTTTGCTTGTTCATTCAGTCCTTCAGCCACATCAAAGGCAAACTCCGCTTGCCTCGTTCCGGCTGATTTTTGTTTGAGCATTTCGCGTAACTCAGTATTTTCTTTAACTAAATGATGGTTTTCTTCTTTTAACAGTTCAATTTTCCTAGCTAATTGCTTTATTTTAAAATCAATATTTTCAATTTGTTTAACTAATTCGGTCATTCATCAAAAATAATACCTTTTATATTTTTTTACTAAGAAACCGGTTACTTTTTACCTTCTTATGCCCCCGGTTTCGTTTTCAATCATCTTAACAATCTTAGTAATAATTGGTTCTAATTCTTTTTCTTCCAACGTTTTATCGGCATGTTTTATCCACAAGTCTAAAGCATAGGACTTCTTACCCTCACCCAGTACTTCGGCATTTTCGAATACATCAAACAAGCCGACCTGACTTACTGCCTTCGGCTCTGCCCGGTAGACCGCTTGTTTCAATTGCTCGAAAGTGACCGCCCGATCCACAACTACCGCCAGGTCACGCCGCACGGCCGGAATACGTGATAATTCTTTTACCTTTACCTTACTGGTTCCTGCCAACTTAATCAGTTTGGACAAATCCAGTTCTGCGTAATAAAGGTCCGTTTTTAGACCAAACCGAGCTTTTTCCTGTTCGCTGACTAGTCCATAATAACCTATCGCTCCTTCTGAATGCTGTATGGCAAGCCCGTCTGCCAGATGTGGATGATCTGACCCCAAAGCAGTTTCCTCCCAGGTTCCTATACCCAGATGATTGAGCACGTCATGAATCAGACTTTTTAGGTCGTAAAAATTAAGCGGTAGTTCTTTGCCACTCAACCAATGATCCGGAGTGCGATAGCCTCCGAGAATAATATATAAACATTCATGTTCGTGAAAAGCTTCATTTTGACGGGTGTAGGCTTTCCCAAACTCAAACAAACGAACGGTGCCCGACTGGCGATTGAGGTTAAACTGGACATTCTCCAAAGCACTGTAGATCAGGTTTGGTCGCATAATATCCAGATGTGTGTTAGAGGTGTTGTGAATATATACCAATTGGTCTTTGTAGGCCGGTTGCTCTTGGTATAAACGGGATTGGGATAGGGACAAAGACATAGCTTCCTGTAATCCCTGAGCCGCCAGAAAATCTCCCATCCGGTTGCGCAGGTAATATGCTGAGGGATAATCCATATGGGTCATGGAATATTGGATGGTGTTTTTGAGAGGAACATTGTTAAAGCCATAGACTCGCAAGATTTCCTCTACCACATCTATTTCACGGGTTACATCCGCTTTGTTAAATGGAATGCGCAACTTCATGCTGCTTTCACTAGCCTGTTCGATGGTTATTTCAAAAGCATTGAGAATATCCCGGATTTGTTCGCGAGTAAGATCCACCCCAATCACATTACGAATCGTAGCAAAATCTACCTCAACTTTTACCGGCTCCAGTTTTTCAGGTTGAACATCGATCAAAGGACAAGCTATCTCTCCTCCGGCTAATTCTTTTATCAAATAAACCACCCGCTTCAACGCCGATACACACAGGGTTGGGTCGGCACCTTTTTCATAAATTAAGGCTGCATCAGTGCGTAACTGATGATGCATGCTGGTGGAGCGAATCCATTTTGCATTAAAATACGCCGACTCGATAAATATATTGCTAGTTTCAGTGGTTACTCCCGAGCTCTCACCTCCAAATACACCAGCTATGCACAGTCCTTTAGAGTCTCCATCACAGATCATCAAATCTTTTTCCCGCAGCGTTCGGTCCACACCGTCCAGGGTCACAAATTTGGATTTGGGACCTAAAGTTTTAACCAATATGCGGCTCCCTCCTACCTTGTCGGCATCAAAGATATGCGTAGGTTGGCCCATTTCATGCAAAACAAAATTACTTATGTCGACAATATTATTAATGGGTCGGACTCCGATAGCTTTCAGGCGGTTTTTTAACCAGGCCGGAGACTCCTGAACTTTGATGTTACGCATGGTAATACCGGCATACCGCCCGCAGGCTTCTTCGTTTTTGATCTCCACTGTAAACAGGAGGTCTTTACGGTCCAATACCAGTGGGTCCAAAGGAGCCTGTTTGATCTTACCGTTGTATTTTTGATGGACGCGCATATAGGCCAGTATATCTTTGGCCACACCAAGATGCGATGTGGCATCCGACCTATTGGGGGTGAGTCCCACTTCAAATACACTATCTTCCTCTACGGCAAATAATTCAGCAGCCGGTTGTCCCACCGGGGTTTGAGCATCTAAAACCATAATACCGGCATGGGAGGTTCCCAAACCAAGTTCATCTTCAGCGCAGATCATGCCATTGGATTCCACGCCTCTGATCTTAGTTTTTTGCAAAGTAAGAGGATCACCTTTTACGGGATAAAGTGTAGTTCCCGCTAAAGCGACCAGTACTTTCTGACCTGCCGCCACATTCGGTGCTCCACATACGATTCCCAATGGCTCAGACAGACCGACATCCACCGTGGTAACCGACAAACGATCGGCATTGGGATGTTTATCACAGGTCAACACTTCCCCGGTTACCACCCCCTTTAATCCTCCTTTTATGCTGCAAACAGTCTCGAAACGTTCTACTTCCAAGCCAAGATTGGTCATGATCTCGGCTAATTCTGCCGGGTTATACTTAAAATCAATAAACTCTTTCAACCAATTATAAGAAATTTCCATACGCGGATTACCTACCTTGAAAACACAAATATGCAACAAAGAATCAGCATTTTAAGCTTAATAATAACCAGTCTTATTCCTGTTGTGTCTCGATAAACTATCAAGAAATGTTATCTAAATCACAAAACATGCAGAATTATGGCTCTTGGTAAACTTTTTGAAGGGAAATCGGATTAATAGTCGTGATTAATTTCAAGTTTATGAAAAAAGTACTTTTTTTTCCCTTATTACTGGTGGTAAGTTTCATGCATGCCCAGCGGGTTATGCCTGATGGCTCGTTAACTGACCTGAATAATCAAAAAAGTACGTTATACAATGTCATCAGGAATAATCAAATGACCGTCATTAGCTTTTGGGCCACCTGGTGTGGGCCATGCAAAATAGAGCTGGATGCTTATAAAGCGCACTACCCCAACTGGAAGAATAAATATAAAGCGGCATTTCTGGCTATATCGGTAGACAATGCGCGGGCCTGGCCCCAGGTAAAAAATATGGTAACGGCTAAAGGATGGCCTTATTCAATTTATTGGGATAGTGAAGGTGGCTTGATGACCAAATTGAACATCCAATCCATTCCTCAAACGTATATTCTTAACCAAAAAGGTCAGATTGTAGCTGAGTTCACCGGTTATTCTCCCGGCGCTGAACAAAAAATCGAGGCAAAACTTCTGGCATTATCTGGAAAATAATTTGGTTATCCGGACTGGTAACCATATAAAATAACGTTATTCGTTAATTCTACTAATTATTGTGATTGCTAAATTGGCAGACATAATTTTAATCTATTGAATATATTATATTTTAATATTGTAATGTTTGTAAAATTTTTAATGATTTAGGTTAATGGTCCGCAAGTTTTATAGATCGTTGATAGTGACCTAGATCAAAATCGAAAACGGATGGGATCAGCGAAATGTTGATAGCTTCATGACGACTTTTGCATTACAACAAAAATGAATCTTGTTCATGCGCTTTTGGTTAGTCATTGTCTTGGGTGGTCTTCTAATTAATTCTACCGCCCAAGAAACTTCCGTAAAAAAATCCGACCCACTTAGACCTCTGATTTTTAAGCTGAACGACAGCGGCGATCGTTTCGTCAGGGTGATGACCTGGCACCAACTTTGGCTTACAACAGGTGATCTGGGCCAGAATCAACCCTTAGCCATCACTCCTATGTTGCGGCGTTCCCGGTTGTTGGGATATGCTCAGCTTGGTCCACGAGTACTTATGCTCGGTCATATGGGACTGAATAATCTCAATGCAAAAAATCTAACCGCTACAGGAATTGAAGGCGATGGGCCACAACTTTTTCTTCACGACGCCTGGGTGGAATATAAATTTAGTCCACTTCTCTTTGTGGGTGGAGGATTACATTACTGGAATGGGTTAACCCGCATGACCAGCGCCAGCACTTTCACTTTTTTAACCCTGGATAATCCAGCACCAAATATTGGGTGGCCTCAACTCGGGTATACACAACAGTTTGGTCGCAATTTTGGTGTTTACGCCAAAGGGGAACGCGGGAAAATGGATTATCGAATTTCCATTAACCAACCTTTGGTTCAAAATTTTGAAGTGAGTAAATCTCTCACCGCTCTGAACAATCACCACACCATATACTATTCGTGGGGACTATTGAACGGCCAAAAAGGCCAAGTAACTACGGAAGGTTATTTCCGGTGGCACTTATGGGATAAAGAAACTAATGTATTGCCTTTTACTCGTGGTACTTACCTGGGTCAAAAGTCCCTCTTCACCCTGGGGGCTGGTTTCTTCTATCACCCACAAGGATCCATTGCATTGCCGAGTACCAGTGAGCCGGTCGATGTAACTCTGAGTGGTGAAGCTTTGTACCAAGACATTTCAGCTAAAACCAGGTTATATGATGTATGGCATGTGGCTGGAGATATTTTACTAGAAAAACCTTTAACTAACCAGACCGTATTAACCACTTACCTTTCAGTCCAAAAATTTAATTATGGTCCGGACTGGTTGGGCAAATGGACAGGCAGTGGCTATGCTGGCTATGGACATGTGGCCGTATTACATCAGGCCACCAAGCTACAACCCTATTTAGCCTACCAGCGGCGTCATTGGGAGGCACACCAATTATCTTCCCGACCTGTTGGCTATACTCTGGACTTAGGCATCAATTATTATTTGCATGAACATCAAACTAAATTTACTCTTGAATATCATCAGGTGAACAATAGCGGTGAAGTCTCCACTCGGGAAAAGGACCTGCAGCAAATCCGTTTTCAAGCTCAATTGGCTTTATAATATTATTGGATCTTGTGGAAGGTGGATGCCCTTACGAAAAACTATATCTGGTAATCCGTAAAAATCATCCCATATATCCGAATTTTGATATTCCTTTGTGGCTAAATTTTATTCCGGAATAATTTTTATTCCTGGGATACATAAAATATGTTAATTAAGGTCCATGAAAATTGTGATCGCCGGGGCCGGGGATATAGGGTTTCACCTGGCCACTTTATTATCTTCTGAAAATCATGATATCATCTTGATAGACCTTAATCAGGATGTGTTGGACTATGCTCAAAGTCACCTGGATGTAATGACCTTGCGGGGGGATTCGGCCTCCATCGAGATTTTAAAAAGAGCTGAAATACACCGGGCTGATTTGTTTTTAGGCGTTACTACCTCTGAAAAAAATAATATTTTTTCTGCCTTGATGGCTAAAAAATTAGGTGCGGAGCAAACGGTGGCCCGCGTAAATAACTATGAGTTTTTCGAAGAAGCTCAAATGATCAATTTTAAAGAACTCGGTATTGATGCTATTTTTTCACCCTTACAATTGGCTGCTAAAGAAATATTCCGTTTAGTAAAACAAGAAACCGTCACCGATCTTTTTGAATTTGAACAAGGCAAAATATCCCTTATTGGCATCACTTTAGATCAGCGCTCACCATTTGTAGACCGCTACCTGGAAAATGTCATCTATGGTAATGGAGGTCTCTGCCAACCTATAGCATTAATGCGTGGAAATAAAACCTTTCTGCCCAGTCAACAATCCATGCTTAAAGCCAATGACCATTTATACTTTCTTACCGATAAAGATAATATGGATAAACTGATCGCTAAGGTAGGCAAGGAAAAAATCAAGGCTAAAAATATTATGATTATCGGTGGGAATGAAATATCGCTGCGCACCGCTGAAATGCTGGAAGACGACTACCGGCTGACCATCGTAGAACAAGACAAAGAATTATGTAAGAATCTGGTCGAAGCTTTACACAATACGATGATTATTCAGGGTAATTACAGCAATTTCGAACTTTTAAAAGAGGAAGGGTTGGCGGATGTAGACGTGTTCATCGCTTTGACTAATAACACCGAAACAAATATCTTAAGTAGCCTGGTCGCTAAAAACCTGGGTGTGGATAAGACGATTGCCTTGGTGGAAAATATAGAATACACCCACATTTCTCAGGACATAGGTATTGATACATTAATCAATAAAAAATTAATTGCTGCCAATAATATCTTCAGGTATGTACGACGAGGTAAAATAGAAGCCATTACCAGCCTGCACGGTGTAAATGCTGAAGTCATAGAATTTGTGATCACCCGTCAAAACAGATTGACTAAAAAAATATTAAAAGAAATTCACTTTCCTCAAAATGCCATCATCGGTGCAGTGATCAGAAATGGCCAGAGCATTCCATTTGATGATCAATTTCGGTTTCAGGTTGATGACAAAGCCATCATCTTCGCCCTTCCTGAAGCTGTAAACAAAGTGGAAAAACTATTTGATTAAATTCTCGCATGCAAGTCAAATCCGTTCTGCGCATTTTAGGGGTTTTATGGATGATTCTGGGGCTGTTCATGAGCTTGGTATTGCCGGTCATTTATTATTATCAGAGCAACGATTTATACCCTATGTTATATGCGATGGGCTTAAGTTTTGGATTGGGTTTTCTGGCATTTATAATTGGCCGTAAAGCGACGATTCACATTAATAAACGCACCGGGTATTTCACCGTAGCCATTGGCTGGATTTCTATGGCTTTCATGTGCATGTTGCCTTTTGTTTTTAGCGGTTATTTCCCCACTATTTCCGGAGCTTTTTTCGAATCCATGTCCGGGCTGACCACCACCGGTGCCTCCGTATTGACGGACATTGAAGGCGTTTCTAAGGGCATTTTGTTTTGGCGAAGTTTAACCCAATGGATAGGAGGGATGGGAATCATTGTATTGACCGTGGCCTTATTTCCTCTCTTGGGTATTGGGGGTTTTGAACTGTTTGTCGCTGAAGTACCTGGACCAACTTCGGATAAAATTCATCCCAAGACCAGAGACACCGCCCGGACCTTATGGATCGTTTATTTAGCACTGACTATGTTATTGTTTTTAGCATTGTACCTGGCCGGGATGAGCGGATATGATGCTATAAACCATGCATTAACCACCATGGCCACAGGCGGGTTTTCTACTAAAAATGCCAGTATAGCTGCCTTTGAGCAACCCATTATCCATTACATCCTCATCGGGGGAATGTTCATCGCGGGCACTAATTTTACTTTATTGTATTACGCCTTTAGGGGACGATTTCGCAAAATTTGGTACAGTGATGAATTCAAAACCTACCTCATTTTTATCTTAGGATTTACTTTCCTGGTCAGTCTATTTGTGTACAGATTGACCGACCGGACTTATGAAGAAAGTTTTCGTGATAGTTTATTTCAAGTTATTTCTGTCATCACCACTACCGGATTTATTACCGCAGATTACACTGCATGGTCTACGGCGTTAACCATGTTTTTTTTTATCCTGCTTTTTATTGGCGGTTGTGCCGGCAGTACTGCCGGAGGTATTAAAATTATCCGACATTTGGTGTTTATTAAAAATTCCGTTTTAGAATTTAAACGGATCCTGCATCCCAGGGCGCTCATCCGGATTAAAATCGATAAACAAATGGTTGCTCCGCGACTGTTAACTCACATTCTGGTTTTTCTTTTGCTCTATTTGCTATCGTTCCTATTTGGTAGCGTATTGGTGGCTTTTCTAGGTCTTGATTTTGAAAGTGCCATAGGTGCTACCATTACCTGCTTAAGTAATGTGGGCCCGGGCATCGGCAGTGTGGGACC
>JAYRWN010000213.1:0-5574 GCA_041917975.1 Saprospiraceae bacterium | reverse complement strand
TTGGCTTTTTAAATCAGCTAAAGACACATAGGCCACGAACTCGTTCAGAACTGTTTTTTCTCCTAAGAGCCGTCCTACAGCTAAAATGTCCTGGGCATCTACGCCAATGATCCAGGCAATAGGCGAAAAGAGTATGCCAAAAATAAATTGCATGCTAAACTCCTGGTAGGCGCCATTGGTTAGCTGACTGATCCAGTCATTAAGACCTGTCCAGCCGCCCAACCATAAAAAAATAGCATTTAATAAATAGATAAATGCCATGAAAGCCAATAACATGGCTCCAACGTTAACCGCGAGCCGTAGCCCATCCCCGGTACCTCTGACAATGGCATCAAGCAGATTGGAACCGGCTTCTTCTTTAGGCACCGTAATGGTCCTGGATATGTTAGACTTATCTTCTTCGGGCAGGATTATTTTAGCTGCAACAATGGCAGCAGGTGCGGAAATAACCGAAGCCGTGAGCAAGTGCATTCCAAATAGCTTCAGCCCTTCCGGATCATTCCCCCCTAACATAGACATATACGCCCCAAAGACCCCTCCGGCAATCGTGGCCATACCTCCACACATCAGACAGAGCACTTCGCTGCGGGTCATACGTTCGAGATATGGCTTCACCACCAGGGGCGCTTCGGTCTGGCCAATGAATACATTCGCCGCGGCAGCCAAACTTTCCGCTCCGGAAATGCGCATGGTTCTATTCATCACCCAGGCAAAACCGTAAACAATTTTTTGCAGTATACCAAAATAATACAGCAAAGACGATAGTGCTGAAAAGAATACTATGGTGGGCAAAACAAAAAACGCAAAGCCGTAAGGGGAGGTCTTATCAGCTAAATTCCCGAAGAGAAATTTAGCAGACTGCTCTGAACTGCCAATCATTAGCACAAAAAAATTGACGACACCTTCAAAAAAAAATTTAACACCTGGCACTTTGATGATCATCAGCGCTAAAACCAGTTGCATGACCAAGCCTATACCTACCAGCTGCCAGTTGATACTCCTTTTTTTTTCGCTGATTAAAAAAAGTAAAAAGGTAAGTACTGCAAGACCTAATATCCCCCTAATGATATCCAAGGCTATATATTTTGATTTTTCTGTAAAATTGGGAGTAAATTAGCAAAAATATTTTCGGATAAAATCACAACTTCTTCAATCCCAAAAAATCTGTTACCTTTTCAACCACTTTATTGATCTTAATGACCAAAAGAAATTATTTAATCGGTATAAGCGGTGGAAGCGGTTCCGGTAAGACTTCATTTATCAAAGCATTGAAAGAGAGGTTTCAGCCTGAGGAGGTATTGATCATTTCTTTAGATGAATATTATCTCCCCAGGGAAATTCAAAAGACCGATGAACGTGGTATTAGGAACTTTGACTTACCAGAATCTCTCGACTCTCAAGCTCTTATAGCTGACTTAAATGCCTTGCTGGGAGGACGCTCGGTAACCAGACCGGAATATGTTTTTAATAATCCTCTGGCCATATCCAAAGAGATTGTCTTTCATCCTGCTCCCATAATTATTATCGAAGGACTATTCGTTTTGCATTATAAAGAAATCAATAGGATGCTGGACCTGAAGGTTTTTATCCATGCCAAGGAGGACCTTAAAATAATCCGCCGTATAAAACGGGATGGTCAGGAGCGTAATTATTCTATCGATGATGTTCTTTACCGATATGAACACCACGTCACGCCATCCTATGAAAAATTTATCAAACCTTATTTTGAAGAGTGTGACCTGGTGATCACCAATAATGTACACTTTAAAAATGGTTTGGAGATATTTATAGCCTATTTAGAGAAACTCACGCAAAATAATTTGGTCAGGATGGGTTACTCTAAATCAAGTGAAGCATAGTCAAACGATCCTGATGTAAGGATTCGAATCGTTGACGATAAGACGAAAAGTCAAAGTTTTCCAGCATTTTGATTACTGCAGCTTCATTAGCGGCATTAACTTCTTCTTCGCGAAACTTCATGTGCTCTTCATAAAAAGCATCCTCTAATTTGAGCTGATACCGTGAATTATAATAGAACAATGTTATCCTGAAATAGGGGTGAGGAATTACCTTAACGATGCGCATGATAATAGTCGTGAATAGATTTAGTCAATTGATTATAAAGTTCCAGGAGTTCAGGGTGTGCTGATGCCAAAAAATTTCTGTGTAGATTCAAAGTTTTACTGTCTTGACGTCTGGCTGGCCCGGTTTGGATAGACTCCGGTTGACCGCCCAGGATCATGGTGGTGGTCTTTTTCAGCAATGGATACAATAATTTGGGATCTAAATTATGTCCAAGTAAAAAATCAAAAGCCCTGACAGCCAGATGATTGGTAAAGTTGTTCAAAATGACCGCACTTAAATGAAGTACTTGTCGTTGTTCATCATTTAAAACTTTTACGGTGGTACTCATACATTGACCCATTCTGGTTAGTTGATTTTCCAAGGTCCGGTGGTTCGCCTGAATAATAATTGGAATGTCCTGTTCATAGTATTTATCCTGCAGATTAAATGTTTGCAGAGGATACATCACACCGGTCGAAGTAAAGTATCGGTGAATGGTTGTGATAGGTTGGGATCCGGACGTATGTACCATGGCCACTTGACTCGGCAACAGGTCGATCAAGTTAGTGGTTACTTCATTGATGCTGTTATCGTTTACAGCGCAGATGACCAGATCCGCTCCATTTTGACTGCATGTTTTTAAGGAAATGGCGCGAGTATTACTTTCAAACGCTAACTTTTCAGCTTTCTCTATATCCCTGCCGGCGATCCAGCAAAGATTTAATCCGGAATTAGGGATTCTTTGGGCAAAGAAGCGGGCCACCTGGCCTGTTCCGACTAAACCTACATTATTCAGAGGCGATGTTTCGATAAGAATCTTTTTTAAAGCGATTCCAAATGCCAAAAAATAGCCCGCAGCACATCATCAGCCCCCCAAACCAAAATAAATTAATCCCCGGAAATAACTTGGCCTGCAAAAGAATGAAGTTATCACTTTCGTACTTAGTGTTAACCAACAATGGAACCTCTATTCCTGTTCCACTACTCTTTGCAATGAGTATTTCAGCGGTTTCAGCTTGGGGATTAATTGAAGTAAACCGCACATGCAATTGTTCGTTTCGTATATATTCTTTGATGTTAAAGGTCTGCAGATCTTTGATTAAAAAAACCGGTGCTGCAGAGTACGATTTGCCTGTATTGGGGTTAACGATAGTGAGTTCCGCTGCCACAGCTGCTGTTATTTCTTGCTCTTTGAAAGAATTGCTGATTTTAGTATTGCGATTAAATCCATCGAAAGAAATCTCCAAACCGTGGTATGTTGTGCTTTGGCCTTCTTTTAAGACTAATTTTTCGTAATCCAGATTTTTTTCGATGGTAAATAATTCGTCCAGGATGGATTCATCCAATTTTACCTTCACACCTTGTTCCTTGTCTACATCCGCATAGTTCATCACCACGTTTTCACGGAGTACCATGGCCGGATGTAAGGTGAAGACTTTTTGACCATCATTGGATGTTAATTCTACACGGACCATAATGCCCACATCTCCTGGCAATGCTTTATATTCTGGATGCACAACCTGGTAGGATATATCACCTACAGTCAGCTGGTAGCCGGGAATGATTTGTTGTTCATCATTCACTGTTCGTACAAGATGGTACGCAAGAGAATCCTCATATTCTTTTAATGATTTCGTTCCCTGATGGTGAATCGGGACGCTACTGATCAGCGTAAACAAGTCTTGATTAACCTTCCGTTGCACGGATGGATTTGCAGATGCTATATTGGAGAAGTCCTTTTCATATACTACACTGGGTCGCACGGTAAATTTTGCCCCGGAAGTCGATTTATTACGGAAAATATCCACTTCATAGAAACGCTCAAATCCAATGACTGTATCTCTTTTATAGATTAGAGTGTAGTTACGCATGGGTTGTGGAATACCTTTTACAAGATATACATTATCCAATAAATCCTCATTGACCAAATCAGCTAAATCCGTTTCCAGGAAAGTAGTATTTTTTGAAATGATGTCCATGTTAAGACCACTTCCTAAAATGCCGATGATAAATAAGCCAAATCCTATATGACTCAAAACTGAAGCTGCCTGAGCAGTTTTGAATTTTAAATAAAAAATCAGGTATTCAATATTGATTACTAGTGTAAATGCTGAACAAAAAAGCAGTAAATAATAGGGCCAGGAAGGAATAACCAACCACCAGGCCACGAGCAGAGTGACCAAAGCAGCACCCGTAATTCCAGTTAGAATTTTGCGAAAATAAGTCGGCCGATATTGCTTCCAATTAAGGCCATGATAGCGCAAATATTGAGCTAAACCGCTTAAAGCGGCAATAAAAACGGCAATCCAGATTTGATAGCGATTAAAATGATCCATTGGATCCGCAGGAGAAGACATGTTCCAGGACTTGGTATCCAGGCCGGTTAGTTGACCTATGACTTCAAATATTTTATTGAAGACAGGCACTGAAGTGGTAAAAGTGATTAAAAATCCAGAAAAAACCAGTACTAAAGCTCCAATAAACATCCAAAATTCTTTTGAATATATATGTTCTTCTGTTTGTTTCTCCTGAATATGTTTCCAGTGTCTGATGAGGGGCCATTTGATAATACCAACCAATAACAATAATCCAATCAAAAGCTGCCATTCCAATCCCATTTTGGTAAATGAATGGACTGAACTGTCTCCCAGAATTCCGGAGCGAGTCAAAAAAGTGGAATACAGGGTAAGTAATAAAGCCAAGAAATAAAAAACATAGGTGGATCTAACCGATTGCCCGGTATTCCGACTAATGAGGTTGGTGTGAATGCCTGCCACTATCACTAGCCAGGGTACAAAGGAGGTGTTTTCTACCGGATCCCAAGCCCAATAACCACCAAAGGAAAGAGCCTCATAAGCCCATGCTGATCCCATCAAAATACCCAAGCCTAATATGCCTCCGGCAAATAAAGCGTAAGGTAAAGCTGGTTTTAGCCAGTCCTGATAGGATCTTTTCCACAAAGAAGCAAGAGCAAAAGACATGGGTACGGCAGTAGCCGCAAAACCCAAAAATAGAGTAGGAGGGTGGATAGTCATCCAGTAATTTTGTAATAAGATATTTAAGCCGTTCGCCATGTTGGGTAGAAACTGTAGATAGTCCGCGGTGTTGAAGATCGGTGCTTCATAAAGGTCACGCACTAAAGCAAATGGACTACTGCCTATTTTATATTCTTCCAAACCCCAATGCAGATAGACCCCTAGGAGCATAGAAGAAAAAAATACTTCGATCAACATCATCGAAGCCACGACACCGGTACGCCAAGATTTAGATCTAAACCACACCACCCAGCTGAGGGCAATCAGAAAAAACATCCACAGAAGAAAGCTACCTTCTTGACCCTCCCAAAAGGCAACAAATATATATTGTAAGGTTAGTTCCGGATTGATCTGGTCGAACACAAAATTATATTCATAGTGTTGATTGAGGCATAAATAGAATAAAATGATCATCGCCCCTATGATCGACAAAGAGTGGGTAATAAATCCATATTTCCCGATCTTAAACCACCCG
>JAYRWN010000212.1:0-15902 GCA_041917975.1 Saprospiraceae bacterium | reverse complement strand
TAGGTTTCGTGAAGACTGTTGACTTTGTACTGAGACGGAAAGGTCTATCTGAGGTCTCTCAAAAGCTTGCAAATGGTTCAGCAATGTACCGCTCAGGGCACATCCGGTGGGTGATGTTATTTGATATTTTAAATCATATACTCCTGGTTGATCAAATACGACCCTTGGGTTGATTAACGTGCTGGTATCCAGGCCATAGTCCCAGATAAACTTATAGAGATCACTATTTAAAAAAACAAACGGATTTACATTCACGGTATCCGGCAAACAAATCATTCGGGAAGTTTCAGCGTCCAGTACCGCTGTGTCTAAAGGTGCGTAGAGCAGATCATGCTTCGCCCGGGCTATGCAACCATTTTGGTCGGTCACCTCCAGATTAACCTGGTAATTACCTGGTCGTGGAAATAAATAAACAAAGGTATCCGCTACCTTGCGCAAAACCCCAGGGCTTACTGACCACACAGTAGATCGTAACGGGGAAGTATGGTTTATATCAGGGATAAATCGCAGAGAGGTATGTTCACAGGTGGTGGAGGGCAGCAAAAAATCCGCTGTAACCTCCGGAAAAACATTAACCTGAACATGCACTGTATCTTTACAAAGTTCCAGGGCATTTAATGACAAACGTCCAAAGTAGGTGCCAATCGGCAGATGGCTAAAATCGGCGTTCCAGGTGGAAATACCGGGATCTTGTTGGTTGATATCCCATTGCCAGTGCCAGTTTTTAATATTTGCCTTTAGGGTACTGTTGTTGACAATACTGAGGGGTCCAGCCCCACATTGATCGATAAAGAAGGTGTCCCGCGTAGGATTGGCCCGGCCCACCACACTGGCTTGAACTAGCGGGGCACAACTGACCACATTCACTTGCATGTCCACACTGCTGCGACTGAGCAGTTGATCCTGACGATAGTCTTCTATACTCAGTCCGATCAGGTAGGTCCCCAGCTGAGCTGGGAAGCCACTTAATATTCTTTGCTGCTGCAAAATAAGGGATGAACGCATGCCAAAAGGATGGTCACTGGCGAAACCACTCAGATAACGGACCGTATCGTAAGGGGGTGGAGCATCAGGATCAGGAGCGATGCCGTTCGGTATGTTTGGAGGATTGGAAGGGCCACCCCCTTTATAGGGTGCAGATACCTTAATGCGCATTTGATCCTGATCCGGGTCGTTAATACCCAGGGTATGCTGGAAGGGTTGGTCCACACAAGTGGTCAAAGGAGGAAACCCCTGAAAGAGTGGGCTGGAATTGCAGGCCCTTTGCCCGGCTGGAGTTATTTCCAACCAATAGGAAACACCGGTTGCTTCAGGAGATGTGATATTCTGGATAATTTGAGACCGGCAACAACGCTGATAGATAATGTAATAAGACTCGTTGATTACTGGTAAGACTATATCCATGTTATACTCCCCCAGCTCCAGACAATATTCACGTGGAGGTTCCAGGCACGTGTAGGTTGGAACAGGAAACACCTGAGTCACGGCAGGATTGGAGAGGATGATGGTTTGTGCCGGACGTGTTTCGGTACCGGCATATATACTCACCGTTCCGGTAATTGAACTGCGGGGCGATGAGTCAAAAAATCCGATCGGGTCTTCTATCCGGCAGTCACGGATGACCCTTAAGACGACCCGCAAGGTAATCGAATTACCTTCTCTACGCACACACGTGTAATGCATCGTTCCTGCCACCAGATGACCGCTGTAAAGGGACAATGCCGAGGACAGGATGAAACCCAATAAAACTGCCAGTCGTTTTATCACCCTCTTTATAACTATTCAGAAAAAAATAAAGATAAAATAAAGCGCTACTGGATTTAAGAGAACCCACGCTTTTTTACAGTGATCACTATTGAACTTAGGATTAATAGGATCATTAAACCTTGAGACACGTTAACTAACAGTTGAGGGCCGCCTACTTCAGTTTGTTTACTATAAATGCCGTAAAGTGCCCAGAGCATTACGCCGGCATAAGCCAAGTCTTGGTAACGCCAGACGAACCACCCACCTAAGGCCGTTGCGATACACATGAGGACGATCGTCCATATGAGGGGATCTAGTCCCAATCCTGACCATCCGGTGTGAACCAGAACTGTGGTAACATTAGCTATCGTCGCTACACAAATCCAGGCCAGGTAGATGCTGATTAAGCCATTAATCCACACTTTTTCAGGCCATTTGGCGGGAGATTTGACCGGGCCTAACCGCCTGTACATTTGTGTCAGCACCATCAGTAAGGTCAACATACAAATCAAAGATCCACCCAGGAAACGGTAATGCCAACAAAAAAGCCATCCGGCGTTGGCCAGGCAACTTGAAGCGAAATACCAGCCAAACCGCTGAATGATGTCCGCTTTTTTGCTAAAAAAGGGAATTAATACAAAGCCGGCCATCAACAAATATATAACTCCCCAGATAGCAAACGTACGCCCCGCCGGCACAAATAGATTGGGATAAAAATCCGAAATCTGTCCGGTTGATATCCGTTCAGCGGTAAGCTATTGGCTAAATAATTTATCCCGAGAACGAGCACAAATCCAATCAGATTGAGAAATCTGAATAATTCTGGAGTCTTTAGGCGATTTATTGGCATGAATTGTTTGACTAATTTATTATTTGCTAAGGAAATATTAAATAACCTAAGGATATCAGGAAATCCTTATCTCCCTTAAAAATCCAAACCAAATCCCACATGCAAACGCGGTGGCCGGACCAACCCATTTTCCAGGCCCCAGGCATAATCTAAACGTACCAAATAACCGAGCATAAAAAAACGCGCCCCAACACCATAGCCCATGATGATCGGGAAGCGACTATAATTGACATTGATAGTAACCAGCGGATTGGACAAGGTGACCAGATTGAGCGGATTATCTTCTGAAAATGGGTTTGAGCCATGCCAGGCAGTGCCGGCGTCCGCGAACCCAATCAGTTGAAAATTCCGTAGAAATTGTGATTGGATCCTGTAGGGGAAAAAGTATTTCAGCAAAGGCACGCGTACCTCTCCATTTAATAACAAATACGAGGTGCCATTGCGGATATTTTGTGGGAAGCCTCGCATATTGGCGGCCAAAGCACTGTAAGCATAATTGACTCCACCAGGTACCGGGATGTCATTGTCCACGCGGGGGAATAACCAGTTCTCTATGCCGCCCATGGAGTATAAGATGCGCTCCGACCCGAGGGAAGTGGCTCCGGTGAGCCGGACGGCAGCGATGCTGTGCCGGTCCAAACGTTGGTAATAACGCCCATCAAACCCCAACACGGTCATAAATCCTTTGGCCAGGTTTAAGGACCACTGATCAAAGACCTGGATTTCCATTTTTTTTACAGCTTCCACATAAGCCTTAAACAGCGCACCGTTTTTCAGATTGAGGTCTATATTTAGCGCATTATCAAAGATGTACTCGAGGCGTAAACCCAAACGCTGCTGATCTAATCCAGGTTCATTCAGATTTTGCGGGTCCGACGCCAACAAGGTGAGATTATCGAAACGGAGTGTGCCGGTTGCTCTCAGGCTGCTGTATACCGAAAACGGGTAACTCCATTGAGTTAAAGCAATCACGCTTTTATCATGGGTCCGGCTGTCAATAAAACTATTGCTGCCTTCATCCACAAAACGGGCCCGGCGATAAAAGGCATAACGTTTATCAATGCGAGCCTTTTTGTTGTCAAATAGAACGTAGTACTCTGATCCGTCAAAAGTGGTCGGCAACCGCAGACCTCCTTCCAAAGAATAGTCTTCAAAGATGTCCTTTATGTATGCTTTCACATGGAATCCCATGGGAGGGAATTCGTATCCTTTTTTGGTGCCGGAATACGTATTCAATCCTCCAAACAGGAGTTCATTGTCAAAATTCGAATAAAAGCGGATGAACTTAAAATTCAATCGGGAGGCCAACATGCGGGGAAACAAAAAAGGGACTACCGGCTGATTGGGCAAATAGCTTTGTTCCGGTTGACTTGGGTTTACCAGTTGAGGTATTGGACTGGTAAAAGTGGTTTGTTCGCCCTGCCCGGTTGGAGGTGGAGGATCAGGAAAGAGACTCTGAAAACGGTATTCTTTGGCATCCTGGGCAGCTTGCACATCTTCCGAACGTTTGTTCGGTTGATCAGACTCAGGACCACCTTGGTCACTATAACCATAGTTGAGCCGGAAATATTCAGTATAGGTCGGAGAAATGGCCGTGAGCTGGGATGTAGGTAATATATATAATCTGGTGCGGTCTTTAGTCTTGCTGGTTATGGCTACAGCGTCTTGTCCTGCAGCCATCCCCAATATGTTTTGCCGGTAATTGCTCAGTGAGGTGGTCGTCTTATCCATAGTTTGCACGAGATTGTACACCCCATTGGCTTCACTGAGATGTAGCACCCGGTCTATCAGATGCTGAGGATATAAGTCATTAAAATGGGTACTGGAGGTGAGCAGTTTCAAAGTGACACTGTCCCCTTTTATGGTGCCTTCAAAGATTTCTGTTGGTTGGAGGCATAAAAACGAGTCTGGGGAAAGATGGTTGCCGGTGAATAGAAATTTCGTTCCGTCCCCTTCCCGGGCAAAAGTTTGTAACTGGTTTTCGACAAAGCGATCATTGGTTAACCGCGCGTAATTATTCCTGCGCAAATTGAAAAGATACAGGTCCGTTTGTCCTTGCACCAGCGCTGACATCAGCAGATGCTCATCATCCAAAAAATCAGCACTGAATATTCGCATCAGAGTTGGATTTAACGGCCGTTCGGCATAAGAGCCATCATTGATATTGAGGCTGGCCAGGAGCAGCACATCCTTGCGTTCATAAACAAACCAAAGCTGAGGCTGCCGCGGATGCCACCAGATCACCGGATAATTGTGGTCCGTCTCCTGGATGTTATTGCGAAATCCATGTTTGAAGATGCGAAACGTAGTTTGTTCGCGGGCATCATAGATGTGAATGCGGGTTTTACCCTGGTTATTACTCACATAGGCCAGATAGCGCTGATCTGGACTCCAGCGCAACGCGGTAATCTCCACCTCCTTGCGCAATCGAGTGGCCACCATAAACGAATCGGGCAGAGGGGCCAAGGCTTCGTTTTCATGTTTATAACGCTCCGCAAAAAACTCCCGGCAATCTTTCATGATCTGCTGGTATGGCACCCCCAGAATAAAAATAAAAGAGCGCTTCAGCGAACGATTAATACGGGTGAGATAGATGATGTTGGCTAATGAGGATCTGCCATAAGTCTTGGCCACATAGTACCAGAAAGCTTGGCCTAAAGGGCGGGGATAACGATTAGCTATTTTTTCAAACCGGGCATTGGGCATCAACCGGTAGATTTCACGTAAGGCGTTGTCCTGCTCTACACTCCACTCCTCACCAACATAAGCTATTAGTCCGGTTTTATACCATTCAGGCAATTTAAGGCTTACCGAATTTTGGATCATCTGCTGAAGGTTGCTCCCGAAAAGGATAGCATCCAGATAAATATGGGTGATACCTTCCCTGATTTGGCGGCGCAAATGTTGGGGATGTCCATCAAAGTAGACAAAAATTTTGTTGCCAGATACGGTGGTGGTGCGATCACTACTGATAAAAGTTTCTTCCTCACCCACGTTACTTTGTTTAACATCGGTCTGATCCACATACACCAGTAACTCTATTTTTTCATTAAGGCGATGTTCCAGGATACTCTGAATTTCGTCAAAATCATTCTCGGCAATTTGCATAGCCTGTATCCCTATCCACCGTGATTTACCATACCAGCGGGTGACGAAGTTGCGAGTTTCATACTGCCACCAATCATCAAAATCATCGTGGTACTGAATGCGGTTTTTGCCATACTCTTCCTGGGTGTTCTGCGCCGATAACGACGTCATTACTCCCCAGACGGCTAAACTAACAAACCAACCTATTTTCCTGATGATCTGCATCCTTTTCTTTAAACGATCGAACCGCTTAACTTTGTTTTTATTTGTTGCCAATTTAAGACAAATTCGTATGATCAGTATAAAACAATTCACCTTTAACCCTTTCGCCGAGAATACTTATATTCTATGGGATGAGCCGACCAAAGAAGCCATCATCATCGATCCGGGCTGTCTGGAAGATGAAGAAAAGGATGATTTGCGTGATTTTATCACTAATCAAAAACTCCAACCCGTCTTATTGATAAATACCCATACGCATTTGGACCATATCTTTGGCAATCGCTTTGTGTTTGATACCTGGGGCTTGGCTCCCTGGATACATCGGGAAGATCAGATGGTCTTGGATCGGGCCCAACAGATGGCTTATTATTATGGTATCAGCATGGAGGCTAGTCCTGGTCCGGCCGGTTATTTGCAAGAGGGTGAAGTGATTCGCTTTGGTGCGAGCGAGATGCAGATCATTTTCACTCCCGGTCACTGCCCCGGTGAAATATGTTTATACAGCCCGAAACACAAAATCCTCATCGCGGGTGACTTGTTGTTTGATGGCAGCATTGGCCGTACCGACCTTCCCGGTGGGGACTATGATACCTTAATCACCTCTATCAAAGAAAAACTGTGGCCCTTGGATGATGATGTGCGTGTGTATTGCGGCCACGGCCCGGACACAACCATTGGCAAGGAGAGGAGGACGAATCCATTTTTGGTGGATTAAATAGTTCGCAGATCGCGCCGATTCAGTTGACCATGATAATTCATATCAAGGACTCTTTCCGATAACTTTATCTAATAAAATTTTAAAAGTCAATCGTAATACATAATTTTATGATTAATTTTATGTATTAAAGTATGAAAATTCATCGTTTTATTAGGGATCAGATAAAAAGTAGAATGGTTCCCGGTAAAGTCGTGGTGCTGTTGGGACCTCGTCAGGTGGGAAAAACAACTTTGCTCCGTGATATCCTTGCTGAAGAAAGGTCCTCTTATCTTTTTGTTTCTGGAGAAGACCGAGCTGTACAAGCTTGGCTGGGCAGTCAAAGAATCGAGACGTTAAGGCAAAACATAGGCAAGCACTCCCTCCTGGTGGTCGATGAAGCTCAGCATGTACCTCAAATTGGTTTAAACTTAAAATTAATCGTTGATCACTTACCCCAAGTCCGGGTCTTGGCGACCGGTTCTTCATCTTTTGACCTTTCTAATAAAACCGGAGAACCCTTAGTCGGAAGAAAATGGGAGTTTGAATTGTACCCGATTGCTCAGCTTGAACTGGCTGCAACTGAATTGCCCTTCCAATCGAAAGAAATGTTGCCACAGCGGCTGATATATGGAAGCTACCCTGAGGTGGTGACCACAGTTGGGCTCACTGACAAAAAGGAGTTATTGAACCATATTGTGAATGGTTATCTTTACAAGGACTTGCTGATGTTTGAAGACATCCGGAAATCAAAAAAAATTGTCGAAATTCTAACCATGCTGGCTTTTCAAATCGGCAGCTTAGTTTCAGTGCATGAAATAAGCAAGACCGTCGGTATGAATACCCGTACCGTTGAAAAATATCTTGATCTATTAGAAAAAGTTTTTGTTATCAAAAGACTCGGTGGTTTTTCCAGAAACTTACGCAAGGAAATATCTAAAGGATCTAAATATTACTTTTGGGACAATGGCATCCGTAATGCCGTCATTAATAACTTTAATGACTTGCCATTGCGCAATGATGTTGGAGCATTATGGGAAAATTATCTAATTACAGAGCGACTTAAGAAACAACGTTATCAAAAAATATTTAGTAATAATTATTTTTGGCGCACCTACGATCAAAAAGAAGTAGATTTTGTCGAGGAACGCGACGGAAGACTTTACGGATATGAATTAAAATGGTCGAGACAAGAGGCGAAACAGCCCAAAGTTTGGTTGGAAACTTACCCAGAATCCACCTTTGCAACTATTAATCCGTACAATTATCTGCCATTTATTGCTGTGTAGTTTTTTTTCGAAACTATTTATGACTAAGTCTTTTTGACAGATATAACAAGAAATTAATTTTGCTATAGTGTTCTATACTATAATATCGCACAATAATTACAAACACCCCTTTTTCTTAAGGTTTTAAAATAAATTCACCACCCCACTTTTATTTCACTAGATATGGCGAACCTCCCTGGACCACGGTAAAAGGATGCTCCATATTTTCTCCCTCCAGGGTTAATTTTGCTGAATAGATTCCGGCTTCGATAAATTTATCGTAGTGTATAAAGTAGGGCTCGTCACTGGTTTGTTTTTCCAGCACCAGGTCCCAGCGAAACTGATTGAATCCACGGTGTCCATTAAATGTGGTTTTCCAAACTTCATTACCTATGGTATCCCGAATAGAAAGGGATACCTTTTGCTCCCGGCTCAACCACATACTAAAAGAAACTTTCTCCTGTGTACGAAAATCTACTTCACCACCTGATGAATTAAACCAGGGCCGTTTAGCTGGTTCAGGGGCAAAAAAATGATTTATTCCCGGAGGTAATTTTTGTTGCACCATCTTTTGAATGGGCTGGAGGTTTATTTTATAAATACCTCTACCGTGAGTGGCGGCTACCAAATCCATACTGCCAGTATGGATTTCGAGATCAGCTATCGCCGCAGGAGGCATTTGGTTACCTAAATAAGACCAGGTAGTTCCACGGTCGATGGAGACATAAACGCCACGGATGCCTCCGGCGTATATTATATCCTCATGGGTAGGATCCTCTAAGATTACATTTACGGGCTCCGCCGGTAACCCTGCGGATATCCGTTTCCAATGCTGGCCATAATCTTCCGAAGCATATAGATAACTGCCCAGGTCATCGTAGTTTATCCCGGTCATGGCCAGATATACTCTGGAGGGATTAAACCGCGAAGGTGCAATGCTACGAATATAATTATTAGCCAAGCTGTCGGAATGTTCTTCCCAGGAACGCCCATCATTTTTGGAAACCCAAAAAGCACCATGATCGGTTCCGGCATACAGAAGTCCTCGCAGGCTCGGAGATTCAACAATGGTGCCTGTGGCAAATGACTTTTTGTCCGGATATTTAGATAGAGTAAGATTGGGACTGATCACTTGCCAGGTATCCCCCCGATCCGTACTTTTAAGTACGTAATTCCCGCCATGATATAACGTTTTGCTGTGGTAAGCGGATAAAAAATAGGGCGTCATATAATTAAATACCAGCGTATCGTTCACCTCCGGGGGAAGCGTAGGCATGATGCTAACTGCTGTATCGGTGGATTTATCCAAGCGTACCGCATCGCCATGCTGCCGGCTGTAATAAATGATGGCTGGATCATCCGGATCAATTTGGGTGACGCAGCCATCCCCTCCATCCCAGGGATCTATCCAGACATATTTCCACGGATCAGGAAATCTGGGCTTAAACTCTTGCGCAGGTCCAAAAACCGTAGCATCATCCTGGGTGCCTCCATAGATCAAATAGTTCTTTTGATCTATAGTGATATCGTAAAATTCACCAGTGGGAATATTGTTATAGTGTATCCAGGAGAGCCCCTGGTCGTAACTGACATAAAATCCGCCATCATTGCCCAGGGCCAGATGGTTGGGATTCGCAGGATTGATCCACAGCTCACATTGATCCAAATGCAGTCCCTGCGCCAGGCTCTGATGCATGTGGGTCACCTGACCGCTGATCAATGAAAAGGTTTTTCCGCCATCTTTACTCTGGGCCAGCCGTACCCCTAGACAATATACCTCCTCATCATGCTGAGGGTTTACATATACATCGGTAAAATACCAGCCTATGACGGAAAAAATCTTTAAAGGATTTTCGTGGGTCTTGGTCCAGCTTTTTCCCCCGTTGGTGGTTTTATAAAGTTCAGCCGCTGCACCATCAGGATAATTGAGATTATCCACCAGCGCATAAGCCTTGAGGGCATTTTTTGCGGATACTGCCAGACCAATGCGTCCGATCTTTGGTCCCGAAGGCAATTCGGTGTTTCTGATTGCCCAGGTTTTCCCACCATCTGTACTGCGGTAGACGGTGCTGTTTTTGCCGCTGATGCCAGGATTTACCTCCCACATGGAAGCGTACATAAATCGCGGATCAGCAGAAGAAATGACTACATCATTGGCTCCGGTGGACTCATTCACATACAATACCTGCTGCCAGGTTTTGCCACCGTTTTCGGTACGGTACAATCCCCGGTGTTTATTTTTTGTCCACAGATGGCCCAAGACGGCTACCAATACGATATCCGGGTTAGTGGGATGGATGGCTATCTCGGCTATGGACCAGGAATCCTCCAGGCCGATGTTTCGCCAGGTTTTGCCGGCATCATCTGACCGGTACATGCCTGTGCCAGGTAAGGTAAAATTCCGTGGCTTCTTCAGGTGTTCTCCGCTGCCCAGGTAGATGATGTTTGGATTGGACGGAGCCAGTTCAACATCCCCGATGCCTAACGCTGCTTGTTCATCAAAGATGGATTGCCAGGTGACACCGTGATTAGTGGTTTTCCAAAGGCCCCCTGACCCAAAGCCCACGTACATCGTGCCCGGATGAGCGGGATCCACCTGCACGACATCCGCCCGGGCAGAATTAACCGTAGGACCTAAAGAAACCCATTCCAGTTTGAAGGGCGTTTCCGCTTTCATTTTCCGGTAGGTTTCGTAAGAAGCGACCAGTGGAGAGAACGGTTGCTGGGCGAAACCCAGCTGGTAGATAAACCACAGGGAAAGAAACTGAATTTTGGTAAAATACATCATAGGTTAAATATAGAAATTAGTCCATGATCTATAAAATCCTGACCATTTATTGTAAAACAAATCGCTTGCTAAATTGGAATGGGTCAGAGGAATTGGAATTTTCATTTCCTTTTTGAAAATTAACCGGAAGCATATGTTTTGCACTTTGTAAAAAAATTTACACAAATCGCTTGACCAATTGAAATGAACTTAAAAATCATTAGTTATTTATACAGAAATTCCTGACTATAATTAGTTAGTTAAACGGTTAGCTAATATTTAATGGGCTACCGAAATAATGATGTTTTTTTCTTCTGAACAAGAAACTTTGATCAAACAAAGAATTAAGAGCTTTACGGAATACGTTTTAGTGTAGTAAGATTCTGGCGCATTTTTTTACGCATCGTAATCATTTGGTTACTCTCATAGTTGTAATAATTACCTAATATTTGCAGACGAACATATTTATTGTTGCGGATATAAGCAATGGCCGGTGTGCTGGCCAAATCATCTTTGCTGTCATCTCTTACTTCTATTGCCGCTCCATCAGGATCATTAGGTATAGTCTGCCAGATAACCGTTTTAGGCGACATCATCTTATGGTAGTCGTCTATTTTCATGCCATAGGCTGGTTCGAGGTTAATGTGAATGGTATACCTACTATTCGTAAATCTACAGGAAATCATTTCCCCAAACTGGCTTGATTCTTCCTCTTTGAATCCTTTGCCAAATACACGTTCAATGTCAGCTAAAGACAGGTGACAACGGTCACCGTTTTGTAAAACATTTTGAGTAAATATGGTTGTATGAACTAAACAGGTTATCAAAATTATTAAAATTGTTTTCATAGCTTATACCATTGTCAATAATTAAAATTTATTGGATGTAAATAATTTATATCATTCATCTTGAAGTGTTGGAAGAATTGAACAGACTAACATACAAAACAAAGCTAAAGAACTTTTTTTTAAACATGTTTCAAAAATATGTCGATACACCTAAACTGCTTCCTCCGGTTATCGCCGGGGGGTTATTAAAGATATCCTTCTGACGTTGGATGCGGTAATTAAAACGCAGCACAGTCTGGGCAGAGGGCCTGAAACTAATTGCGGGTATAATACTCCACAAACTTTCACCGATCGGAGCACCGTTTTCTTTAAATTTTCCGACATTCCAATCCACAAACTCCACCCGGCAGGCGAGGTTGATGGTACTATTTTCCCAGCCTAATATAGTGCCTTGAAAAATAGGTTGTACCACATCCAGAAATCCGCCATATTGTTTATTTCCATACTGTTGGGTATAGGTCTCAGGAACGTCGACTTTTATCCAGGCCCACTCGCCGGTAATGATAGTCCTGATTTTGGGTAAGGTGTTGTGGTAGTCTACCGCTAGCACCATAAGTCTCCTTTTATGGTCAAGAATTAGTCCTTCAATTTTAAAGCTATTATAAATACCTCCCATGTAAGATAATCCGACTTCTCCCCACCGATCGTTGCGCAGGGCTACCTTAGCTGTAGTGAGAGGAGTGCCGCTGAAGGATTCTTCAAATCGTTCGGCCTGATTTTTTGCCGCCGGAAGGAAAGTTTTACTCTCCAGGTTATCTACAATGCTTTGATCAAAACCTCCCGAGAGATAAAATTCATACCCAAACATCCAGTCATTTTTATAACTCTTGCCGAACAGCCCGAATCCGCCATTACTCCAGGTAGCCGGTAATAATTGGGTGGCCGAAATAGGCCGATCCGTAAATTCCCATTTTGGTCCATCGTGGTTTTGGTTAAATGCGCCGATGGGATTCATGATGATCCCTCCCCGCAGATTTAGGAGGGGATAAAATTCTACATCCACGGAAGCAAACTCAATGGCTATTTCTTTACCACCAGCTTCAAATTCCGTTTCGCTGAGAAACTTTATTTTTTTATGAATGGTCGATGCAACAAATAAGGTCATCCTGCGCATCTGAAACTGATGACCATCGGATATTCCGTCCGTTCTAATATGTTGCCAGTTAGCCTCCGCATAACCGCCTACAGACACCGGTAATTTGCCGATATTTAAAAAGGGCCGTTGATATACAGCATCCATATTTAAGTACACCGGAAGAGTATCGGTCAAAGGTGTGATCAACAGGGAAGAGTCAATTTGCGCCTGAACATGGCCGGTGACTATTATTAATACAAGTAGAACGATGTGTTTCATACTTTTTTTAATGAAATGTGTAAGTCCTGGTCGATGACCTGGACTGGAAATTGGCGCAACGGACTGGTAGCAGGGCCGGCGGTTACCTGACCATAACGGTCAAATTCACTGCCATGGGCCGAACAGACCAATTTTTGACCATAGGCATTCACCGCATTGCCCTGATGGGTACATTTTAAATAAACGGCGGTGTACTCATGCTCAGCGATGCGAAAGAGGTATATAGGAAATTGTAATTGCGCAGCATGTACGGTAATGTATTCAAGAGGCCGACCCCGGTTAACAAACCGGGCGACAGGAATAATAATCTCATCACCGGTGATCGCTGCGGTGATGTTTTTGGTGGGCGAACATCCGGTTACCGCCGGACTGAATGCCATTGCCCCCAGGCAGGTAAATCCGCAGGTTTTAATAAAATCTTTTCTGTTCATTTTAGAGGGATTCTAAAAATTTTATCAATTGTATTTTTTCAACCGATGTGAGGTTTTGATACTTGTTTTTACTTTTTTCCGCTTCTCCGCCATGTATCAGGATAGCTTCCTGGATGCTGCCAGCGCGGCCATCATGCATCAGAAAATAGGTCTCTCCCTGAGTGGTCGGAGAAAGCCCAAGGCCCCATAGCGGGGGAGTCCGCCATTCTGAGGTCAACGCGTTGCCTTCGGTATAACCATCATCCAGTTGCGGACCCATGTCATGTAGCAGGAGATCCGTGTAGGGGTAAAAGGTTTTATGAGCCAGCGCTTCAATTGGGGATGGGCCGGTCTTGAGCTCGGGGCGATGGCAGGAAGCGCAACCTATCGCGGCGAAAAGTTTTTTGCCCTGGATGACCTCCGCATCATCCTGGTTCCTGGGAATAGGCGCTTTGAGCAAGTTTAAATAAATGACCAGATTTCTGATGGTCTGGTCCGACACTTCCGGATCGGTAGACAACCCAGTATACCCATCCCGTGGATCAAAGGTGGAGGTTATCCCCATGTCTTGATTATAGGCATTGACGGTTTGGTCTAATAGGTCGTAGGCCGCAGCTTTTTTCCCAAACCGGTGAATGTACCGCCCATTGCGTACCTCCGCCTCTTTAGCCGGCGTGACAAAATCTTTCAACTCCATCCAATTAGGTACGCCGGAAATACCATCACCATCAGCATCCTCCGGGTCGGCCATGGCTAAAATATCCTGATCGGTCACGTGTTGTAGAAAACCCAGACCGGTGACAGCGGGCGGAGTGAATTTTGCAGAAGTCGCTTCGTCAGGAAGGGCTTCAGGTTGAAACCCTGGTATTGCCCTGGTTTGCAATTGTGGTCCCCCCCGGTGTAAAAAGTGATTGCCCGAGCCATCGGATTGACCAAAACGGGTGAGCGTGGTAAATGGAGTTCCTTTCCCATCCCCGGCATGGCAACTGATGCAGCTATTGGTGACAAAAATAGGACCGAGACCTTTTTGCATCGTGAATACTTCACTAAAAGCATGGTCTCCAGCCAAAAATTGTACGCCCTCTGCATGCGAAATTCGGTCGATAGGTCCATCCAAAACCTCTTCAGGTCGAGGACCGACAGGCTCCGTCCATTCGCACGAAAGTCCGAATAAACAAGTGGCCAGCACAAAGGAGATGCCTGATTTATGGTAAAGATTCATTATTATTACCTCCGGATCATTATTGTTAGATTAGCAAAGATATCAAAGTTAGACATATCTAACAATTAATTTAGATTATTATTAAAATAATGTCACTAAATGCCTACGCAAACGAAAGAAAATTATCTCAAAGCGCTGTACCACCTTCATCAACGGAGCGCGGAGATTTCCATTACGGATTTGGGGCAAAGTTTAGGCCTGAGCAAACCCTCTGTCAACGATATGGTAAAAAAAATGCATCAGGCTGGCTGGCTGGAATATGAACGCTATAAACCAATCCGCCTTACCCGGCTGGGCCTCAAACATGCGGCTATGGTGATCAGAAAACATCGGCTGGCGGAAATGTTTTTAGTTCAGATCATGGGATTTGGTTGGGAAGAAGTGCATGACATAGCTGAAGAATTGGAACATTTGGATTCGAAAAAATTATTTAACCGTATGGATCAGTTGTTAGGGTTTCCCCATGTGGACCCGCACGGTTCGCCTATTCCGGATAAACAGGGTAATTTTTCTAAAAACAACTATAAAACTATTGCAGAATGTAAGGTAGGGGAGACGGTGGCGCTGAGGGCACTAAAAGACAGTTCTTCCGATTTTTTAATTTTTCTGAACAAAAAAGGTCTCCAACTTGGGACATTATTAAATATCGTCCACGTGGAGCCCTATGATCAAAGTATAAATGTCACGGTGGGTAAAGATCAGACCATGGTATTCAGTGAAAAAGTCGCTAAAAAACTGCTGGTGGAGACGGTTTGAATGAAGGTCGCACCTTAAGAAGTTATTTGGCGCTTAATTAATGAATCATGTTCAATTTGGTTGCAATTAGAAAGAAAAATATTTTTAATGATTTAGATAAGACAATATAATTTAGTTAACCTTTTGGTATTAAGGGTTCCCGTTTATTCAGTATAGAGTATTAACCTTTATACCAAATTAGCCCTAAAAGAGGTTTTTGTAGATTTATTGTACATCATTTAAATAACAGCTTACACCAGAATTGAATTTTGGCGTGCGCAATATGAATGAGGAAATTAAATTATTCTTTGTTATTAGTGTCAACTTCGTCGCTGGCGGTTATCCTCTTGTATCCGAGGTAAATTCCAGCGCCCAATAAGAGTATTCCAGCGGGAATACCCCAGATATAACTAAAGATTAATTTTATGAATTGTTTGCGCCCTGATATTTCGGTGTGATCCATTAGATTTGGGTCAATGATCATAAAAATACCAATCGCAACTAATGCAACAATACCAATCCACGGCCTAATTTTTTGGTTGTATTCTTCCATAGCATATGGTGTTTAGCAGAGTGAACAAAATATCTATTACACAAGACGTGTCAAATATAATAAACCATTTAAATAATTGTCTCAATAAATAGCCAAAATATTTACACATACTCACGAAAGTTACAAGTTAAATATTATCTATCTCT
>JAYRWN010000211.1:0-7885 GCA_041917975.1 Saprospiraceae bacterium | reverse complement strand
TAGAGGTTTAACCACATGGTATAGGGGAGTTTTTCGTATGGCGGATAATTTTTTTCCAATTGATGAGTGAAATTAAAACCTTCTTTTTTAAGCAGATTTTCAGCCGGAACACACAAACGATTAATAAAAATGATTAACCGTTTACACCCGATTTCCCGCGAGTAGGAAATGGCTTCGCTAATCAGTTTAAGCCCGGCCCGTCGCATGCGCATATCGCCATTGACCCAGACCCATTCTATTTGAGCCAAATCGAAACTGATGCGCTTTATGATTACCGCGCCTATTTTTTGCCCGTTATATAAGGCAAAAAAGATATTTCCCCCATTATTAAAGATGTTCTTCTTCAAGTTAGCCAATGTTCCATCCAATTCCGGAACAGGAAAATACTCCTCTTTCCACTTATTATAAAACTGATTTAGTAGTTTATAATCCGATCCATCCGGGCTGAATGGGACTATTTGCATCAGGTTGTAGTACTGATTTTTTATTTCTTCGACGATGCGGTCATAAAATGAAATCCGGTTCAGGGAAGTTTCCAACGACTCTAGGTAGATCATAAAATCCGGAGCTAACTCGAAGATCCAGCGTTTGGTAGCTTCTTCCGTAGCATTCCACACCGGTTTAAGCTGATCTACGATCTTCCCGCCGGCGGCAGTCATTTCTATCAGTCTCTTGCGTTTATCTGTTTTGTCTTTGGCCTCTTTCAGCAGCCCTTTGTTGATCATTTGATTGCAGATGACGTGCACATCCGGGTGCGTCCGCTGCAACAATTTAGCTATTTGGGTGATGCTCAACGGGACATTGTAACTGTGTAAAACATTCAATACGATCATCCAGCGTGGGTTACAATCTATGCGCAAATTGCGGTAGACTTTCTCCTCATCTTGCTGCAACCGGTCAATAAAAATCTTAAGTCTGCTACGCAGCGCTAAAAAATCAAGTTGTTTAATATGATTCATGGCAAAAGGGGTTATGTTAAAATTTAAGCGTAGGTTAGTCATTATTTATGCGGGAATAAAATTATTTCTTTTAAAACTAATAACAAAAAAGTTAGTCACTCTTTACAGGACTTATTTTATGCCGTTGATAGAATTAACTGCCAAAGGTTTATTTTGTTCAGTGGGTAATTTCTACATTGACCCTTGGCGCCCAGTGGATTATGCGGTCATTACGCATGCCCATTCTGACCATGCGCGGGCGGGACA
Source organism: Saprospiraceae bacterium (assembly GCA_041917975.1). Taxonomy (GTDB): domain Bacteria; phylum Bacteroidota; class Bacteroidia; order Chitinophagales; family Saprospiraceae; genus JAYRWN01. The sequence goes on along the minus strand of JAYRWN010000211.1, from coordinate 6,680 downwards.
CCGGCATTATTTGTGCCATACCCTTACCAGACCGCTGATCCAGCACCGCCTCGGCTACCACCACACTATAGACGTTTTAGAGTATAATGAAGTCATTTCCCGGCATGGCGTATCCATTAAATTCCTTCCGGCAGGACATATCATTGGCTCCGCCCAGATCATCGTGTCCTATCGCGGAGAAATATGGGCAGTAACCGGAGATTACAAAACTGAAGAAGATCCTTTGGCTGGTCAGTTTGAGCCTCAGCGTTGTCATGCGCTCATTACCGAATGTACTTTTGGACTGCCCATTTACCGCTGGCAACCACAGCATGAGCTATTTTCCGAGATCAATAATTGGTGGAGCAATAATGCCTCCCAACACACCCCTTCGGTCGTATTTGCTTATAGCCTAGGTAAAGCGCAACGCCTTCTGCAAGGCCTGGATTTATCTATCGGGTCCATTTACACCCATGGCGCTGTGGAGGCCACTAATGAAGTATTACGCCAGCATGGTGTACCTTTGGCTACCACGCTTCACCTGGACTCCGGCGTGCCTTTAAAATCGCTGCAAAAGGCGTTAATTATCGCTCCCCCGTCGGCCTTGTCATCGCCCTGGATGAAAAAACTGGATAACTCAGCCACGGCGGTCACCTCCGGGTGGATGGCTGTGCGGGGCAATCGCAGACGCCATGGTGTGGACCGGGGTTTTGCCCTTTCAGATCATGCGGATTGGCAAGGCCTGGCCCAAACGGTTAAATCCTCACAGGCCGAAAAAATTTATACCACTCATGGCTTTACGGTCTCATTCACCCGGTGGCTTGAGGAGCAAGGTTATGCTTCGGAAGTGTTAAAAACACACTTTCAAGGAGAGTTGGATGACGTGGAACAAACAGAAATATGAGACGGTTTGCTCAGTTATATCAACATCTGGACCGCACCACCAGTACTAACGAAAAAATCCGGGCTCTGACTACCTATCTGGAAACTGCAACAGCCTCTGATAAACTGTGGGCCATTGCACTTTTGTCAGCGCGCAGGCCACGTCGCACCGTTAATACGGCCCTGTTAAGGATCTGGGCGGCTGACCGGGCAGAGATAGCACCTTGGCTTTTTGATGAATGCTACGACATGGTTGGTGATCTGGCTGAAACCATTACACTCGTTTTACCACCTCCCGTCAAGGCTCCGACCTCCTATACACTCACCCATTGGATCGCCATTATCCTGGACCTTAAAAACAAAGATGAAGTACATCGTAAGTCTACCGTCTTCGAGGCTTGGGATAATTTGAGTGCTGAAGAGCGCTTTATATTTAATAAACTCATCACCGGCGGGTTTCGGGTCGGTGTTTCCAATCGTTTGGTCATCAAAGCCTTATCCCAAGTAACCGGCGTACCGGACACCGAGGTAACCCACCGCTTATCCGGCAAATGGGATCCTCAGACCGATAGTTATGACCAGCTTTTTGGCAGCTCACTCCATGAAGACATCAGCAAGCCCTACCCTTTTTTTCTGGCCTATGCCTTAGAATCCGTAGATGAACTGGGTTCTCCGGAAGCCTGGGCGGCCGAACTCAAATGGGATGGCATCCGTGGACAGCTGATTAAACGCCAGGGCCAATTATTCCTATGGTCACGCGGAGATGAATTGGTCACGGATAAATTTCCTGAACTGCACCCTCCTACATTGGCTTGGCCTGATGGTCTGGCTTTAGATGGCGAGATACTCCCCTATAAAGATCACCCTCTGCCTTTCGCCGTACTGCAAACCCGTCTTGGTCGCAAAACGGTTAGCAAAAACCTGTTGGCTGCTGCTCCAGTCGTCTTTATGGCTTATGATCTTCTGGAATATGGCGGAGAGGATTGGCGCGAAAGGCCCTATGCTCAACGCCGGAGACAATTGATGTCTTTGCTCCAGGAAAATCCTTCACCCCGCATGCTACTCTCAGAACAAGTGACCTTCAATTCCTGGGAGGAATTAAGTCAGATCAGGGTAAACGCCCGGCAATACCATAGCGAAGGGCTTATGTTAAAGAAATTAGCTTCCACATACCTCACCGGGAGGAAGCGAGGGAGCTGGTGGAAATGGAAGATAGATCCATTGACCATAGATGCGGTGCTGATCTATGCCCAGCGCGGTCACGGCCGTCGGGCCAGCTGGTACACGGATTTTACTTTTGCGGTTTGGCAGAACCAGCAGCTCATTCCTTTTACCAAATCTTATTCAGGCCTTACTGATGAAGAGTTTAAGGAGGTCAACCGGTTTATCCGCCAGCATACGCTGGAAAAATTTGGTCCCGTGGCGGTGATAAAACCTGACCTGGTGTTTGAAATTGCGTTTGAAGGTATACAGTCGTCCAGCCGGCATAAATCAGGCATAGCCTTACGGTTTCCGCGCATCTTGCGGTGGCGCAAGGATAAACCGGCAACCACGGCCAATACGCTGGATGACCTCAAAGAATTATTGCGTAAATATGGTGCTTAAGAACGCGGGGACCAGGTTTTGGTTAATTCCTGCCAGCCTTCTTTCAAATCCTTTTCCACCCAAACGTGTAAAGCAGCGGGTTTGGTTTTTTGCACCTCCTCCAACCAGTTTAACTGGGTAGGTGAAAGCAAAGTCCGGGCGTCCTTGTGTTGTCCAAGCAAACTATTGATGCGCGAAGCTTGCGTCTCGCTCATGGGTATGTACCGGTAGGGACTATTAGAAATAAAGTACTTAGGCGTATGGTCGTGACGGAAATTTCCTGAATTGGTTTTTTCGCATTGGTTTTGTTGACTGAATTTCTCTAACTGGCTGGCCGGGAGCTTTGACGCATCGTACCAGACTTTCACTACTTCCCGTCCCCCGCTAAACCCCGCGCGGGTTTGAATGACACCGTCCAAGCCGCCCAGAAGTTTTTCTCCGGTCCAAAAACAATACATAGCAAAGGTGGCTTCGGTCAGTCCCTGGTGTCGTCCCGTAAATTCCTCCTCCAGTACGTGTAAGAATTCCGGTGCCTGACCCTGGCTTTTCGTTAAGGCCTGAATCATGGCTCGGACCAAGCCGCCCGGGGTGTAGTTATTCCCTACGCGGGGAGCTACATCTTGTTCCGTAATCGCATTTATCACGCGCACCACCGGATTATTCCATGCCGGTTCGCCATATTTTTTAAGGATGGTGGCATCTGCCCCGCCGCGATTATTGAATATAGCCACCGGTACAAAATAGTGTTCAATAGCATCCACGATAAGGGGGTGAGTTAAGACGTCCTGACCGTACCTCTGACAAGTTTGACAGCCGGGCACTTCCTGAAAAAGGATCAATACTGGTTTTTGTTCTTTTTTACCACGTTCTATGGCGGTGTTATAATTCCTCAGCCAGGATACTGTGCCCAGCTCCACCGGCGTTTGTCCACCGAGACGAAGATGTAGAAAGAGTCCCCATACCAAAAACCCTAAACCATACCGCATTGTTAATTAATTTTACCTGTGCCCAAAGATATTTCAAAAAGTTCGATGGTGACCACCAAGCCCTCGCCTCCCGGTCAAAAAATCGCCTTGGATTGGTTCAAATCACAGGGATGGACACCTTTTGAATTCCAGGAAAAAACCTGGAATAAGTATAATGAAGGTTGGAATGGGCTGGTCAACGCCCCTACCGGTAGTGGTAAAACCTATTCCCTGTTCATCCCTTTTGCCTTGGAGTTTATGGCTGATGGGGCCGAAGAGGGTTTACAAGCCATTTGGGTTACACCTATTCGTGCGTTAACTAAAGAAATTTATAACGCCTGTACCCGAGCTGCGGCGGGGATGGATATTCCCTTGCGCATAGCTGTACGCACCGGGGACACACCGACTGCCGAACGCGCTAAACTCCTGCGCAAACCACCTCATTTATTGATCACCACCCCGGAGAGTATCCATATTTTGCTGGCCTCCAAAAACTGCACCCAACTTTTTAAAAAACTAAAACTGGTGGTGGTGGATGAATGGCATGAACTGCTGGGCACCAAACGCGGTGTATTAGTCGAACTGGCCTTATCCCGGTTTAAAACGTTGTGCGCACATCTTAAAATCTGGGGCATCTCCGCTACTATCGGCAATTTGGATCAGGCCTTAGAAGTACTCACCGGTTTTACCACTCAACGACGGCTTTTGGTAATTTCTGGTCTGCGTAAGTCTATCGAGGTGAAAGCGGTACTTAATGATCAGGTGGAAACCCTGCCCTGGGGCGGACATTTGGGGATCAAACTTCTGGAAGCATTAGTTCCCCTCATCGACCGGTCCAAGGCTGTGCTTTTATTTACCAACACCCGCGCCCAATGTGAGATCTGGTACCAGCGTTTATTGGACGCGGCACCCCATTTAGCGGGCTTGATGGCCATGCACCACAGCGCCATCAGCCGTGAATTGCGGGATTGGGTCGAGGATGCGCTGTATGAAGGGCGTCTAAAAGTAGTGGTGTGCACCTCCAGTTTAGATCTGGGCGTGGATTTCCATCCGGTAGAAACGGTGATTCAGGTGGGCAGTCCCAAAGGAATAGCCCGCTTCATTCAGCGTGCCGGTCGCAGTGGACACCAACCCGGAGCTACCAGCCGAATTTATTTTGTACCTACCCATGCCCTGGAACTGATGGAAGTACCCGCCCTCAGACGGGCCTTGCGTGAAAATTACCTCGAACAACGCACACCCCACATCCGCTCGTTCGATGTACTGGTCCAGTACCTGATGACACTGGCCGTGGGCGAAGGATTCTATGCTACCCAAATCTGGCAAGAAATCATCACCACCCATTGTTTTGTATCCCTTACCCCTGATGAATGGCAATGGGCCCTGGACTTTATTACGCTCGGTGGATCATCCCTGCAAGCCTATCACGAATACCAAAAGGTGGAACATCGGGGTGACTATTATTTTATCCAGGACCGGCGCACGGCCCTACGCCACCGTTTATCCATTGGTACCATCGTAGGCGATGCTTCATTAAAAATTAAGCTCATCAGTGGTAAATACCTCGGTACCATCGAAGAATGGTTTATTTCACAGCTTAACCCGGGGGATGTGTTTTGGTTTGCCGGCCAAAGTCTGGAGTTCGTGCGGCTGAAAGATATGGAAGCCCATGTCCGTCGCAGCACCCGTAAAAATGGTCGCATTCCGTCCTGGCAGGGTGGTAAAATGCCTTTGTCTTCCCAATTGTCGGAAATGCTGCGCGCCGAAATAAACCGCTATGCCGAAGGTAATTATACCGAGCCCGAAATAAAATACCTGGAACCCATCTTTCAGGTCCAACGGGAACGATCATTCATCCCCTCGGCATCTGAACTGCTGGTGGAATATTTTGAGACTACCGAGGGGTATCATTTGTTGATCTATCCTTTCGAGGGACGTTTTGTCCACGAAGGGATGGCCGCACTAATAGCCAAACGCATTTCCCGCACCAAGCCGCTCAATTTTTCCATTTCCATGAATGACTACGGCTTTGAATTATTAGCCGATCAGCCTCTGGAGCTCAGTGAAAAAAACTTGCGTCAATGGCTCAGTCCGGATCATTTGTACACAGATATTTTACAGAGTATTAATTCCATTGAAATTGCCCGCCGACAATTCAGAGAAGTGGCCCGGATATCCGGGTTGGTGTTTGCCGGATATCCGCATAAACCTAAACGAGAGAAACATCTACAAGCATCCGCGCAACTTATTTTCGAAGTGTTCAGGGAATATGAACCGGACAATCTCTTATACCTGCAGACCATGGAAGAAGCGCTGCATTTTCAACTAGAAGAAGCCCGTTTGCGTACTGCTTTATCACGCATCAATACTCAGCGTTTATTAGTGGCTACTCCGGAAAAAATAACCCCCTTTGCTTTTCCTATTATGGTCGAACGACTGCGCGAACGGTTCACCAGTGAAGATCTCACCACCCAAATTCAGAAAATGCAGATTCAGTGGCGATAATAGTTTTAAGGTGAGTCATTTTTACCTGAAGATTATTTTTTACCGTGAATTAATTATTCCACAAAATGCCAGCATACCCCGGCCAGATCGATCAGGTTGACTTCTTTACCATAAGGTTGTGGTTGCGGTGCACTGAGACGAATTCCATATTTTTCCACCAGCCCTTTGGATTGCACGTGTTGATACCAGGCATTCACATCATCCACAGCTACGCTGAGCATAAAATTACTGGCGAACGCAGGGTTATCATATTTTTGTAAAATAAACTGGCAGTTGTCCAGTTCAAAGCCTACATAATCCCCCTGATCCCAATTTATCTTAAATCCCAGATCCAAAAACAATTGTTTGGAGCGCTCGAAGTCTACCCCGGAAGGCACAAAGGGTTGTAACGACATTAATTTCATGGTGAAAAAATTAAATTAAGAACACAATAACCAACCAGGATAAGGCCTCATTTTATAGGTAATCTGAAAATTTTTATTATTTTTAAAAAAAGGATAAAATTATTTCGACCAATAGCAGGTGTTTCTATCCTTGAATTTGAATTCCAGAAATAAATTATACGTTGACAAACTCAAAAATCATTCCTTCACTCACAAACAAACCTCAAACTCAAACTTATTTAGGGTGTTGATATGATATTACGTTGAAGGGCAGAGGTTTAAAAAATAGGCTTTTTTCATATATGTTTGTTTTTCAAACAATTAACTAACATTGAAAAAAGCCTAAAAATGAACATTGAAACTCTATCAAAACAGCTTTCAG
>JAYRWN010000210.1:0-1757 GCA_041917975.1 Saprospiraceae bacterium | reverse complement strand
GCTGCGCGGGGGTTAGTCACATTGGTGAAGACCATCGAAGGACCCAAAAACACTTCATCTTCGCAGATGACCCCCGAATAGATAGAAACATTATTCTGTACTTTTACCTGATCACCCAATCTTACTTTATCAGCCAGGTAAACATTTTGACCCAGAGAGCAACATTTACCAATAATTACGTCTGCGCTGATGTGACAGAAATGCCAGATTTTGGTTCCCTCGCCAATAAGGGCGCCGGGGTCAATAACACTGGAAGGATGTATGTAAAGGGGATCAGACATGTCTATTTAAAAAATGCCAGCATGGCATCAATAATAATTTGCTGATCAGGTGCTGAAAATTCCGTATGCATAGGCAAGGAGATCACTTCCTGGCATAGCCTATCGGTATTGGGCAATGATTCTGTTCCGGCACAATAGGGCTTAAAGGCATTTTGTTTATATAAAGGTACCGGATAATAAATAGCATGAGGGATGCTTTTTTTCTCCAAATAGCTCTGTAAGGCATCACGACGGCCGTCTTTAACTCTTAAGGTGTACTGGTGAAAAACGTGGGAGGAGTACTTCACGCGATGGGGTATTTGCAAAGCAGAAATAGATTTGAAAGCTTGGTCGTATACAGCGGCCGCTTCTTGTCGGGCGCGATTAAATTCATTAAGGTATTTCAGTTTAACACTAAGGATAGCTGCCTGTAAAGCATCCAACCTGGAATTAATTCCTACGATCTCATGATAATAGCGACGCGACTGGCCATGGTTGGCGATCATTTTCATTTTTTGCGTCAAAGCCGGATCGGAGCATAAAACAGCTCCGCCATCACCATAACAGCCGAGATTTTTGGAAGGAAAAAACGAGGTACAACCAATATGGCCCAGAGTTCCTGATTTTCCGGAATAAAAGTCATCACAATACTCAGCACCAATAGATTGGGCGGCATCTTCGATAACAAAAAGTTCGTGTTGCCTGGCCAGGTTTAATAATTCTGACATAGGAGCATTTTGACCAAACAAATGTACCGGGATAACGACTTTAGTGCGGGGACTAATAAATGGCTCAATAATGTCGGCGGTAATATTAAAATGATCGGGGTCAACATCCACCATCACGGGTTTTAGTTTCAGCAAAGCCACTACTTCAGCGGTAGCCAAGAAGGTAAAAGAGGGGACAATGACTTCATCTCCAGGCTGTAAATCCAAGGCCATCAGGGCTATTTGCAAAGCGTCCGTACCATTAGCACAGGGGATCACAGCTCCTTTTTCCTGATAATTGGCTAAATCGCGGGCAAAGGCATCCACAAATGGACCTCCAATGAACTGACAAGAATCCATAACACCTTGAATGGCAGCATCAATTTCTGCTTTTAAACGTAGGTACTGACCTTTCAGATCGACCATTTGTAATGTAGACATAGAAGATAATTAATAGTTATGGACGACCAATACTCTCGTAAATAAATCCCTGAGCTTGTACAAAATCCGGATCATATACGTTCCGACCATCAAAGATGACCGGTTGGCGCATAATGGATTTCATTTCTGTAAAATCCGGTGAGCGGAATTCATTCCATTCGGTGATCAAGACCAAGGCATCTGCTTCGTGAAGGGCGTCCGTGGCTGTGGTGGCATAATTTAGTTCCAAGCCGGAGAATTTTTTAAAAGTAGGCATTGCCTCCGGGTCAAATGCTAAAATCTCTGCCCCGTTATCTTGTAGTTTGCGGATAATTGTTATGGCCGGGGCTTCACGCACGTCGTCGGTGTT
>JAYRWN010000209.1:0-6026 GCA_041917975.1 Saprospiraceae bacterium | reverse complement strand
GATTAATTGGCTTATTTATTTCTTGGTGATGTACACTTCTACGCGACGATTCATCGCTTTCCCTTCTTCAGTATCATTAGCCACGATGGGTTTATCCTGCCCCCAGCCTTCGGTTTCGATGCGATTACCCTTAATACCTTTTCCCACCAGATAGGCCTTTACTGATTTGGCGCGGCTTTCGGACAATGTTTTATTGGCCGCTGCAGCCCCTACATTATCGGTATGGCCGGCAACTTTGAGGTTGACCACTGGATAAGCCGTTAATACTGCGGACAGGTCATCCAGCTGGGCTTGGGATTCGGCGGTAATTTTATCTGAGCCCGTTTCAAAATTAAGATTATCAAAAATAAAAGCGCGTGTCGGATCAGCTGTTTCAGTGCTACCCACATATTTGGCCAGATTATCCATGAACGAACCTGCTTTCGCTTTCAGTTCTACACCACCTGGTAAGCTGATGGAGTTAATGACGTCAGCGACCGCATCTGTAACAGTATTGGCTGCATCGGTGACTGCAGTATCCACCTGGGCAGCCGCTTCCTGAACCGTTTCGGTTACCTTGTTTGCACATCCATTACGTAAAAAATACATTAAACATAAAATAACGGCGGCTCCAACTAAATATGGCCACCAGTTCATGCCACCGGTCGCTGATTTTGGAGGGGTGGCCGTGGAGGGGATGTCGGATTTGTCAAAATCTGCAAATCCCAGTAAGGATGAAAACTCACTTGGTAAAGCTTTGTGGACAATGCTCTTTTGAGTACCTAATAAATTTTTCAGACTAAGGGCATTCAAACCTGCGGTCTTGATGTACTTACCTACCACATTCATCAGAATCGGAGCGCCTAACTTAAGCAAAGTACTGCTGGATCCGGTTTTGAGCCCGGTAAATTTGGTGACCAGGTCAATGACTCCGCTTAATTTGTCACCCATTAAGAACTTCAGGATACCGCTTCCACTCCCTAACAACGTGTCGGCTGAAGAGCCACCACCTCCCAGGAGACTGCCGAGATTGCCCAGTATACCGCCATCCATTTTATTTGTTGTCAAAAAATCCATCAGTCCGCTAGCACCTCGCTCAGTGCTTCCTTTTTGAATGACACTGCCTAACAGACTGGGGAGGATAGCCCCTAAGGCCTTACTGGTAGCCCCTTCGTTTTCACCGATAAAACTGCTGGCTTGTTTGATAAGTGCGTCGCCGGCCACGCTTTTGACCATGTCCAATAAATTGATACTCATTTTTTTGATAGTTTTTGATTTTTAGTTTGGATAGGAAAATCTAAATCTTCCTGTTTAATTAGACGTTATTTATGTAGAACGGTCACACTTTGATATATAGTATGAACAACAATTTATCAGTATTATTGACCGTTTTTTGCAAATCAAATAGGTTGACCAATTTTATCTGGCCTGAGACATTCAAATGTTTCATCCGGTTATACAAGTTTGGCTAATCATATTGTATCATTTTGGTCCGTGCTCGTTTAGGCTTAGGATTTACGCGACCACCATAACGCCAGGGCTAAACTGGACACCAAATCATACACTCCCCACCAGGCAGCGACCAGGATCATACCTCCCAAGGTAGGAAAAAAATTAAAGATCAGGACTAGCCCCAATCCACTATTTTGAATCCCTGTTTCCAGTGATATGGCACGAGCGTCGGGCTCCGGTAAACGTGAAAAGCGGGCGGCATAATAACCGATGACATAGGCCAGGCCGTTATGCACAAAAACCAGGGCCAACACATGATGGAGATGATCCTGGATGTTTTGCAAATTCCCAGCCAAAGCGGCAACGATAAAACCAACAAAAATGATCAGGGATAGAATTTTGATTGGCTGCAAAATACGCTGGGTCAGTCGTGGTTGCCATTGTTTGAATAACATGCCGGCCGCCAAAGGAATCAGGATAAGCTGGATGATCGCTTTAAACATTAGCCAGTGCTCCACTTCTATCTTTTGAACATAATCACGCAACCCTGGCAAGATATTCGGCCATAAGGCAAAACCTAACGGGGCGGTCACCGTGGCCAGTAAGGTAACTACTGAGGTCAGCGTGATTGATAGGGCTACATTGCCTTTCGCCAGGGCGGTCGCAAAATTAGATATATTACCACCTGGACAAGCGGCAATGAGTATTAAACCTAGGCTAACGCTGGGTGGAGGCTGCCATACTGCGATCAGAACTACGGTAAATAAGGGCAGTAAGATGGTTTGAGAAAACAAGCCGGTAATAAAAGCTTTAGGAAAATAGATGACTCTTTTGAAATCCTGCAAAGTCATATTTAAAGCCACACCAAACATGATGAAGGCCAGGCAATAGTTGAGCAAGGCCATTTGACCTCCAGAAAAATTGATGCGGATATCGTCAATGTTCATCAACCTGAGGTAAATTTGCCAGCCGAAGATAAAAAACTATACCAGCCAAAGTGCAAGTGCCCCAAGTTGTTTTCTTTAAATCTATTTCTTATGCTTTGACCAGCTTACGGCTGACCAGAATAGGCTGTCCGGTGTTAGTTTTCCCTCGCAAGGTATAGACGTATTGACCATGGGGAATGTTTGACAAATCCACGGTGGTTTTAAATTCTCCCTGCATGGTTTGTTCAGAGATTAGCGTTCTGATTCGACGTCCCTGAAGGTCATAAAGATCGATACTTGCTTCAGCAGGAGTCTTCAGTCGCACCTGGATGGTGGTTTCCTTATTCACCGGATTGGGAAAGTGAGTGAATGAAGATAAAATATTAGCAATTTGCGGCCCGGTACTTACCGTTTCCAAAGCTAAATTTCCTTCATAAACTCCACTGCCATGGGTTGCCACACGCAGTTTGCGATTGGAAGGAGAGATCGTTAAGTCCATGGCCATGATTACTTCCGGCAGCCCATCGTTATAGGGAGCCCAGCTGACACCGCCATCGGCAGAAAAATAAATGCCTAAGTCCGTACCCGCATAGACATGATCAGGACTTAAGGGATCCAGGACGACGGTGTTAATAGACACATCCGGAAAACCTAAGTCTACCGGAAACCAGGTCTGGCCGTCATTTTGAGTTTTATACAAATGTTGGGTGTTAAACCCAGAAAAAGCGACATAAACGATGCGGGAATCCAGTGGATGAATGGCAATGTCCATGGCTACGCGGTCAGGTAATCCCTGCATCCGGGTCCAGTTCTTGCCGCCACTGCTGCGGAGTACTTTCGGTGAAGAAGAGATCGAGGATGGTGCTGTACTCAGGTACAGTAGAGTAGGGTCCTGTGGAGAAACCGCTATGGTGAGGATGGTGTTTTCACCATCTACCGGAGACGGGGTGAGTATACGCCAATTTTTTCCAAAATTTTCACTGACGAAAACCCGATTACCACCGGCGTAGATCACGTTTGGGTCTGAAGGGGCCAGTACATAGGGCGCATTAAAACTTACCCTGTCTGTGGCTGCCGCATCCGGTCTGATGGACTGCCAACTCTGCCCGCGGTCTTCGGAAAGATGTATATCAAAATACTGCCTGGAGGCATAAACAATGCGATCATTCTGAGGATTGATGGCGGTATTCATTCCATCTCCACCCAGCGTTTTCGTCCAGGCGACTGTTCCATCATAAATTAACGTAGCATTATCCTGAGTGCCTCCGATGGCAAAGTCTTTATCAGTGGTCGAATTTTGGAAATTAGCGTAAAACTGGGTGGTTTGGTAACCTCCATTGCGGGCATCAAAAGTTTTACCGCCATTTTGGGTGAAAAAGATGCCTCCATCTGTGGCAAAATAAATGGAATTGTTAAGGCTAGGGTGAAAAACTGCCGCGTGAACATCGGCATGGACATAGGTGGGTTCGCCTTCCCGGTCCAGAACACCTACTTTCTGATCCATATAAAATCCTTCCCAGGCGGATATGTGGGCGATAGTTTCCCCGCGGTCGGTGGATTTATACACATCTATACCGGTTATATACAATACTTTGGCATCCTTCGGATCCACGATCAGGTCACTGGAATACCAGCCTTGCCATTGGGTAATGTTACGATTATTCACTTTAGCCCAGGTATCGCCGGCATTTTCCGAACGATATAACCCTAAGCCGGCATCCACTTCCGAGATGTAGGCGTAGAAGACCGAAGGATCATTAGTGCCCATGCCTATGACCGCTTTGCCTGAATAAACATTCGGCAATCCTCTGGTTAATTTGGTAAAGCTTCCTCCACCGTTGATCGTACGATAAATACCGCTGATACCATCGTTATAATAGCTGCCGTGCGTGGTAACCACCACCGCTGTGTCGGCGGAATTAATCTCCAGGTCTGCAGCCATCGGGTTGTTAAATACCTGGGTCCAGCTTTGGCCGGCATTATAGCTGCGATACACGCCGTGAGTGGTGCTGGCCCATACCGTGCGGGGGTTTTTCGGATTGATGGCAATCCTGGACACACCACGCAGGTCCTGCTGACTCCAATCCAGGGATTTTTTCCAGGTTTTGCCGCCATCAGAGCTTTTTAAAATACCAATGCCATACGTGCCTCGGGTGAACCGGTTATAAACACTGGGCATGGCCAGCTCTGTATTATAAACTTCACCGGTACCGATGTACATTTCGTCAGGATTCTGGGGGTTTATGGCAATGGCCGTTACCGATAACACGGGAAAACCTGTATTCACTCTTTCCCAACCCAAATTAAGTTTTCCATCTGCTTCGAAGGATATTCCTGCGGTTACCGATTTCCATAATCCTCCGCCGGCAGATCCGGCAAATAGAATATCCGGATTGACCGGATGCACCGCTATGGCCAGGGTGCGCCCACCTACATTGTGAGGCCCCAGAGGCCGCCATTTTGCCTGTGCCTTTGCCCCCCGGGTTTTTACACCGTATTTTAACTGCTCGAATCCTTTAGCCAGGGCTCCCATATATAAGCGGTCATAGGGGTAAGTCCGGGCCATGCTCCACAAATCCAGGGCTATTCCAGCTCCCGACCCTTTTTCCTCTTCCGACACTTCAACATCTGACGGGGACTGCAGCCCGGTTTTAAGCCATAAAAATGCCCCGGCAATAATTCCCATGACCACACTTAACCTTATGAGAAACAACTTCATTAAGTATTAAAAAATTTTATTATATAACAAAGATAAACGGGAATCGAAGGCTTCTGTAAAAAAACAGGGACAAAGATATAAAATATGTTTATTTGTCAGCATCTTAACGGTTAAAATCACTAAACTTATATGCGGCATCCGGTAGCAGACATGATTTTCAAGGAGTTAGAGAACCTCCAAACAGAATCCTGGCCGAATGTAGAAAAAATAAAAGTATTATACCAGCTACTCCAGTTCATCTTCCAGGAAGAAACGCAACGCGAGAAATTATATTTTTCCACTTTTTTTGCCCGTATGGCTTATGTCGGTGTTAAATGTCAACTGGACCGGCGCGCGCTGTTTTATCTCCATTATTTCCGCCGCCGGGGCAAACTGGTGACTGACGGACAGGCCGTGGAGGATGCTTCTACAGATTTAATCCTGCAAGCCGGTTATTATTCCATTCAGTTGGCTTTACAAAAGGTGTTGCGCGTCACGGTCCCGGATCATTTCTCCGCACTTTTTCAGGCTCCCCAGATCCAGGAGAAACCGGTTGAAGTCAAACAACGGCACCCGTTCCAGCGGTATTTAGCCATTCGCCCTCTTCCGGAAGAATCTTGCCTGTGGGGTTATCCCGAGGACCAGCCGGCCAATCCCATTAAAGTGTTTTATAATCAGGAGGGTCGCAATGACAATTTTGCGGAGAACATAACCCGCCTCATCCGTCATGAATTGTTCCCCATGACCATGAACCTGGTGGATGTGGAAGAAGATAAACAAGGGCATTGGTACCCGGGCATGATCATCTGCGAGCCGGATTACCTTATGGATATCACCGCCATCGCAGAATGTTTTAAACCATCAGGGTTTGAACACTTGCCTTATGTCTTGCGCAAATTTTTTGATAAACCACAAAATAAATCTTTATTACAAGGTCACATCGCCAACTTTTTTCTGGATGAAATAGCGGT
>JAYRWN010000208.1:0-2505 GCA_041917975.1 Saprospiraceae bacterium | reverse complement strand
TTCCAGTTCCATGAAAATCGAATAATCAGGACGAGGCATACAATTTCAACGGCGGCAAAAAATAGATAATGCCAATAAGTTGCACCGCCAACCACCACAAAAATGATGGTTATACACGCTGCAATTATATTTATCCAGCGATTTATCCTGTAATTTAAAACATGAGTCAGAATGATCATGGCCAACGGAATTTCCACCAGGATGGCCATCATCAACAGCAGCGTTTCCGTAATCGGCATGGCCGCAGGTCCTTCAACATTTTCTTTTAAAAAACTGCTTAGAAAAATAGATAGAATATCGGCAAAAGCCATATTGAACATGACGACTATCCACAGCATGGACAATTTTAATTTCATGGTTACCTGTATTTATAATGGACCTTTTACACCTTTAAATGTTAACCAGAATATCATCGAAATTTCACCAACCGTCATCGGCAAAGCCACGACATTTGAAATACTTTGATAATATTTAGGAATCAACAAATATGAGCCACTATCGATCAGAAAGGCGAAACACCCTATAATCAAAAGAACACCTAATAATTTGGGCATAAAACCTGACCTGATCACCAGCCATCCAAAGGGATACAACCAAAGCCCCCAAAATATTCCCACAATTTTAATCCCATCATTATACGATTCATAGTGATACATGGACAGGGCTTGTAATTGATTATCAGCAAATACTTGCAGAAAATTCGCACCACTTAACAAGGTCAGGCTGCTGAATTGATGGAGAATGATGAGAAAAGAGGCCGGAACCGAAGCGATGACCAAAGCTACCATAATTCTGGCGTGCGCCCGGTTAACTCCGGCAAATATCTGATACAATGAAAGGACTAAAAATATAAATATAATCTGCCCGGCAAGATTGCTCAGGATACTTAGCCGAAATAAAAACTCATTTTCAAGTATATTCTTTGCGGTCCTTACCGCATCATCATGGACATAGATTATAGACGGAATATAAAAAAAATTAAAAACACCAATTACTAAAAAGGCGAGATATAACCATCCTGTCTGGTGTGCTGTTTTTTTTATACTGATAGGTTGCATTTTTCAGCATTTAATTCTAACCTAAATGGTTATCACTACACTCCCGTTTTTTCTGCTTTCGTAATAGCGGTGTGCTTCTGCCGCGCGTTCCATTGGGAAGGATTTGTCAATAATGGTGCTCATTTTTCCTTCATCAATTAACCCTTTTATTATCAACAAATCCTCAGATTGAGGAGCTGCTAAAGAGCAGATCACTTTTTTTCCTCCGAAAATGGAGCTCCACATCATTTGCAGTAGTTTTTTTAATTTAAAACTTACTGATAAATAAACACCTTTTTCGGTGAGTGATGTTTTTACTTTTGCAAAAGAACTCCGGCCCAAAACATCAACGATGAGGTCATATATCTCACCATTTTTAGTAAAGTCATCTTTTTTATAATCGATGACCTGATCTGCACCTAATTTTTTGACATAATCAACGCCATCGGTACTGCATACTCCCACAACGGATGCCCCATAATACTGTTTGGCCAGTTGAAGGGCTGCTGATCCAATCCCGCCGGAAGCACCTAAAATAAGGACCCGTTGCCCTTTTTGTATGGGCACATTTTTTAATAAATTTAGAGCCATGGTTGCCCCGTATGGAATGGTCGAAGCCTCTTCATCAGTCATCGTAGAAGGTTTCCGTGCAAGAATACCATTTTGGGACATACAAAGATATTGGGCATAGGCTCCCATGTTTTGTCCTGTACAGCCAAATACCGGTTCGTTTATGTGGAAATTTTTTACTCCGGCCCCCATGTTTTCCACTACTCCTGAAAATGAGTTTCCTAAAATGTTTTTTTTCGGTTTTTTTAGTCCAAAAATAAATTTGGACATGACCCAAATAAGTAAAGGCATATTAAATTCCCCCGGAGAAATATATTTAAATTTTCGGGCCAGGATATCCCCATAATTCACTGCCACCGCGTTAATTTTGATCAGGACTTCATTGGCTTGTGGTTTTGGTTTAACTACTTCGGATAATTTAAGAACCTCAGGTCCACCATATTCTGAATAAATTATGGCGCGCATTTTTTCCATCTTATTTCTTTTTTGGAAAGAATTAACAGCATTTACTACTATCCAATCCATTCAGTAAGCCGGGGACCGGCTAGCGTATTTGCACGGCAAATCTTTTATTATTTGCAAATTTTTTAAAATGACATGGGTCAAAACCGGGTTGATTCTAATCATTTAAAGAATGGAATTCCTTTGGGTTCATTCATACATCATGTTGTTATTAGCATCCGTGGGGATGCCATCTTTATAGAAAATTAATGTAAAAGATGTACGACCCCTACGGGGTCGCATGCTTCCGGATGTTGATGCATTGTTATAAAGATGCGAACCCTTCGGGTTCGATCACACGTTATTATTGTAGTTGTTAATAGCATCCTGAAGGGATGCCATCTTTATAGAAAATTAACGTAAAAGATGTACGACCCCGACGGGGTCGCATGCTTCC
>JAYRWN010000207.1:0-19712 GCA_041917975.1 Saprospiraceae bacterium | reverse complement strand
GTGTTCATGCCCATGATTCGTTTGGATGAGAATATTATGGATTAAGGCCTGTAAATTTCCTTTGGCCAGTTTTTCTATTTGGTGGTTTTTTACCTTTTGAACGGCTTGTAACAATTTTTCTTTGCGTATAGGTTTCAACAGGTAGTCTATAGCGCTGAAATCGAAAGCTTTTAAAGCGAACTGGTCAAATGCAGTGACAAAAACCACCTCAAATTCAATAGAGGGCAAATGCAAGAGCAAATCAAAGCCGTTCATGGTGGGCATCTCAATGTCCAAAAAAAGGACATCTGGTTTTTCGTTTATGAGTGCTTCTTTACCTTTGTGTGGATCACTGTAAGCCCCAGTAATTATTATTTCAGGGAAATAGGTGTTAAGTTCCAGCCTTAGTGATTCCAGGCTATTTTTTTCGTCATCTATTAAAATGGCTTTTAAAGTCTGCATGGGAATCTTAATATTCTTTAATCTTGTATGGGTAAAGCAACTAATACAATTGTTCCTGATGGTTTTCCTTCTTCATTATATTTATCAGAAATAGATACACTTATTCCAGCTGCACCTATTTTGTTAATAATATCAATGCGATCCTGGTTGATGCCTAAACCAAAGCTCCTGTATTTTGATGCTTGTATACGTTTTTTTAATGATTCTTCCCTTCCAATGCCATCATCCTCTATTTTGCAAATGATATTTTCTTGGATCTCATATATTTCAATTTTTAAATGCCCCTGACCATCTTTGTGCTTTAACCCATGCCAGATGGCATTCTCAACATAGGGTTGCAGAAGTAAAGGGGGGATCTTTATAGAATTTAATGCTATACCATCGGCTACTTGATAATCAAAATCAAATCCATGATCAAATCTTAATTGTTCCAATTGAATATAAAGTTTTAAAGCATCCAATTCCTCTTCCAGAGTAATAGTCTTTTCTCCAGAATATTGTAAGATGAGGCGGATCAAATGAGCAAAATTTGATAAGTAATCGGCGGCTAGAATTGGGTTTGCTTGCAGAATGTAATTTTTTATGGAGTTTAAACTATTAAACAGGAAATGTGGATTCATCTGAGCTCTTAACGCCTTTAATTCCAGTTCAGCCACTTGCCGATTAAATTCGTTTTTTTGAGCGAGCTGGCGATGGATATGCTTTATTCTTAATCGGTACAAGCCAAAAAAGATAGCGGTGATCCCGCCGAATAAAGTGAAAATAAACCAAGGTTGTTTACTGAAGGGTACTAAAACTTTTATGACGAGCTTTTTCTCCGGGGATAAACTTTCTGGCGCACCGGCTTTAATCCTAAGGTGGTAAATACCCGAATTTAGATTTGATAATGTAATAATTTTATTTTCACCATTGTTAATCCAATCCTGATGAAGTTCATCCAAACGGTAGCTATAGATAACTTTATAATCTGACGGAAAAGCCAGCGCTTGATATTGGATATCCAGGTATTTTTGTTGTGGTGATAAAATTATTTCCTCCAAGTAGTTGGGATCCTTCTCAAATTTAAGGGGAATACCACTGGACCGGATAGCCTTTATGATGATTGGTGTAAGGTGATAGGAAAAATAGTTCCAAAGCGAATCTGGATGAAAGATAATTAGACCTGGTCCGTTGACCGTAGCCACTTTACCGGATGAGAGGGTAATGATTTGACGGGGGTCAATGTAATGATCAACCAGGCCTTCATTAACTCCAAAGTGTCTAATTTCTTGACTTTTGGAATCAATGGCGCTTAAACCGTTGGAAGCAAATAACCATATTCTGCCGCTACTATCAGCGAATAGCTCATGTACCCAGGCACTTTTTAGACCATCTGAGACTGTATATCCTTTAATAAGGCGTAGACTATCTCCAAATCTTTCAAAACAAGCTGTTTGGTTAAGGGTGCTAATCCAATAACGCTTCTTTTGGTCAATAATTACAGAATTAATTTCTTCTAGGCCAGGATATTTTTTTTGTTGAATAATCGTTAGTGGAGTTACCTTGGCCTTCATTAAATCAATTTCAAAAATATTTTTAGAATAAATTAAAGTTGAGGTTAGACTTAACTGGTAGGAGCCCTGAAATTCAGTAAACGCAAATGGAGAACCAAAAGTCTGTTGGTTTATAGTGTGCCATTTATTATTATCAATGCTATACCAGGTGTAGGTTGAAGATCCAATACCCGATAAAAATCCTCCAGTGTTGAAACTTAAATTCCACAACCTGGGCATATCTTCCCGAACAGTCTGATAATTTTTTGCATCTCTTATTCCTGCTGGATAATAGCGTAGGCTATCTCCATAAGAAATCCAATGTCCTCCTGAAGTATCTGCGGCAATACCATAAACAGTATTTGGAAAGGAAAATTTTTTTACTTCTGCAGCTTTATCCACTGGGATCCAAAAAAGGTCTTTACCCTGATTTTGACTATTATTCCCACTGATTAAAATAACATTATTCTTTTGGTCATAAGCTAAACGGCCTGGATATAACCGCTCGTTTAGCTTAAATTGGTTAAAGGCATAATAATCAATGACTTGTTGTTTTAAGTTAAGGAATGAAACTCCTTTGTTACGACCAATCCACAGATTATTTTGTCGGTCAATAAAAAGCTTTTCGGAAATGCCCAGTTCTTGATTATGCCACAATGCTTTATAATTGCCTTCTTCGTCTAATTCAAATAATCGATCTGGTGCGGCAACTAAATTCTTGCCACTAAAGTGGTTGATATCATGAACAGATATTGGAACAACTCTGCCATGATCATTAATTTGTAAAGGAAAATGTTTTACCTGTCTGGTCATTGGATTATAAACAGAGACACCAGCATTCGCCAACCACAAATTACCTTGCTCGTCCTGGTACTTTGGTCGCCCACGCGCCAGTTGCGCCTCAAACTCGTTTTCCTTAATTTCATATTTAACTAAGATGTTGGGGCTCTCCCCAGCTTTTTCCTGATAATCCGGCATGGCCAACCATAAAATATTATTATCAAAACGATCAGGTAAAATTTCGATGATGACTCCTAGTAATTTCTTTTTTTGTTCATTAACCCATTCAGGTGTAAATTCAGTAAATAACTTTGTAACTTTATTGAACTTTAAAAGCCGGAAATGTCTGGCTCCTACCCAAATATGACCATAATTATCTTCAGCAACACTGCTTATGGATTGGTGATCAACAAAAGTGGCTGGTAACGCATAGGAGCAAAAATTAAGTGTTTCAGGATCAAATACATTTAATCCACTTACCCGGCTACCCATCCACAATAACCCATCGGAACCGGTGGTTATGGCCCAAATATCTCCAGGACCAATTGATTTCGGGTTTTCCGGCTCGTGGGCGAATAAACGAAATTCATATCCATCATAACGCACCAACCCCTGATCGGTGGCATAATAAATAAAACCCAATGAATCTTGAGTTATGTCAAAAGTCCAGCAAGCTAATCCATCTTTTGGTCCTAAATGTACAAAGCTCATTCCTCTCCATTGGGCGGTCGCTTGTAACAAGGCAAGAACGACTAAAAGTAAGAGTAATAAATGGCTGCGGATTATTGCTTTGTTAAAGATAAACATACCGTTCCAAATCCTTATTGAGGTATTTAGCCTATGAAATATAAAGCCATTTTTCTGATTTGTAAAGTTTTTATTTTGGCATGGTTTCCTTTTCATATGATATGGTCTGGTTAAAGCGAGTGTTTTTAACCACTTATGTTCTAAATATTACCATTCACTCATTCAGAATTGACAATTACGCATTCTGGTGCTGACAAATGGGTTTTATTTGGACATTAGACCTTGATCCATGCGCATGCATGAATTCTGAGCTGCATTTTATGGTAATTAATAAGTTATGATTGAAGTAAAACAAGGCATAATTGCTGTTATTTATCTACTTGGTTTTTTTTGGAGTAATCCGTTATTTTGTCAGCCCGGTTACCCTGACCCTACTTTTGGTGAGCAAGGCCGCACCGTATTTGATGTGGATAATGATTTTTTATATGATATTATCATTGGACGTGATGGATCAATTTACACAGGTGGCTTTGCCGGATCAAGCAGTGGTGCTCCTGGAAAGGTGATGGTCTTGTCAAAATTGTTAGCCAATGGTCAATTGGATAAGTCGTTTGGGAAAAATGGAATCATCGCTGAATCGGATTATGCAAAAAACACCGAGTTAGCTACACTAGTTACAGATAAAAATGACCGAATCCTGATCGGTGTTAATCAACAAAATGAAGCGATCATCTCCAGGTTGCATAAAAATGGCCGGCCTGACTCCTCTTTCGCCTCCCAAGGTAGTTTAAGTTTGCCTTTAGAAAGACAGATCATTTTAACCATCCATAAATTATTTATTACCCAGGATCAATCCATTATTTTAACCGGGTTAGCTAAACCGGATAGTTATGTCCTCAAACTTACCCCCAATGGAAAAATAGATTCCAGTTTTGCGGAGCATGGACTCTATAAATTGGCAGTGGGAGAGCAATCAGATTACAGCTATGGCCTACATGTCGAAAATAATGGAAAAATTCTGATCTGTGGTAATTCTCAAATATCCTCGCGAGTATGGGACGTGTTTGTACTTAGGTTGAATCCTGGCGGACATCCGGATAGCACCTTCGGCGTTAATGGACTAAAAAAATTCGGGTTAACTGATGGTTGGAACCAAGGATCACAGGTAGTTGTACTTTCAGGGGGAGAGGTATTAGTCTGTGGATCTTTAGAAAAGAATAGGATAAACATTCCAACCCTCTTCTTACTGACACCACAGGGGGCATTTGTTTCAAGTTTTGGGATTAATGGGATTCTAACTTTTAATCAACTACTTTCATCCAGATTTGAGGATGTCGAAATACTCAGTGAGAAGGTAATTATTGCCGGTGGAGGAAGAAACCTGGTTAGTATTAATCAAAGCGGTAGTTTAAATGTCGAATTTGGCAAAAATGGTATCGCCAAACAAGAAATGGATATCTATGGGTTGGCGCTGGATGAGCAAGGAAAATTATTAGCATGCGGGGATATTATCAGAGACCTCGATCGCAAGTTCGCGGTGAGCAGAATAAACACGCAGTCGACGACAGCTCTGAATCATGGAAATAATTTATCCGGAGAAATAAAAATAATTCCCAATCCTGCATTTGATCAAATCAGATTAGGCGGGAAAGCGGATGAACAGGCGGAAATTGAAATAATTAATGTCACCGGGTTAGTGGTTCTTAAATCATCACAGGTGGAGGTGAATATTAGCCATTTAAGCCAAGGCATTTATTTCCTCCGTTACCAAAACAGGGTGAAGAAGTTTTTAAAAATGTGACTGGAATAAAAAAGGCTTGTCATCCAGACAAGCCTTCTAAATTTTCAGGTGCGTGACTTACTCTATTTTAGAGCTAAGATGAGCTGGGCCATTTTCTCGGCATCCTCTTTACTCAATGTAGCATGAGGTGTCATGGGTATCTGCCCCCAGACCCCTGTACCACCTTCCAGAATTTTTTTAGTCAGATAGGCTACAGCTGTGTCCTGCCCGGCGTACTTATCCGCGACTTCTTTGTAGGTCGGCCCGATTAATTTTTCACTGATTTTATGACAAGTATTGCAATCGGATTTACCCATCATGTCCAACAGTTCGGTTTCCGTGTTCGCGGCCACGGCAGGAGCTTCTGCTGGTGGTGTGGTGGTAGAAGATTCACTGGTAGAGGAGGTCGTGTTACCCCCGCAGGCCATGGTAAAAGCGACTATACAGAGTAAAAAAAGTAAGTTATTCATTGTATAAAAAATTATTTTCCGGGCAAATTTACATCAGGGACGGATAATTGCAGCTTCCAGGCTTAATTTTTTCTGGAATTTATCAACCCAACAAAAAAGGGCTGTTACCAGCCCCTTCAGTTACGGATTCTTAAAATATTTTTTAAAGATTATAGGCAATCCTGGCATATATAAATCTACCGTTAAAACCTACCGGACTGGTTCCATCCCACTGAAAAATCCCATTAAAAGCTAAGTCTTTTCTCACCTTATCCGGGTAAACATCAAACAGGTTGTTCGACCCCAGGTGAATGGATGCTTGTTTACTTAATTTATAGCCTATTTCCAGATCAGAGACAAACTTTGGACTGTTATTTTGAAACACCAGATTACCAAAGTCATTAAAATCGCCAAAGGTGGTCTTACCATACCTGGAAAGGCGTAAAAATGTTGAAAATTGCTTCAAATCATAGTTCACCATAAAATTCACTACATTACGCGGTGTGGCATTTTCGAACCGGTTAAATTCCAGATCACCTAAAAGTGGAGTTTCAGAATATTGGGTTAATACGGCTGGCGTGGTCACCTGATCTTTGTTGGTTATTTTGGTGCGGTTGATATTCGCGGAAAGGGTGAATTTTAGTTTTCCGCTACCGGCATTTACTCCAAGACGGCTGGTGACATCCACTCCAGCGGTGCGAGTATCCAGGGCATTGGTAAAATAGGATCCTTGGGCAGCGGAAAGACCCTGCGATAAGAGGTATTGCTCCAACAAGTCTTCTCCATTTGGACCAGTTTTTCCCTGAAATTGTTCAGACAAAATAACCCGGTCTTGGATACCTATTCTATAGGCATCCACGGTTAAAACAAAATTGCCGGAATTAAAAGTTAGACCGATACTGCTGTTAAGCGATTTTTCGGGATCCAGGTCTTGTGCTCCCAAAGCACGGGCGATTTGAGTGGCCACCGGGAAAAATCCGGTTTCAATCAGAGTAGTACCGATGGTCGTGGTTTGAATCGCCGAGTAATTGGATTGCCCTAAAGACGGAGCCCGGAAGCCGGTGCTGATAGCACCACGCAGGGCAAAACCGTCGACCAATTCCAAACGGGTGGCAAATTTACCATTTAAGGTAGCACCAAAATCGGTATAATATTCGAAGCGGGCTGCCAAGGAGGTCGTCCAGCGTTTTAATGGATCGGCTTCGACCTCAGAGTACAGGGCAAAACTCTGCCGGTTATCCTGAATATCATCCTTCCATCCTGGAAAACATTGACAGCCTGCTGCAGCACGACTGCCTTTCGAAGGCCCATCCTGTACACCTCCGCTGACACTGTTGCCATCAAAATAGGAGGAAATTTCACCCGGTGTAATGCCATAATTTTCATGACGGAATTCGACGCCTAAGGCTAAATTTAAATCAGATGCAAAACCGTTAATGTTGAAGGATCTGGTTAAATCAAAATTGGTGGTGGCTTGTAAAAATTTTAGAGTTCCATCATACATTTCGGTGGATTGTTTGATGTCGGCATCACTAAATTTAAATTGATTTAATCCGCCAAGTGAGGTATTGTGGGTGTTTTGCATATGTAAAGCAAATGCATCTGAACCGACCACCTGGCTTAGATCATAGTTCCAATGTTCACCCATTTTTCCTTTTAATCCACCTCCTAAAGAAAGGTCAGTAATACGGGCATTGATGAGAGGCAAAAAACCATCCGGATAAATAGACCGGACGGTACGGTTATCTGAGGCTCGGCGGAAAAAACATCCGGACAAACCGTCCCGGTAACTGGCGCCGCCAAAGACGTAGAAAGTCGATTTGGTTCCCACCCCCGTTTCGCCATTCAGGAACAAACTGTAATCTTTAAACTGAGCGTCACCATAACGAAAATTATCGTTGCGGTCAAAGGAGGCTTCACGGGCATCGAAGGAACCATTTGATTGGGTAAAGTAATTGATGCGCACATCCGATCCTTGACGATTCGTTCGGCCCTGATGACGGAATTGTCCGCTGATGTACATGGATCCGTCACCGAATTTAAATCCTTTGCCTAGATGTAAATTTAGCCTTTGTCCGTCAGAATAATTTACCTTCTCGGTTTTATCCAACCAATCATACGAATATAAGGTGCCATTATCCCGGAGGGCGGCATTGGTTATACCATCGAATAAACCTTCATTGGGCTGGTAACCACGTTCCATGGTAGTCAGATGTGTTCCCACCGTAGCTTCTACGTCAAATCCGGTGGTATTTTTAAGGATAATATTGATTACGCCGGCGATGGCATCCGACCCATATTGGGCGGAAGCACCATCACGTAACACCTCGATTCTTTCAATGGCAGAAGCAGGGATGGCATTTAGATCAACGCCGGTAGCCCCGCGACCCACTGTGCCGTTGACATGCACTAATGCACTGGTATGCCGTCTCTTTCCATTGACCAGAACCAAAACCTGATCAGGTCCTAACCCGCGCAAAGTAGCCGGGCGAAAATGGTCGCTACCATCCGTTATAGAGGGTTTAGTGACATTATAGGAAGGAACTAACATTTGTAAAGCCTGGATGGTCTGGGTAACCCCAGTTGCTTTCAGATCGCGGTTGGAAATCAAGTCTACAGGAACTGTGGAATTGATGATGGTGCGATCGTTGGTACGTGTGCCTACAATCACCACTTCGCTTAGACCTAAGACATCTTCGTCCATGGTTACATTTAACATGGTTATTTGTCCGGAATGCACAGTAACTTGTTGATTCCGGTTAATAAAACCGATAAAAGAAAATTGGAAATTATAGGTACCCGCCGGTAACGTGATTTGATAGTTACCTAAATCATCCGTGACCGTACCTTCGTTCAGACCAACCACCTGAATGGTTACACCTAATAGCCCTTGACCGGAGGCGTCGCTGACCTTACCACCTACCTGCCCGCTTTGGGCTGAAGCGGTGATCACAAAGAACAGACAAAACCATCCCATGCAGAAGTTGTAAATTCTTTTCATAGAAGCGCATTTATTAGTGAGAAAAGGAAGTATTCAAAATTAATAATAATCCTGAATACGTTACAATAAAATCTTTATCTGATTTAAAGACCAGATTGCCAGTGATTTATCATGGAAGGCGCCGTGCATTTCCGAGCAACCTTCATTAAAAATCGAATCTGGTGCAGGAAAATTAAAAGGAGGTAAAACCAGGTTCAAAGGACGCCAGCCACCGGTGACTATTTCATAATTCACCGGTTGAAGAGGGAAGGATGTGGTAATCAGATAACGTGATCCTGAGGTTTGGAAATTTTTTAACGCCTTTAAAATATCCGCAAAAGAAAAGTGCACTAAACAATCACGGCAAAAAATCACGTCCACAAAAGGCAATGGATCAGATAAAAGATTTAATTGACTAAAGGCGCGCCTGGCATTAGAATAGTTTATTTTATTGTACTCAACCAGGGGAGCGACAATATCAGCACCAATATAATTTATGTTACCTAAATTTACTTCTTTCATCCAATAGAAATCACCACAAGGAATGTCCAGGAAAGTTTTAGCCTCCAATTTTTTTAGACATTCGGGTAGCCATTTGCGAATTCGTTCAGTCTGGATTAAATCCGAACCATCACCGGACACGGAATTTAGTGAATTGACCATCCAGATTTGTTGCTGGTAGATAGCAGTAAATAGATCTTCTGTTTTTTTTTGGTTAAGATTTACTTCTGCATAATCATATAATTTATGCCGATTAAAGTAATCTACCATACTTCGTTTATTTTTTAATACAGAATTGATTGTATTTCTCTGCTGCTTGAATTATACCTTTTTGATCTGCTTTTATCCAATCTTCACAAGCGGCACTGAGATTATTCATGGCTTGGTAGGTCATCCCGCGGTAAAAATGAATTTGCCCTTGGAAATCACCATAGCTCAATGCGTGATTATAAAAATTTAGTGCTTGCTGAAGATCATTTGCTACATAATACATATTTGCCATTGAGCAGTAGATGTATCCTTTTTTGCGCTTGCTTAAGAGATAATTATAATCTTGCAATGCCCCGGCATATTGGCGGGTCTTGGATGCATAGACTGCCCGGGCATAAATAGCTTCGAGGGATTCTGGGTTTTTGGATATAAAATCATTGAGCACATTGATACCTTCACCTTGAAGAACTTTTTTAAACACTTTTACCTCAAAAGAGCCATCATCAGCAAAAATCGCTAACAATTCTACCAGTGTCCCGTCATTCTCCAGTGCTTGTTGGGATAAATCATTACCAAATCGTTCAGAATAATGATGTTCCCATACTATTATTTCCCCCACCTTGGCAGAATCTACATTAACTTTTCTAAGGTTACCTACAAAACGAGGATCATATTTTTTTAACTTCATGGACCAATACAGCCAATAATGCCCAGTGTGGATTTTTTGTTTATCAAGACCATATTGTTCCAATAGTTCACCAGTTCTGGTCACAGCATATCGTTCAGGACTCATATTTGCATTGGGATGTTCCGTTACCAGGCTGTGAATAATAATTAAGATGGAGAAAATAAATGACAATAAGAGTGCATTTCGCTCTCCATTTTGCTTGGTATTTATTATTTTTAAGATGATCAGCAAAAACGCTGTAATAACCGCCAAAGAGATATTCCAATAATCAATATTTTCGGTTAGTTTGTGATGAAGTTCAATTTGTTTGCCATAAAAAACAACAGTAATTAATACTGTTAAGGCAATCATCAACCAATAGGCGTAAGGTGAAGGCACAGTTTTTTTGAGCAACCAATCTGTATAATGGTTAAATCCTGCTAAAGCAATGTAAGCGACGAAAGGGGAAAGTGGTATCAGATTACGTAGAAATCCGGCAGAAGCACCTACATCCAGTTTCCAGGCAAAAATACTGTAAAGTAGAAAGCCGGCAATAAACTGACCGTCGATAAAAACCGAGAATTTTTTATTGATCAAACGAAAAACAAAACCACTTAAGAATAGAAAAAAAACCACCGGGCCAACTATATATAAATATCTTGAAAAATAAGTCGTAAATTCTTGATGGCCATAGGGATTGTCTTTCACTTCGCCGCCGACCGTCTGGTGGTATAGCCATAACCAATCGTTGGTGCCCGAAAGCAAGGCGCCTCCTAGATTAAGCAACAAAATACCTGCGCCAAGTAAAGGGATATATTTCCATTGTTTGTGTTGTAATAAAGGAATTAACCAAAACACAAGCAAGAGAGAAAGCTCTAGTCTCGCCAGTGGCAGCAAACTGCCTAAAACGGCGAACCACATCCATTTTTGCCGCAGTAACAGTAAAAAACTCCAGGAAGCCAGAGCAGCGGCAAGAGGTTCGGTCATGGCATTGCGTCCAACCCCAAAAAAATACGGCTGGAAAAGTAAAAATGGTACGACCAGGTAGATGTATTTATAACCTTGAATTTGAGCGGCTTTTAGTAAAGCATACGCTGCAGAAACACTGACCAGAGCCATGATCACCGGGATAACCCAAGGACCCAAATGAACTGGTAAGAAAAAAATTAAAGCCCATAATGGTCGTACCCATAAATCAACCAACACGACGGGGTTTTCAAATCCCGATTGAACACTATAGAATCTTCCCTGACAATCATCGTCCCAGGTGCTAGGACTTAGAATAGCCCACAAATTCATCAAGACGTAGGCGGCAATCAAAAGCCCATAGGCTATTTTTATTTCTTGGCCTGTTGTCAGCTTTTTCTGTATGGTCATAAAATTTAGTTATTTGGTCATATACTATTTCATGTCGCTATTTGGTTTATTGAGGTTAAACACCGGAATTTATTGCTATGGCATGACCATCACTTTCCTCAGGGTGCGGTGGTAATTGCCAAATCTGATTTGTACAAAATAAACACCGGAAGCTAAGTTATTCACGTCAATAGTTTTTTGGTTTTCCTCGGACCTGATGGGACAGGAAATCATTTGCCCTATTTGATTATAAATCTGCACTTCATTTATGCCATCTTCCTGAAGATTAGTGATGGTCAACTGAGAAGATGCCGGATTAGGAGCGAGTAGAATGGCTTTATCCACCGGGTAAAAAAAGGGTCTTTCGTAATCCAGTAATTCAAAGGCCTGGTCTAACCAATTTGCCCGTTTTACCAACCAATCTTTGAGGTAATTTACTTCTGCTTCAAAAGTGGGTCCGATATAAGCATTGGGCCAAACGTAAACACCCAACACCGGCCAACGGGCAAAATTACGCTTTTGTGGTTCAGATAATAATAATTGAAACGAATCAATAGGTGCCAACAAATGCTGGTCGGTCCAGATGCCTGTGCGTAGTTCTTGCCACCGTTGTTTGAGTAAACTAACAAATCTTTTTTCTCCCCACAGTTTGGCCCACCAAAAATGGATTTGAAAGGGATCAATCGGACAGACACTATTAAAATCTTTGGCCCAGCCTGTAAAACTTTGGCCATCACAATAATCTCCAATACCCATGCTGATATTAAAATCCCAGACCGGTCCCATTTTTAGTTTATTATCCCGACTCTCGCGGTCTTTATAAAAATACGCACTGAGGCGGTAGCCATCGGTATTTTTCACCAATTCTTGCACCAAGGCGTAATCCACCCAGGTCTGCACATCCAACCATTCTGAATAATGTTGATTAAAATCCTGCCGAGCCATCATGCTTTCAAACGCGGCCAGATAGTCACGGATATAACTGATTTGTTCACTCGATAAATCTGCCAGTTTCGGATAAACATGCTGAAAATACATCGGGAACCCGGTGTTTTGAGCAGAGAAATATGTTGAGGGCCAATCTCCCCCTATGCCACCTTGAGGGCCGTATTTATCTATGCGCAGAATATAGCCACCAGTAAGTTTATCACCACTGACATCTTCGGCGTCCAATTTTTTAATATCAACCCGATTTTTATCTCTTTTAATTAGTTCTATTAACCAATAAACACCCTGGTATTTATTATTTATAAATAACTCACAGTACCTGCCACGGGGAGACCAAGGCAGGATTTGCCGAGCATAGTGATGCGCTAATTGGTCTCGCATGAGCGTTTTGTCGTTTAATGGAGCGATCAAACCCCAATCAGATTCGTCAGGCATGCCCAATAAAGAAACCGCTAAATCATCCCCCTTTTCATCACGGATTTCAATGCTATAGGGTTTTTTGGCATAAAACTTTGATGAAGAGCCACGCAATTCGATGCCTATAGAGCCAACAAAGGCAAAAACTGTATCGGAGCTGCGATTTATTTGTTCCGCACCATTATCGATGATATAAATTTGTCCAGGTACCTTTGGTTCATCCGGAATTTGAGCGCCAGGAACTTCAATCACTACGATGGGGAGTGCGGAGGACAAGGTGTCAATCTGGGCTTGAATATGGTAGACACCAGAGAGCCAAATGATTAGTAAAACAAATCTTCCAGGCATACAGGTAAACGGTGGATTTAAAATTCCCGGGCAAGATAATGTAATAGAATTAATCTTTAATATCAAGGTTCAGACAATTAAAGACATACGTATGTCTGATTGTAAGAGAACAGATTCTGCTACTGGAGTATGTATAAGTTACCTTTGATAGTAAAGTAAATGCCCCAAATAGCGCTTACATCAGGGCAGAAATCCCGAATATCCATGATTGGAAGTAGTACGGGAGTGATAGTTTTTTAAATCGATACATTAAAAGTACTGGAGAAATATTCGAACCAAATATTAAAAATGTGCGCAGAATTAACTAAGATCGCAGAATTGAAAGCTGCACAAACAATGAATAACCGAAATTATACGAATTTATTCCATCTGATTTTATTCAGTTGTTGCATGGTGTTGATGAGCCAATGTAAAAGACCACCAGATAATAACCACGGACCTGATTCTTCAGAACTACATAGGCCTAAATTACATTTTACTCCTCCTGCCGGCTGGATGAATGACCCTAACGGCATGGTATATTATGATGGAGAATACCATTTGTTCTACCAACATTACCCGGACAGCACCGTCTGGGGTCCCATGCATTGGGGGCATGCTGTAAGTCGGGATATGATGGCGTGGGAACACTTGCCCATTGCTTTGTATCCGGATTCATTAGGGTATATTTTTTCAGGCAGCGCGGTGGTGGATTGGAACAATAGCAGTGGACTGAGTGAAAACGGTAAACCTGCTCTGCTAGCCATGTTCACCCATCATTTAATGGAAGGCGAAAAAGCAGGAAGGACAGATTATCAGGTGCAAAGTATCGCTTACAGTCTGGATAAAGGCCGCACGTGGACCAAACACCCAGCCAATCCGGTGATCAAAAATCCGGGGATTAAAGATTGGCGCGACCCCAAAGTGATTTGGCATGAGCCAACCAAAAAATGGATCGTGGCTATAGCTGCCTTTGATCATTTGATGATTTACAGCTCGCCGAATTTGCTTGACTGGACCCATGAAAGTGATTTTGGCCAAGATGCCGGTACGCATGCCGGAGTGTGGGAGTGTCCGGATTTATTTCCATTACCGGTGGAGCAAACCAATGAAACCAAATGGGTTCTGATTCAAAATATTAATCCCGGAGGACCATTTGGAGGGTCCGGCACCATGTATTTTGTGGGTGACTTTGATGGTCACACCTTTGCCCTGGATCCGACCTGCCGGACCCAATTACAAAAAGACAGTGTTTTATGGATGGATTATGGCAAGGATAACTATGCCGGGGTCACCTGGTCTGATGTACCAGCAAGCGACGGACGCAAATTATTTTTAGGCTGGATGGGCAACTGGCAATATGCGCAGATCGTCCCTACTGGTAGCTGGCGCAGTGCCATGACTTTGCCGCGGGAATTAACTCTGGTCAGGGATGAGGATGGCTATCGTTTGTGTTCAAAACCAGCGAAAGAAATTTCGGCGTACCGTCTGGATACTTTACAACCGGAAATAATTAGAATTGTAGATACCGTGGATGTTACCTATCGAAGCGGAATTCAAGGTCCCTTACTGGAAGTAGAGCTGACGCTGGAAATCCCTGAGGGTGAACAACCGCTGGCAGGTATAGAATTAAGTAACAGCCGCGGTGAATTTTACCGGATAGGTTATGATGCCTCCTCCACAACCTATTTTAGTGACCGTTCACGTGCGGGTAAAACGGATTTTTCGCCGCATTTCGCTGCCAGAATGCAACTGGCTCCGCGGTTCAGCAAAGACAACACTGTAAAAATGCACATCATTTTTGATGTGGCTTCAGCGGAATTATTTGCTGATGATGGGCGGAGTGTGATGACGGAAATATATTTTCCTAATGAAGATTTTACTACCGTAAAACTGTTTAGTAAAAATGGATCGGTAAAAGTGCCGCAAGTGGTATTTTATCATCTGAAAAAATCAATACCATCCAACTAATTCAATATAATGCCGTCAAGAGCAGAATTTGAATCCAGGATTAATTATTGGGCTGAAAAAGGCGGGACGTGGCAGGCCGAAAACCCGCATTTTGTTCATGATCCCGGTCTGGCGGAAAAGTTTTTATATTACACCTGGTTAGATCCGTGGCCCGGTTCACTGGCGTTTAAAATATATGAAATCAGAGCTGAAGCCAGGCAATTAATCTGGAGCGGTTTTTATTATTGGGATGAGTCGTCGCGTGGCCCCCGATATTTAAGTTTAGGTGTACAAGGCGACGTTTGCCACGGGCATCACACCGATGGCTGGGAAATGGAGTTTACCATTCATCAACCCGCTGGAAAAATAATAAAAATACGCAATCTTGATGAGGTGCAAGGGCCTGATGAGGTCACGGCTACAGCTAAAACGTTCATCAACAAATACGACTGGAAGGACGTGGGCAAGACCACCTGGTTAAGGTTATCCTAATCAGACTCCGCGATCTGGTTGGTAAATAAATTAAAGTAGGAGAGTCCACTCTTGTAATATTTAAATTTAGCATCTGAATCATTGCGCCGCGGCTTAATAAAACCTATTTTACCCAAAAAAAATAGGTTATGTCGAATTACCATGATCTTCGCTCGAACCGGCGCTATCTTATGGGCCCTGGGCCGAGTGATGTACATGCGCGGGTATTAAAAGCGATGTCTACGCCCATGATCGGGCATTTAGACCCGGAATTTGTGACCATTATGGATGACATCAAAGCCATGGTCAAACATACCTTGCGTACGGATAACGATTTGACTTTTGTCGTCTCTGCTCCCGGAAGTGCCGGTATGGAGACCTGTCTGGTGAATTTATTGGAACCGGGTGATGAAGCAGTCATCTGTATCAATGGGGTTTTTGGAACCCGGATGGCGGATATCGCGGAACGTTGTGGTGCAAAAGTCATCAAGGTAGAGTCGCCTTGGGGGCAACCCATCTTGCCGGAGCAAGTAGAACTGATTTTGAAGACCTGTTCGCCGAAACTGGTGGCGGTAGTTCATGCTGAAACTTCAACAGGCGTTAAATCACCCATTGATGAAATCGCTCCCTTAGTGCATCAGGCTGGAGCGTTAATGGTGGTCGATGCCGTAACCTCCTGGTGTGGCCTGGATATACGGGTGGATGAGTGGGGAATAGATGCTATTTATAGTGGATCACAAAAGTGTTTAAGCGCACCCCCTGGTTTGTCACCGGTTTCTTTCTCAGCTAAAGCTGTAGAAACCATTGAAAAACGCAAGACCAAAGTGCAAAGTTGGTTCATGGACCTTAACCTGGTGCGGAGCTATTGGAGCGGCTCCAAAAGAACTTATCATCATACCGGACCAGTGAGTGCCATGTTTGCCATGCGGGAAGCCTTGCGCTTAGTCGTGGAAGAAGATATTGACGACCGCATTGTGCGCCATTATCATCATCATTTGTTGCTGCGTGGAGAGCTGGAAAAACTGGGTATGGAATTTTTAGTGGCGGAGCCCTACCGGTTGCCCATGCTAAATGCCGTGAGAATACCGGACGGCGTAGACGACATGATCGTGCGTACCAAATTATTAAACGAATATGGTATCGAGATCGGGGCAGGATTAGGTCAGTTTAGCGGTAGAATCTGGAGAATCGGGTTAATGGGTGAGAGTAGTACGCCGGGACACATAAACCTGCTGGTTGCTGCTTTGAACCAAATCATAAATAGATAAACTAACTAATATGTCATCTATAGCTTACCGGCTACCTGCAGGTGTCTTTACGGCTACCGTCACACCGTTGAATCAAGATTTAAATCCTGATCACGAGAGATTGGTACAACATATCCGCTGGTTATTAGCCCGCGGCAACCAGGGCATCGCCTTGTTGGGCACTACTGGGGAGGCTAATTCGTTCAGTGTAGACGAGCGAATAAGACTGATAGACGCGGTGGTGGACGGAGGCATTCCTCCCCGCCAGCTTTTAATAGGAACCGGGTGTTGTGCACTTACCGATACAGCCATCCTCACCCGTCATGCTCATGCTTGTGGTGCCGGTGGGATTTTATTATTGCCCCCTTTTTATTATAAAGGGGTGACGGAGCAAGGACTGGAAAATTATATCGACCGCTTATTGGATTGGGTAGGGCAGGAGGATATGCAAATTTATTTATACCACTTTCCGCGCTTAAGCGGAGTACCCTGGCCAACATCCCTGGTACTCAAATTGGTCCAAAAATACCCCCGCCAAATCGTTGGCATGAAAGACAGTGGAGGGGATTGGGCACATACTGCTGAAGTACTGGAAAAAATACCCGGATTCCGGATGTATGCTGGGAGTGAACGGTTTTTATTATCGACACTTAATGCCGGTGGAGTAGGGTGCATTTCGGCAACTACAAATTTAACCTCGCCGGAAGCTCATAGAGTATTTCAGGCATGGCAGGAAGGGCTGGGAGAGGCTGAACAACAACGTCTTTCCGCATTGCGAGACGCTTTTGATGGTTACGCTTTTATCGGAGCGTTGAAGGCTTTGTTTAAACATTATACACACGAAGAAGGATGGGCTTTTACCAGACCTCCCAATACGCTGATATCCGAATCTGACACCAGGCAATTGCTTGAAAAATTACGAGCCCTGGATTATCAGCCGAATATTTAACCCAGTTGTACTTTCTGCCGTCCAAGTTCTTTCAACCTGTGGAAGTGCGACGCCAAGGCCTGACCTAAGGAGCGATTAAGATGATAGGTAAAGCCAAATTCTTTGGCAGTAGCTTCTACTATCGGCGCTATACGGGGATAGTGCACGTGGCAAATTTTGGGAAATAAATGGTGCTCAATCTGGTAGTCCAATCCACCGATATACCAACTCAGTAACCCGTTTTTGCGACCAAAATCTGCGGTAGTTTGTAATTGGTGAACAAACCAATCGTGTTCAATTTCATTATTTTGATTGGGAAGGGGTTGACGAGTAGATTCAACGACATGGGCCATTTGGAATACTGTACTCATGATTATACCGGCGATAACCTGAATGATTACAAATCCCAAGAGGATCTGCCCTATGGAATATGATGTGAGCCACCAGGGTAATCCCAGAATAATGATAAGGTAAATTGTTTTGATCAGAATCAATTTCATCAGCTCCTGCTGAGGATGTTCTTTTTGTGCTCGCGTGATCCCGGAACGGTTATACTCCAATAGTTTTCTAAATTCACCAAAAATCATTAAAAATGTCATCAATCCATACAGGGGAAAAGCATACCACTGCTGGAAACGGTGATACTTTTTTAAGGGCGCATGTTCACAGAGACGAACCACCCCTTTGGTGTCAATATCCGGATCATGATGATAAGTATTGGTATATGTGTGGTGTTTTATATTATGTTGAATACGCCAGATGAAGGTGCTGTTACCTAACATAAACATGGATGAGGCAAATAATTTATTAATCCAGGGCCTGGCTGAATAGGCGCCATGTGCAGCGTCATGCATGATGGACATACCAATGCCGGCTACGCCAAATCCCATTAAAAACGTCATTAATATCGCTATTCCCGATGACAACGGTATCACCAGTAAAATGATAAAGGGAACTATATACAGAAGCAGCATGAAAGCTGTCTTTAAGTATAATGACCAGTTACCATGTATAGATAAATGATGCTCGGTAAAATAATCCCTTACTCTTTTTTTGACTTCACGGCTAAAAGCGTGTTCATGCGGGTCATCCCCGCGAAATTTTATGTTTTGCATAAATAAAAATTAAAAACCCCTGGTTTTTTCAGGTAATTCTTTGCGTGATGCCATTTATGAAGATGGCCATATCCACATACTTGCCTGGTTCTTCAAATGTAATTTAAAAAAAGTGTTATTTTATTCCTAAACATAAAATAACACATGATCGTCGTCACCCTTCACAAAGTTTAATCGATCAATGTTTATGTTTTGTTCACGGAAAGCTT
The DNA here is from genome assembly GCA_041917975.1 of Saprospiraceae bacterium. Lineage (GTDB taxonomy): Bacteria > Bacteroidota > Bacteroidia > Chitinophagales > Saprospiraceae > JAYRWN01. The sequence continues at coordinate 657 of JAYRWN010000207.1, read as the reverse complement.
GTCTTCCGCAATTTCCTCAAATCAGGCGTTTAATTTTTTTTGATCACTCACCAACCAACCCTCATATTCAAAAATTTTGGTTAAAGCAAATTCATCGGATGGTAAAAGAATTTGTTTTGTAAAGGGAGATCGGCTAAAACGAATGTCGTCCGTCACATTTTTTGCTAACTAACTCAGCTCACTATTAAAATCGGTCTTAACTTTTAAAGAGCTTTAAATTCCGGTTCATATGCGTACAACAGACAATAATAAATGGGGTGACTAATCAGGATTACGTTGATATTTAAAGGAATCCGGGTTTACAACGCGCGTTGTTATCAGTCAAGAGAAATAATTAGTGAGTAATTCCTCAACTCGGCGGGGCAATTATCCCCATTGACACGGTGTGAGGAACCGCGAAGGATCCTTGTAAAATCAGTAATCAAAGTACCAAATTGAGACTCCTGTTCACCCTCTGGTCATCTCTTCCCCAAGTGTAATTATTATAAACTCTTGAGCTTAATAAATGGCCCTTGGGGTGGAAATACATCAGGGTAACCGGCTAGCAGAAGGTACCTCGATTCTATTTGGACCGGCGCACTAATTCCGACCTCGGAATACTTATCGTCTGTCCTAGTGGCTTACCATCCCTGTAGGTGATAAACCTTAACAACACAT
>JAYRWN010000206.1:0-23843 GCA_041917975.1 Saprospiraceae bacterium | reverse complement strand
ATCCCTAACTTTTTATTAATGCATTTTAACAGCGGGCCTGCGCTTTAATGGAAACAAACAATTTTTTCAAACTCATCAAAAAATACGGATCATGAAAACGTTAGGGAATCTTGGAATCATTCTTTTAGTTTTAATTATTTGTTATACAAATACCACGGCTCAATCTTCAATGGTAGCCAAAATAGGTCCGGTATTTTCAAACATTACCGTACGTGGCATTCAGGATAAAATTATTCCAGATAAAGACATTTATGTGGGCTTTTCTGCTGGTGTAGATTATCTGGTGCCCATGTTTGACCAGTGGGCTTTTGTTCCTGGCATTTATTACGCCCAAAAAGGATTTAACTTGCAGCAGGGCATAAATGCTGATGTGTTTAATCTACCCATGGAATTTAATTTGCGCGCCAGAACCAAGGTCAGTTATGTGGAAATCCCTGCTCTGCTAAGATATAATTTTGGCGGAGAAAGCGTGAAAGCTTATGTAGCAGCCGGCCCATATGCTGACTTTGCCTTAGATGCCGAAATAAGAACCATCGCTACTGTAATTGTCGACTTTAATGTTGCTAAAACCAATTTAAACTTAAATAATGATAAATATAATCGTCTTGGCATCGGTGCAAAAGTAGGTGCCGGTATAGAATTACCATTTGGTCCTGGCGCCATCGCATTGGAAGCTAATTATCAGCACCGCTTTACTGATTTTCTAAAAGATCCACTGCTGGATGTTCGCATTCGTCCATACAGTCTGGGGTTGCAAATAGGTTATACCATTCCGTTGAACTGATCCGTATCCCCTAATTTCGAAGAGAAGAGAGGGTAAGCAGCTCCTGCAGTTCGCAGGAGCTTTTTTATTTCTGTTTTTATTTCTTTAACAGTTGACTTTTTAATAGTTTAATTCTAGCCACCAGCGCAGGAACCTCCTGATCACCAAGTTGATTTAATATCTGTAATAAATTTTGAACATCTGATTTTGTCTTCCTCAAATTAAAAAGCCCTTGTAAGGCATGTACACGAACTAATCTACTCTCCCTTCTGTTCATGATCCAATCCGTCAATATCTTTTGTAGATTTTTTCTTTCCGGTAATTTGAGCGATAACCGTGGCAATATTAAGGACAAATGCCATTTAATTTCTATGGGTGTATTTTCAACAGTAAGTTGGGCCATTAATTTAGAGGAGTAGGGTGCCAGGTGCTCCGCAGATTCACGGGTCAATTTTTCCAGAGCATCCGCTGCGCGCATAGCTATTAAGCGTTCACTGCTCACCATTAACTCTATTAGTATATCGATTAATTCCGGGTTGACAGGGTTATTGGCAACCAAATGATCTACCAAGGCCAGTGAACGGAGATCACCTCCTTGTAATTGTTGAAGTATATCCTGTTTATTCACGGCACAGTGATGTATAAACCATTAAAATAATACAGTCTAATCTAATTATAGCCTGAGTAAGCAGGTTTTTTTATTTTGCTGAGTCTTTATATCACGGCCTGATACTTTATTATTGTGAAGCAGACATTTGTGCCAAAAGAATTCTATTCATAAATTACCGCTCGGAAAATTAAAATTATGCGCGAAAGAATTTTCGGACGCTTAGGATGGTCCGTGGGAGAAATTGGATTTGGTATGTGGCAAATGGGCGACCAATGGGATAAAGGTGCAGGTGAACAAAGCTACGGTGAGGTATTAGAGCAGGCCTTGGCGTTAGGGGTAAATTTCTATGATACCGCATGGGCTTATGGCGCTGGTAAAAGTGAAAAAATACTTGGTAACCTCCTCAAAAAAAATGACCGGGATAAACTATTTGTGGCCACCAAAATCCCCCCTAAAAACCGCCAATGGCCTTCTAAACCACATTACCGTTTTGAAGATTGTTTTCCCTCCGGCTATCTTACAGAATATACCGACCTGAGTCTGAAAAACCTGGGAACGAATTACCTTGATCTGCAGCAATTTCATGTCTGGGAAGACGCCTGGGCCGAACGGGATGAATGGAAGGAAGAAATAACTCAATTAAAAGCAGCAGGCAAAATAAAAGGCTGGGGCATCAGTGTAAACCGGTGGGAACCGGAAAATTGTCTGGACACGTTACGCACAGGCTATATTGATGCGGTACAGGTCATCTACAATATTTTTGATCAGGCCCCGGAAGACCGCCTATTCCCACTATGTCAAGATTTAAATATAGCGGTGATTGCCAGGGTGCCGTTCGATGAAGGAACATTAACCGGGACATTATCTAAAGAAAGTCAATTTGCTGAAGATGACTGGAGGTCGAAATATTTTGTTTCGGAGAACCTCATTCCTAGTGTAGAGCGGGCTGAACGGATCAAAACCATTTTACCACCCGGTATGAGTTTACCGGAGCTAGCCCTGCGCTTTATTTTAGATCATCCGGCGGTGAGTACCATTATCCCGGGTATGCGGAAGCAAAGACACTTGCTGCAAAATGTTGCCTGTAGTGATGCCGACCCACTGGATGCACACCTTTTAAACCTCCTGCGCCAACATCGTTGGGATCGTATACCTACCCGGTGGTCTATGTGACGGCCTTGACAAAGCAGTTAGTCCATCCAGCCCGCAAGGCTATTTTTATGGTTCGCATAAATTAAGTCTGGAATTGCTTTATGATGTCGTCTATTTGAGTCTAACTGTTGGGATGGAACAGTACGACCTCAATTTTGGCAATTGTACTAAAATTTCCAAGAGCACTTTATGAACATCTAACCCAGGTTCAATCCTGGTTTTCCATGGCATTATTATCTCTTAGAAAATCAAAAACAGCTTTGATTATTTTTTCAGGTTGTTCTTCTTGAGGAAAATGTCCGCAAGTTTCTAACTCAACGGTCTTTGAATTGGTAAATCCACTTTGAAATTTGTTAAGGTTATGCGGTTTGATAACCAAGTCTTTCATTCCCCATATGAGTATAGTAGGTTTGTTTGAAATTGTTCTTCGTTTATTCCAAAGTTCTTCAAACCAGTCTTGATCATGCAGCAATGACTTTGCAAATGCCAAAGTTCCGTTGCGTTGGCTCTGGTCGGCAAAAGGTTTCGTGTATTGTTTTAATAGTTGTTTTGAAATTTTGTGGTCGCCAAACGATTTAGGTAAAATAAACCGGGGCGAAAAATTTAAAAAACGATACAAGAATGGCAACAAAGGGCTTTTCAAAATCTTACTTAACTTAATAAAGTCAGGCTCAGTTTTGCTACTCCATAACCAAGAATTGAGAATGACCAGGTGTTTTATTTTTTCAGGGTATTGAATAGCTAAATTTAATCCGATCGGTCCACCAAAATCGTGAACAACAAGTGTAAGGTTGTCCAACTGCTTTTCCAGCACAAATTTTTCAAGGGTTTTGCTGTGATTTTGTGTAGAATAATCATAATGTTCGGGTTTGTCTGATAATCCAAAACCTATGTGGTCAATCGCAATGCATCGAAAATTTGTCTTCAACGATTTAATAACCTTACGAAAATCAAAACTCCAGGAGGGTGTTCCGTGAACAAATAAAACCGCCTCGCCGTTTCCTTCGTCAATATAATGTAGCTTTTGTCCGTTAACATCGAAATATTTTGAAGTAAACGGATACTCTGTTTTGTCAAGCCAGTGATTAGCCATAATCATAGATATTATTGGGAATAACTATGGCAAAGTTCGTAATTATTTAATATGTAAGAATTAGGCGTGCTGTTTTCGTTAAACAGTTAATAAACTATTTCATTGCTTAGAATCTAGCTTACTTTGATGATGAGCACAAAAGGATGTTTACTTGGCCGGCATAGATTCTCCGGATTTATCCACTCTATCTTGCTCTGAGCGGTTTTTCCACCAAACATACCCAATACCGGCGACTAAGAGATAGGGTAAAGTCAGCATGTAGATAATGCCGGTATTTAATCCCTTCCCGGCGGTACCTCCCGCCTTCAGATTAGACTCAGCACTCACCCGGCACATCGGGCATTGTCCATAAGCCACTGAGGACCATAGCAAAAAAAAGAAAAAGGTCAGTGGCAGGATAATTTTTCTTTTCATGGTGTAAAAAACTCGCGGTTAAAAATACGACAATTCATCATGGATAACAAGGGTAAAGCATCCAAAAACAAATGGGCCCGGTCAGGGTGACGTACAACCACACCCAATATACCCAGCGAGCCAGACGACGATGTGCTTCCACTTGCATGGTAAAACCACGAATGTAGGTAAACAACACAAAGGGGAAAATACCGGCGGCCAGCACCACATGGGTGATCAGGAAGAAAAAATAAACTAATCGGATGAGGCCCTCTTTACAATAACGTGTTTCCTTCATAGTGAGGTGATAGATGACATAGGAGATGAGGAAAGCCAATGAAAGGATCATGGCGTAGGTCATCCATTTGCGGTGCAAAAAGATGCGGCCCTTGCGTATGTGCACATAAGCCATGATCAGCACCAACCCGGTGAACGTATTCAGGATAGCGTGAGTCATGGGTAAAAAGGAAAAATCAATACCGACTTCCATTTTAAACCGACGCATCAATCCCACGGTAAATAGGATGATGACGGTAACAATCCAAGCCCAGCGGTCTAATTTTTTACCCAGGATAAGATCAGGATGAGCAGCCATTACCGCTCTTTTATTTTTGGCAATAATAAGGCAATGTGGGTGACCAGTTCTTTTTCATCTTCATTTATGCCCAGGCGATAATATTTCCGCACTTGTAAGCGGGCGTCGGTGATCATTAATTCTTTTCCGGTCGCAAAAGCTGAAGACGCCCCATAATTATTTTGTAAAAAAGTAATTGATGTTGGATCTGGCGAACATGACACCAAGTTTTTGTTACCTGCAAAGGGACTCCTGGGAGACCACACCAGGAATTTAAATTTTTGGGTGGAAGCAAATTGTTCGGCCAGTTTTCCGGCCAATTCCAGGATTTGCGTTTGGTTTTCCGGATTACCCACCACCAGCAAGGTTACCTCACCGGGAGTAATGGCGATAAAACAATCATCTACTTTGACCAGACTATCGACCGGAAGTGTACCGAATAATTTTAATTTTTCAAAATTACCCTTCTGGTAATTAAAACCCTTTTTAAGGTAAATCCAGGAAATAGCTGGAAATACCACCAGCACTAAAATAACAATGAGTGGTGTGAACCAATTTCTTTTCATACCAACACCTAACTGGAAAAAGCCCAGCAGGGTTTTCATTTAGCCGAATAAAATCAACGGGGTTGAATGGATTTTTCTACTTGTATTTTACCGCGTTCATCGATTGATTGGCGGTTACCTTTCCAGGTAGATCCTTCATAAATAAAGGCTATAATTGCCCAAATTAGCAAGACCGTCGGCAATAAAACGCTTAGGCGCAAGCCTTTAACTTCATGACGCATATGCATAAATTCAAACACGATTAGATAACCTTTGTACATACTCATTGCTATCATGCCTAAGCCCATCACATAAACCGGCAAATGAAATCCGGAGATAACATAACCTTTACCGGTGAGGGCGATCATTACTTCTACCACCGTAATCACACCAAGAATAAGGATGGTTTTTAGGGCTATTTTTTTACTGTGATGATAATCGTGACCCATGTTAATATGGTTATTTTACTTGATTTTACAATAAATAGAATACTAAGAAAACAAAGACCCATACCAGATCCACAAAGTGCCAGTACAGTCCGATTTTTTCAACCATTTCATAGCCATTGCGGCGCTTTATATAAAGTCCGCTGGCCACATTGACCAGAATAATAATCAGGAAGGCAACCCCCGATAAAACGTGGAATCCGTGAAATCCGGTGATAAAAAAGAACAGTGCTCCAAAAGCTTTCGGACCGAAAGGTTCTGTTTTGGTCTGACCTTGGTCAGCGCCGGAAGTCACTTTATACTTCCGATGTACATAACCCAGGGCATCAACATGCGCATCCGGAAAATCTCCAACTTCAGTATGAGCAACGGCTGTGCCATGCTGCCCGTCTTCGGCTGTCTGGTGCTCAGCCAGATGTTTATTATGGCTGGTGGTATGCAATAAATAAAAAGTCCCCGCAGTAAACTTATCCGTTTCGTCAGTACTTTCTTTACCGTCAGCCGCAAGATAAACACCGTCCTCCGTGTGAGTCCCAAAAGGATTGCGGGTAACAGTAGTTCCTTCTTTAGCGATCAGGGTGGTCCACTCCCAGGCTTGGCAGCTTAAAAAACCAATACCGCCCAGAATGGTTAAAGCCATCCAGAAAATCACGCCTTTTTTGTTTTCCTGGTGACCTTCCTGCACTGCGCGCATCATGGTGAATGAGCTCGCTAAAAGCACAAAGGTCATAAAGGTTACAAAGATTAGTGGAAGCGAGGCCTCACCGGCGAACGGAAACTTGTTAAATACATGATCGGGAACAGGCCAGGAAGGAACACTGAATCTTAATGCGCCATAGGCTATCAGAAACCCGGCAAAAGTGAAAGCATCCGAAAGGAGGAAATACCACATCATGAGCTTACCATAACTGGCTTTCATGGGTGGACGTCCACCAGACCATAAGCTCTCCTTAGGGTCAAAGACTTCGCTATGTGATACTGTTTCTGCCATACGTTATTGTATAAGTAAGAAAAAAAATAAGTACAACCATAAAATGTCTACAAAATGCCAATATTGAGTGGTTAGATCCAACCGTAAATGCCGGCGTGATGTGTAACGAAAGGGCAAACTAATAGCATGAACCAAAGCTACCACCAACACCGCCAAGCCACCTAAAACGTGGGTGGCGTGCAGACCTGAAATAATATAAAAAAACGACCCGCTGACGTTTGCATTAATAGTAATCCCCATCCTGAACAGTTCCTGCCAGCCTTGATATTGCATAATTACAAATGCCAGGCCCAGGGCCATAGTCAGGATTAATCCTGCCATGTATCCCCGGTAGTGTTGACGATGATAGGCATAATTACTCCATTGGATGGTCACGCTACTCAGCACCATGGCTAGCGTACTATAATAAAAAACAGGAGGCAACGGGAAGTCTAACCAATCACCAGCCGCTTTTTTAACGATATAAGCACTGGTTAATGCTGCAAACATCATGATAATACCGGCCATCGCTATCCACAGGGCAAACTTCTGCGGTTGTATTTTGGATATGGTGTTATGATTATTCAACGCGACGGTTTCCATACTTTTATCGTGAACTAATCATGATGATAATAAATGCTACCGGAAGGTAGATCAGGGAAGCATATAGCAATGCTTTGGCTGCCTGCCGATCATTTTGCCGATATAAATTCCAAGCTTTGTAAGCGTAATATCCATTTGCCGCCAAAAGTCCTACAAGCCCAGATAATGGGAGATAACCTAAGAACCAGGCTAATGTAACGATAGGAAACAACATCAAGGTATAAGCAAAAGCATACCCGCCAATGTGATGCCCTAACCCTAACTCCATATTAGGTAAAAGTTTATAACCGGCTTTTTCATAATCGGCATAACCTAGCCATCCTACCGACCAGAAATGGGGCATTTGCCATATAAATTGAATGCTAAACAATAAGATGGCCACTGGTCCGAATTCGCCATTAAAGGCAGTATAACCAATGGCCGCCGGTAAAGCGCCGGGCACTGCTCCCACCAATACAGAAAGTGAAGTGAAGCGTTTTAAGGGGGTATAAATAAATGCGTAAGACACGAAAGCAATCGAACCTAATAACGCCGTAGGTACATTAAACCCAGCCAGGATCACCAAACCGCTTACCGCCATAACCCCTGCGATAAATACCCCTTCAGAAATGGACATTCTACCAGTAGGTAATGGTCGGTCGGCTGTGCGTGTCATCAACGCATCGTAATCCTTTTCAAGGACTTGGTTCAATGCATTACTTGCCCCGGTAATTAAAAACCCGCCCACAGCCAATAAAATAATTTCAAATACATTGCTCCCTCCGGCACTGGCGATCAAATAACCAATAATGGAAGTGAATACCACCATCAGCGACAACCTGAATTTGGTCAAAAGCATAAAATCGCGCCACCAGGACTCTGCGGTGAGTGCTGGAACTGATGTGCGATATGAACGGTTAGTTGGCATTTATGAGCCTGCTTATGAATCGTTTAATGAGTTTCTTCTTTTTCTTCTTCGTTTAAAGGGACATATTGAGGAACAAATTCCCGTTCATCTTTACTATAATCATATGGCCAGCGATGTACGGCAGGTATTTTACCTGGCCAGTTACCATGGCCCGGTTCGATAGGCGTACTCCATTCTAGTGTATTCGCCTCCCAGGGATTCCTGGAAGTTACTTTTTTGCCTTTGAAAATGCTGTAGAAAAAGTTGATTACAAATACCAATTGTACGACGAAAGTGACTATTGCGGCAATAGTAATAAACTGGTTGATCGTATCAAAGTGCCTGAATGCATCAAACAAATCGAAGCGATAATAGCGGCGTGGAACACCGGCGAGTCCTATATAATGCATTGGCCAGAAGACGGCATAAGCCCCGATTATGGTACCCCAAAAATGTATTTTGCCCATGGTCTCATTCATAAAGCGGCCAAACATTTTGGGATACCATTGATATACTCCGGCAAACATCCCAAAGAAAGCTGCTACCCCCATCACGATGTGGAAGTGAGCTACCACAAAATAGGTATCGTGTTGCTGAATATCTATAGACGAATTTCCGAGAAATATTCCGGTCAAACCACCTGAAATAAACATGGATACAAATCCAATGGCAAAAAGCATGGGGGTAACCAAGCGGTTATTACCACCGTAGAGCGTTGAAAGCCAGTTAAAAACTTTTACGGCAGAAGGTACCGCAATAATTAGGGTAAATAATACAAAAAAGTTAGAAATAAAAGGGTTTACACCTGCCATAAACATGTGATGCGCCCAGACAATAAAGGAAAGAAATGCAATAGCTAACATAGAATAGACCATGGCCCGGTAGCCAAATATGGGCTTTCGGGCATGTACAGACATTACTTCCGACACCAATCCCATGGCGGGTAGGATGATGATATACACCTCCGGATGACCTAAGAACCAGAATAAATGCTGAAATAAAATAGGACTCCCGCCCGAATATTCCATAGCCTGACCTGCAATATAAATGTCACTCAGGTAAAAACTGGTGCCTAATGTGCGGTCGAATATCAACAACAGGAATCCAGAGACCAGTACGGGGAAGGACAACAGGGCAATAATGGCCGTAATGAAAAAAGCCCAGATAGTTAGTGGTAACTTCCACATACTCATGCCCTTCGTGCGTAAGTTTAACACGGTAGTGATGTAATTCACGCCACCTAATAACACCGAAACCACGAAAAAAACTAAACTCAGGGTCCATAAAGTCATGCCTACTCCAGATCCGGAAGACGCCTGCGGTAATACGGACAAAGGCGGGTAAGCGGTCCATCCTCCTGAAAATGGCCCGGTACTAACGAATAAACTGAGGAACATAACCACGCTGGATAAAAAGAAGAACCAGTAGGACAACATGTTTAAGAATGGGGAGGCCATATCCCGCGCACCAACCTGCAGAGGAATGAGGAGATTGGAAAAAGTGCCGCTTAATCCGGCAGTCAATACGAAAAACACGATGATGGTGCCATGCATGGTGACTAAAGCATAATAGAAATCCTGAGACAATTGTCCTTTCCCTTCCGAAGTAAGTACGATCCATTTGCCGAGAACAGGTTTTAACCAGGCAAAATCGCCATCAGGGAAACCCAACTGCAAACGAAACACTAACGACATCAAAGCGCCGATAATGGCCCAAAAGATACCGGTGATCAAAAACTGTCGGGCAATAATTTTATGATCCTGACTAAAAATATACGTAGTCAGAAAATTAGATTGGTATTTATCCCCATGATGATGATCATGGAAGTGATCATCGTATCCTTGTTGTTCGATGATTACATCGGGCTCATTGACATTTTGATGTGCCATTCTACTTCAGGATTTTATAGGTTGATTATTTTAATTTCTGTTCTGCGATTATTTTGCCGGCCTTCAGCCGTATCGTTAGTATCGATGGGGCGGTCTTGACCGTATCCTTGGGCCGTAAGTCTGCCGGCGTCTACGCCTTTGGCTGTAAGGTAACGGAATACGGCGTTTGCCCGATCATTAGACAAGGTCAGATTGTCAGCAGGAGTTCCGGTATTGTCTGTATGACCAGCAAGTTCAAGAGTCATGCTGGAGTGTTTACCTAACACATTGACTACATTATCCAGCTCATATTTTGATAGGGGTGTTAAACGCGCTGAACCACTCTCAAATTCGACGTATCTTAATCGAACGATCCGTTCAGTAGCTAGTTCTGGAACGCGTGCCTTTTCAAAATCGCGCATGAACTGGGCAGCCCTCTCTTTGATTTCAAAATCCAACAATTGATTGCGGAAGGGGTCTTCATCCGTAAAACGGACAGAGGACAAGTATTTGGATTTCTGTTCACCCAGCCACTTATTGTATTCATCCTCGGTAACTATTTCTACGATCTTACGCATGCTGAAATGACCATTTCCACATAACTCGGCACAAGCCAATTCGAAATTTACCATCTCCCAATACGGTTTACTTTCTGAGTCTGTCTTGTCATAAGGAAAATTATATTTACCAGAAGCGCGTAATCGTTCTCTAAATTCTTTGGTAGTTTCTTTTGGTGTGAATACAAAGTAGGTTGGAATACCTGGTATAGCATCCATTTTTACCCGGAAATGCGGTAAATAAAAATTATGCAATACGTCCCGGGACGTAATGCGCACGCGTACCTTTTTATTGACAGGCAAGACGATCTTATCCGGCAAAATATCATCCAGATTTTTTACATCGTTCCAATCTTGCCCAAGACTGTTATTCCCGGTAATCAATTTATAATCGCGATGTCCCAGAGCACCATCGGGGCCAGGATAACGCAGCAACCAGTTAAATTGCATACCGGTAGCTTCGATTTCCATATAATCATCACCAGGTTTTACATCATCCATGACCGTATTCCAGGTCAATAAACCTCGAATAACCAGGAAAGCCATAACCACGGCAGGAATGATCGACCACCACATTTCTAACTTATCATTATGCGAGATGAACAAGGCTTTATGGCCCTTACGTCCCCGATATTTATTAGAAAAATAAAAGAGTAGAAACTGGGTGATGAAAAAAACTACTCCGGTGAAAAACAGAGTAATATTAAACAGGGAATCAATTTCACCCCCATGTGCCGAGGAGGACACCCAGGGACCGTACCCTAGCATATGGTCTTTAAAATGCATGGAAATCCACACACAAAAGATGAGGAAAGCAACCATAAAGATGATAAGCCAAATCCCCTGTGTTCGGTTGCTTTTAAATTCAACTTCGCGGGCATCTCGGAGTGAATTAACCATCTCAACAACTTTGCTAAGTTGCACCAGGATGATTAACACAATCCCTATGACCAGAATGATAAGATATGGTGCTGCCATACTTTTATGAAATTAAGATAATTTTTTAAACATGATGGTGTAGGCTTTCAGACAAATAGGGGTCGTTAGCCGGTACAAGACTGGCCTTCTCCAATTGTCTGAAAACTATAAAAAGAAACAATCCTATGAATCCTATAAATGTACCTATTTCTAATAAACCAGGTAAGGCAAACCCAACTGCTGTACCATGATTATAAGCACCATGTTCCACAGCCATCTCGTGCATGGTATGGGCGACTCCGGGCTTAATCATTAAGAAATAGTCTAACCAATGCCCAAACAAAACTATTACAGCCACTAGGGACATCGTTCCCAATTTTCTTTTAGTATCGTTCCGCATGAGTATTAATAAAGGCACAAGGAAGTTGATGCCTAAATTCAAATAAAATAAAGCCGGATATTGATCTTGCCTGGTCCTAAAATAAATAGTTTCCTCTCCAACGTTACCGTACCAGATCAACATATATTGAGAAAACCACAGGTAAGTCCAAAATATGCTAAAGGCAAATAAAAATTTACCCAGATCATGCAGGTGGTCTTTTTTAAACTGTGGATAATATCCTTTACCGGTTAAATATAACATGATGAGCACCGTAAAACAGATCATAGAGACAAACCAACTGGACCCACAATACCAGGCAAACAAGGTACTGTACCAGTGAGCGTCGATGGACATGATCCATTGCCAAACCATGGATGCGCTACTGAACCCTGCGATAGGTAAAAAGGCAGCAGACCAGATTCGTAATTTATGATGATATTTAAAATTTTCATCACCTTGTTTATCCTCGTCGAGAGAAAGGCTGCGAATTTTGTGGGCAAAGAAATACCACAGGCCGCCGATGATGATGGTACCAAACAAATACCAACCATTATTTAAAAAAGATGATTTATTCACTAATAGCTCATCAGTAAGCACTGCTTCATGGTCAGTCCAATGGTAAAGATGATGCCAGCCAAGGTAGTTACCAATACCGATAATAATAATTACCCCTAATCCGAACGGCAAAAACAAAGAGATCGCTTCCCATACCCGCTTAAAAATGGTATGCCAGCCGGCAAAAGCAGTTACACAAGTAGCCAAGAAGAATAAAGCCATTAATGCTATCCCGGTAAAAAACACCCCATGGTGTAAGAGATTACTCCAAAAACGTGCATGGCCAGGGTTGTGATCGGTAAGAAACAAGACGATCAGACATAAAACCCCCAGGGCCACCATGGCCAACGTTCCGGTTTTTAATTTTTTATCGAAGGTGAAAGTATGCATCTGCATGACTCAGACTTTTTTCTTAGTTGATTAATGACCTGATTGATGACTGGTAGTATCTGCCGGAGCAACCAGACTATCCATGGGCAGAGCCATGGAATCCAGGAGCATGACCGCATTGACTGCAGGGCGTAATGCTGCCGGCCGGTCAATGGCATTTAAAGTATTGCTTTTTTCATTGTACTTTAAGTTACGGCTTGCGGCTTGCAAGGAACGTATGTAGTGAATCACCTGCCAGCGTTCCTCATAGGATAATTTATCTGCATAACCTCCCATGACATTCTTTCCATACATGATGCCATGATACATCCTACCATTTGAGGCAGCAGTAAACTCATCGTTGATTAAGTTAGCTGGTTGGGCAGGATAAGGGCTGCCATCGCGTACTAAATAACCGTTGCCGTCTCCTTTTTCTCCATGACATATGCCGCAATACACATTATACAGGTTTTTAGCCCTGGCTATACCGGCGTCAGTAATGGGATAAGGGTTGTTAATAATGCTTGCTGTTGCCCTGAGGCGTTCCTCCTCAGTGTCTTGAAAATAATAAGGTACATGACCACTCTGGGGGATGGTCATTTTGTTTTCGGAGGGTGCGGCACCTCCGGCGAACCCGCGCGGTATAGTGCCCTTGACCGGAAGACGTGGCATAGCATATTTCCGATAATCAGCCTCACTACCCCACCGGTTATAATAATAATAGGTCATAGTATTAGCCTCGTAACCGATATTGTGTGTCATGTCAGGCATAAACTCATGACCGGTGCGATTCCCTTTAGCAGGAGCACAGGCATAAATGATAACTGCCAAAGCGGATATGAATAAAAATTTCTTGATAGACGAGTTCATATAACAGCGCATTAAATAGCTTTAGAATTTACTTCTACCGCGCCGGTAGACTTTAAAAACTCTTTGATCTTCTGGACTTGATCGGTGGACAAATGGGTCTGATCAAACGCTAAACAGAATTTATCATCAGTGATTCGATCATCCAAGGTAGGATTAACCACCCCGGGAGCAAGTCCTGATACGATATAAAATACAACCACCATACCAATGGCCGCAAACAGTACCGTCAATTCGAAAACAATGGGGATAAATGCAGGAACTGACCAATAAGGCTTACCGCCAAAGATCGTAGGCCAGTCACCGGTAAAAATCCAAGTCATGCCCAGGAATGCCGTTAAAGTGCCCAGTATACCAAAGATGAATCCAACAATATGTAAACGGGATTCTTCCAATTCCAGTAATTCATCCAAACCATGAATAGGAAATGGGCTAAAAACATCCATAATATTCAGATGCTTTTCCTTAGCACCTTTCACCGCATGCAAGAGGACTTCTTCATCGTTATAAAGTCCGTATAAAACTGTTTTATTATTCGCACTCATATGCTGCTGATAACTTCATGAAGATTAATGATGATGTTGATCTGATACTGCCGGCGATTCATGAACATGGTGGCCATGGCCATCCACATATTGATCACCGGAGGTTTTAAGAATATGCTTCACTTCGGCGATTGCTACCACAGGCGCAATGCGGGTAAACAACAGGAAGCAGGTGAAAAATATGCCTAAGGTGCCCAGGAAAATCCCAACCTCAACGAAAGAAGGTACGTAAAAACTCCAGGAAGAGGGTAAATAGTCGCGAGCTAATGTTGTAGCGATGATAACAAATCGCTCGAACCACATCCCGATGTTCACAAAAATGGACATCAGGAAGGTCCACCAGACACTACGCCGTATCTTCTTAGACCAAAATAACTGTGGAGAGATAACATTACATAACATCATGGCGTAATAAGACCACCAGTAAGGACCTAAGGCCCGGTTAAAGAAGGCGAATTGCTCATAAACATATCCACTATACCAGGCCACAAACAATTCGGTTAGATAAGCTACACCAACGATAGTACCGGTCACCAAAATAACCTTATTCATGGACTCAATATGCTCAAGGGTAATGTAATGTTTTAGATTCAGGACCTTGCGGGTAATCACCATCAGGGTTTGTACCATCGCAAACCCAGAGAAAATAGCTCCGGCGACAAAATAAGGTGGAAAAATGGTGGTATGCCAGCCCGGTATAACCGAAGTAGCGAAGTCAAAACTTACGATAGTGTGTACGGATAATACCAGCGGCGTGGATAAACCGGCCAATACCAGCGACAGGGCTTCGTGCCGCTGCCAATGTTTAGCCGCTCCGGTCCAGCCAAAAGATAACACATTATATATTTTACGACGCAATCCTTTAGCCCGGTCTCTTACGGTAGCAAAATCCGGCACTAAACCGGTATACCAGAATAACAAGGATACGGTGAAATACGTACTAATGGCAAAAAGGTCCCACAACAACGGCGAGTTAAAGTTGGGCCATAACGGACCACGGGTGTTCGGATATGGAAAGAAATAAAACACTAACCAAATCCGTCCAACGTGGATAGCTGGAAACAGGGCAGCACAAAGTACCGCAAAAATGGTCATGGCTTCTGCAGCCCGGTTTACCCCGGTACGCCATTTTTGTCTGAATAACAATAGAATGGCCGAGATAAGAGTTCCGGCATGACCAATACCGATCCACCAAACGAAGTTGGTAATATCCCAACCCCAACCGATGGTGCGGTTAAGATTCCAGGAAGCTGTACCACGCCAGATGGTTATAGTGATACAAATCACCCCTAAGGTCAGAAAAGACAGGGCAGTCCCGAAGGCTATCCACCATGCCTTCCCCGCCTTTTTTTCGGTGGCGGCAGTTAATTCTTCCGTGATCTGGTGATACGTCTTGTGACCTTCTACCAGTGGTCTTCTAATTTTAGATACCGGTGCGTGACCCATGTTTGAGCTTTTTCGCTGTATGATTATGAAAATAATTCTTCATTAGCATTATTGATCTTGGCGCTATAGTTTACGCTAGATCCGACGTTGGTTTCTTCCAGTACGATGTAGTTTAGCGGACTGGTCAATGATTTACTGACTTCACTATTGGGGTTATTTACATCTCCAAACGTGATGGCGCCCGTAGGACAAGCCGTTTGACAAGCCGTGCGTACATCTCTATCTTCCAGTTTGCGGCCGGCTAATTTGGCAGTCAGCTTGCCTTCCTGTAATCGTTGTACACAAAAACTACATTTTTCCATGACACCTCTTGAACGAACCGTTACGTCAGGATTTAATACCATCCGGGTAAGATTATCGGCATAAAAAGCAATCTCTTCCTCATTCAGTTGTACTTCGTTGATGGGGAATAAGTCTGCAGTCATGTAGTCGGCCCAGTTCAGGCGTCTCACTTTAAACGGACAGTTATTTGCACAATAGCGGGTACCGATGCAGCGGTTGTAAGCCATTTGGTTCAAACCTTCACTGCTATGGTTGGTGGCATTCACCGGACAAACATTTTCGCAGGGAGCATTCTGACAATGCTGACACATCATGGGCTGATAAACCGTTCTTGGGTTATCCAGATCACCATAATAATAGCGGTCAATACGTAACCAGGTCATTTCCTGATGGCGGGCCACATTGTGTTTACCGACTACCGGCACATTATTTTCAGCCATACAAGCTACAGTGCATGCACCACAGCCTATACAAGCGTTGAGGTCCACATGCATACCCCACCTATGTCCCGAAGTATAAACATTCGAATAATCGGGGTAAAGTGTTTGCTCATTCAGGTGCTGGTGGTGCTCACGTTCATGTTTTAGTTCCTCAGTAAAATGCTCAAGGTCCTTCAGATGTCCTCCACGAATAATGGTCCGGTCGGTCAAAGCGCCTTGATAACCTCTTATGTTAAAGAGAGGGAAAAACACCAAATCTGCTTCATCGGCATTGATCTGCTCTCCGAATTTCGTGTCCGTAGCTTTGACGCCCATGGTATGATGATATTGTACACAAGAGAAGTCCTTTTCTTCACCCACTTTCGCTGATACCTCCACATTAGTCTGATAATATTGGAACAGGCCGTTTTCCAGGGATATCCAACCTTGTACATTAGCACCGATGTTGTTGCCACACCGTCCGGCTTTCGTCCGCCCATACCCTATGGGTAAACTGAATGTACCTTCAGCTAATCCGAATTGTTTTACCACCGGAACTTTGACACTTCCCTGTGCGGCAGTTACATTGACCAGATCTCCGTCTTCCAGATTATTGTACCCATTAATGTTCTTATAGCCATCGAAAGATACCGGTATGCCCAGATAGTTGCCCCAAGAACAACGATTTACCGGATCGGGCATTTCCATCAGCCAGGGGTTATTGGCAAATTGACCGGCGCCCATAGGTATGGATTCAAATAATGTCAATTCCTGACCGCTGCCGGGCTGAGTAACTTTCAGACCGCTGGCATCAACCATCTGATAGCCAGGTTCCGGTTGACCTCCGGTTTCAAATACACCATTTTGTAAGGAAGCATCCCAAAATGCCTGAAAGGAGCTAATTCTGGTTTGCATGGCAAACATATTAGTCCATACTTTTTTTACAAATTCCAGATAAGGCTGCTCAGCATCTTTCACTAACTCCGTGCTATCAGACCATACCAGCAGGCTGTGTCCGGCTTGACGGGTATTGAACAACGGGCTAATAGTCGGTTGAATCAAACTGTACCGGCCAATCTGAGGTTGAGCATCGCCCCAGGACTCCAAATAATGATGATCCGGAGCTACCCAATGACACAAATGGGCAGTTTCGTCAGCGTGTGAATTTAAGGATATCCGTAAGGGTACTTTGGTCAAGGCTTCTGCAAAACGCGTGGCATTAGGAAGTTCATAAGCCGGGTTCGCCCCTAGCACGATGACCGCCTGGATACTGCCGGCACCCATTTCGGTAATCAGGGTCTCCACGTCGCGCTCGTCCCCTTGACGTTGGTAGGAAGCATGATCAAAGGTGATAGTTCGTCCGTAATTGCCCAGGCTCACGTTTATTTGATTGATTAGCACCTGTTCATCCGGATTATTCGAACCGCTCACAACCAAACTACGGCCTCCTGCCGCCTTTAATTCACTGGCTATTTTCTCCAGAGCTTTAGAGGCATGCTCATTTAGGGCTGGAGTGGTTACTTTGGAACCATCCGAAATGAGGTTATATAAGGTGGCAATGGCTGCCCCGGTTTCTGAAGGTTTAATTTGTACCCGGTTGTCAGCATTGGAACCGGAAAGAGACATGTAAGATTCTACCTGGTAATGACGCGACATTTTTTTAGCACCATTAGCCACTTTGCGCATTTTGGCATAATCCGCGGCATATTCTACAGGAGACACCCAGGTGCCTAAAAAATCAGCCCCTATACTTACGATGGTTTCTGCTTTATCAAAGTGATAAGCAGGGATCATCTTTAGTCCAAAGTTGCGTTCATTGGCAATGAGGAGACCAGCGCTGGATACTGCGTCGTAAGTGACTACCCTGGTATTGGGAAATTTAGCCTGGAACTGAGCGATAGCGGCTTTCAGCGACGGGCTCATGATGGTATTGGTTACCAGGCGTACCTGGCTATCAGCGCGTAAAGCCCCGGAAATCTCTTTATCCAGGTCAGCCCAGGTTATTTCCTTCAGCGCACCATCAGTCACTTTAGCCGGACCTTTCAGGCGGTTAACATCATATAAACTCAGCACACTGGCCTGAGCTCGTGCAGACGTACCTCCTTTGGTGACAGCAGAAAGATCGTTTCCTTCCAGCTTGACTGGGCGGCCGTCACGGGTTTTGACCAAAACGGCGCAATAATCTCCCCCCTGAACATAAGAAGACGCATAATAGGTAGCTATACCCGGAACAATGGTGTCCGGCTTTACCAAATAAGGCACAGCCTTCCTTACGGGAGTTTCACAGGCAGCGGCGATGGTTGCGGCCCCCAAACTAAACCCGAAGAATTTCAGAAAATCCCGGCGATTAGCCTGGTAGTGGCCATTTTGTTGCTCGTCCAGCATTTGGCTGACCGTAACAGGTGCAAATTCTTGACCCGCGTGCTTGATAAAATCCTGATCGTGATTCAGGTCTTTATCGCCAATCCAGATAGGAAATTGATTATTTTTCATTGACAATTCTGTCTTAATCTTTTAATGGTTTATAAACGTGGGATTAATAATGACATTTTTGACATTCCAACCCACCGATATCCTCCACAGTAACTTTGGATTTTTTGCCACTCTTGACATCCTCATGGTAACGCTTGAAAGATTCCAAATAGTAATTATTATCACCAAAACTGGATACCTCCGTCTGCCGATGACAATTGATACACCAACCCATGGACAATGGCGCATACTGTTTGACCACCGGCATTTCTTCCACCTTTCCATGACAGCGCTGACACTCGATCTTACCGATCACCGTGTGCTGAGCATGATTAAAGTAGACATGATCCGGCATATTATGGATGCGAATCCATTCTATCGGGCCTTGTAAGTGTGGTTTTTCTTTGTGAGTCAAGGAATTAACGATCCCATCCCATTGTTCAGTGACCACTTGCTGGCCTTTTTCATCCAACGTCGTAAGATTATTTTTAGCGACATATTGGTCCCCGATCCATTTGGTATAAATGGCTTTCAAATCATCATTGGTCATTTGGGTATTGTCAAAATATTTGTCGGTATTCGGATCAAACCCAGCGGCCACATAAATTTTGGTTAATTCGGCGGTCCCGTAGGTTGTGCCGTTTTTAACGGCTTTGTGACAATTCATACAGGTGTTGGTGGCCGGTATCACCGAGTGTTTGGAGCGACGGGCGCCATCGTGACAATAATTACAATCGATTTTATTTAAACCGGCATGTGTGGCGTGAGAAAACTTGATGGGTTGTTCAGGGGCATAATTCTGCTGACGGCCGAAGGCAATACCGTTGGTGGTGGTGGTGTAGCCGACCAGTACAACCAGGGCGAATATGACAAAAGAAATAAAACCCTTATTAGAGAAAAGGTCTCGGAGGGACGATGGCGCAACCACTTCGCCGGTGGCATCCTGATGGGCCAGGCGTTTCATATTACCAATGACCCGGGCCAGAGCATAGACCATGATCAACAAAGTAACCAGCAGCAACCAGTAATAGATGTTATTAGGTTTTTGTGCAACAGGTACTGCCGCTGCAGGTGCACCGGCCGCAGTATCGCCTTCTTTGCCGGTATAAACTGCATCTATGTATAGTAAGAGCGAAGCGATCTGATCATCGGTTAGATTTTCGAAAGGCGTCATCACTACCGGCGCCCAGTCTTTCACCAATTGCTGAGCTAAGGGATGACCTTTTGCCGCCAGGGCGCTGGAATTGCGAATCCAGGCGTACAGGTCTTCCTGAGGATACGCTGACCACCGCTCCTGAGTACCCCCCAGGGCCGGGCCGGTCATTTTATCCTTCATGTTGCGGTTATGGCACGCTGCGCAATTGGACCTAAACAGGTCCTTACCCGCTTGGACATCAGGCTGGGCTGACAAGAACACCGGCACGACTAAACATAAGCTCAGTAATCCCACCAGTAAGTTTAAACGTCGGCTCATATATTTTACAATAATTTATATATATGAATATTTATTAAATATCCCCTTCAAAAACTGCGCAAAAATAATTTTCTGTCAGGTAGTAACCAATTAAATCCCTTAACATTTCTTTTATTTAGACATTTTCTAAATAAAAGCCACTTACACCGCAACCTGTGCTTTTATTGCCGGATGTGGATTATAGTTAACTAACTGAAAATCAGTATATTTAAAATCTTCAATATTTTTAACACCAGGAGTTATAACCAACTGCGGTAAAGGTCGCGGTTCACGCCGCAACTGCTCTAAGGCTTGCTCTTCATGATTTCGGTAGAGATGTACATCACCAAAGGTATGCACGAATTCACCATAACCTAATCCGCAAACCTCAGCCATCATCATGGTCAACAGTGCATAAGAAGCTATATTAAAAGGTACACCCAGGAAAACATCCGCCGAACGCTGATACAACTGACAGGATAATTTACCTTCCGCGACATAAAACTGGAATAAACAATGGCAGGGACTCAACGCCATCTGATCCAGTTCAGCCACATTCCAGGCATTGACGATGATGCGCCGGGAATCCGGATTTTGTTTTATCATCTGAACTGCACCTGCGATCTGATCATACACTTTACCGTCTGCACCTGACCAGGAGCGCCATTGTTTGCCATAGACCGGGCCCAAATTACCTTGCTCATCCGCCCACTCATCCCAGATCGTCACGCCATGATCATGCAGATACCGCACATTGGTATCTCCCCGCAAAAACCACAACAATTCATAGATGATCGACTTCAGGTGAACTTTTTTTGTAGTTAACAACGGGAAGCCTTTTCCTAAATCAAAGCGCATTTGATACCCGAAAATACTGCGCGTACCGGTACCTGTGCGATCTGTCTTAGCCGCTCCTTCCGCCAAAATCCGCCCTAAGAGGTCTAAATAAGCCTGCATATTAACTTTCCCAGCGGCAAAGATAACCGTGCAACTGGATATATAGTAAAAATAATAATTTGTTTTATTAAATTTTTACTTGGTTCAACTCCGCGCATTTCGCTCTAAATTTGGTTAAAATCTCCGGGGTATGCCCATAACAAGATATCATCTATTTTTGGTCCTAACCTTAACCTGGCTAAGCTGCTCGGCACCCTGGGCTTTACGTCAGGGTTTGCAATCCGGGTTGTATGAACGGGAAGGGGCCATCTTCCGGTCTGATACCACGGCCAAACGATTGTATCTGATGTTTACCGGCCATGACTATGCCGATGGAGGTGACCATATCCGCCAGGTCCTCAAAAAACACCATTTACTGGCATATTTTTTCTTCACCGGTGACTTTATACGCCGATATCCCGCTTTAGTACAAGCCTTGCACCGGGATGGTCATTACATCGGCCCCCATTCTGACCGGCACTTATTATACTGTGACTGGGAAAACCGCGACTCCTTGCTGGTGGACGAAAAAACGTTCAAAGCAGACTTAAAAGCCAACCAGGACGCTTTGGAGGTGCTCAACATAGTTACTACCTCCCGGCAGCGCTGGTTTATGCCTCCCTACGAATGGTACAATGCCTCCATCCATACCTGGTCTAACGACCTGGGTTGGACCCTGATTAATTTTACCCCGGGTACAGGGACCAATGCGGATTATACCACTCCGGATAGCCCCAATTACCGCTCGACACAGACCATTCTGCAACGGTTTTGGAGTTATGCCTGGGAATCTCCCCATGGGTTGAATGGATTTCATCTATTGATACACATTGGTACTGATCCGCGGCGGACAGACAAGTTATACCTGCAATTGGATGACCTGGTGCATCAACTTAAAAATTTGGGTTATCAGTTTAAATGATAACCCTGCCGGTTTTGAAATGTTAAAAATTCACCAAAACAGCCCGAAAATACTATTTTACCGGCCTCACAACCCGTCTTATGCCGTCGCGCAGACTTTTTCTTCAGCAAATAACCGGCAGTGCTGCCAGCTTGCTGCTTAGCCCTCCATGGCCTGGGTTGCTAAGAGGTTCCGGACCATTAGACCGCAGCACGCCCGAAGCCCAGGGCGTCAGTAGTAATTATCTTTTAGGTTTCATCGAAGCGCTAAATAAACTGCAGCATGATCCACATAGTCTGATGATCTTAAGATACGGTTATGTCATTGCGGAAGGTTGGTGGTCACCCTATCGGGCGGATCAATTACAGACCCTTTATTCTCTGAGCAAAAGTTTCACCAGCACCGCGATTGGAATGGCTGTCAAAGAGGGTAAACTCAATCTAAACGACAAGGTCATTGATTTTTTCCCTGCCGAATGCCCCGACCCACTCACCCTGCGGCACCATTTGTTGCGCATCAAACACCTGTTGACGATGTCCGTTGGACACGGCCACGATACCACTTTCGAAATGACCCAGACCGATGATTGGGTGAAAGCCTTTTTAAATTTTGATTTTGATCAGGAACCGGGACATGTTTTTCTTTACAATAGCGGAGCCACATACATGTTGTCGGCCATTTTACAAAAAGTCAGCGGCCAAAATGTACTGGATTTCCTGCAAAAACGTTTGTTCGATCCGCTCAGCATAGAAAAAGCGGACTGGGAACGCGATCCGCAAGGGCGCTGTACCGGAGGCTGGGGCCTGCGTTTACACACCGAAGACCTCGCTAAATTCGGTCAACTGATGCTGCAGCGGGGGCGCTGGGGCAAACATCAGTTGCTCACCGAAGACTGGGTAAGAGAAGCCACTTCGGCCCAAATATTATCGCTGGGTGGCTCACCGGACCGGCCGGATAAATTAAACGACTGGAAGCAGGGTTATGGCTATCAGTTTTGGCGGTCGCAACACGGCAATTATCGTGGCGACGGGGCCTTTGGACAATATTGTGTTATTTTACCCAACCATCATACCGTGGTGGTGATGACCAGTGAATCTGCCGATATGCAGGGCGAGTTGGATTTAATGTGGCGTTATTTATTGCCCGCGATGCGGGACCAGGTCTTACCGACAGAAGCTTCCACCCAGGTCCTGCGTAACACCTTGCAAAGCCTGGCTATCGCACCACCATCCGGTGTCCATCCCTCCGCTCCATGGACCAGAGGACGATTTATGTATTACTTTGATCAAAACGAGCAGGGCATCACTAAAATGCAGGTCATCTTGTCCTCAGACGGAGGAAAAATAATCTGTACCATTGGCGAAGAAAAACAAACCCTGGCTTTTGGCCTAGGCCGTTGGATATCCAGCGAAATAAACTGGCCAGGCATGCCGCCAAAACTGATTCCTGGTCACCTACATCAGACATATACTGTGGCTTCCGCCGCCCGTTGGAAAGACGAAAGTACGCTGGAGATCACTAGCCGTTTTATTAATTACCAACATAAAAACTACCTCACGATAATATTTACGGAAGAAGACATTGAGGTAAGTTTTAATCACAGTTTAGCCAAATTAATTCCGTCTTTACCCGATAAACGCGAAACACTTATCGGTTTAAAAATTTAATATCATATTCATAGATGCTTCGCTATCACTCAATTATTAAACTAATTTTTTTTGACACAACCTAATCCTTACCAATTTACCAGCTTGGAAGCTGTACCTCTACAGAACATCCTCGATGCGTTTAACAGAGCTTTTGTGGACTATTTTGTCCCCATTGTCTTTACCTTGGAT
>JAYRWN010000205.1:0-6796 GCA_041917975.1 Saprospiraceae bacterium | reverse complement strand
TTAGGTGAAATAGTAGTGATCGGGTATGGCACGCAGTCCCGGCGTAACATCACCAGCGCCATCAGTAAATTGGACAAAACTGTGCTACAGACCGCTCCGCGATCCAATGTGGGTACTGCTTTGCAGGGAGCCATTCCAGGCTTGCGAGTGGTCAACAATTCCGGTTCTCCGGGTGCTGCGCCAGCCATATTATTAAGAGGTGGGGCTTCGATTAACAGTCCTGGAGCACCTCTGGTGGTCATCGATGGCATCATCAGATCCTATAATGATATTTCCCCTGACGATATAGAATCCGTAGAGGTCCTGAAAGATGCTGCGGCAACGGCTATCTATGGAGCCCGTGCGAATAACGGTGTTATCCTTATAACTACTAAGCGGGCTAAAACCGGCACTGCCCAGGTTTCTTACAAATACGTCCGCGGATTTAACCTCAACCGGGAGGACTACACTTATTTGAATGCCAAAGATTATATCTACTACTCCCGCCTCGGACACTTTAACTCGCAACGGACTTTGGCCCAGGTTAATTCTCAGCGGGGATTTGGTTTGTCAACCAACGCCGCTGATCTGGCTTCATTTGACATTCGCACCTTTAATCCTAATAATGCCAACTTACTGCAACAAGGCTGGGATACTATCGCCGATCCTTATGGAGGAACCATCATCTTTAAAGATCATAGTGGTGAGGTCAAAGACATTGTATTTAGAAATACCAATACCAATGATCATTATGTCAGTGTTACCGGGGGGAATGAACGCGGTAAATATCTGGGCAGTTTTAATTTTTATAACGAAGATGGCATCATTGTAGGATCCGATTATAAGCGAATTTCCGGTAACCTGAATGGGTCCTATTTAATTACACCTAAATTGGAAATCACCTCGGGAGCTTCTTTTTCCACCTCCGGTCAGACCGGAGTTATTGCCGGAGAAATAAATACCCTCTACCGAAATCTTTCGCTCTGGCCAACCTTTAATCCATGGCTGGATTCATTACAAACCCGCCCTAATCCCGGAAATGGAATTGCCGATGGAAACCCCTTGTATTGGTTAAATAAAAACATCCGTACCAATGAGCTTAACCGGGGCACGGCGCTGGCTTCCTTAAAATACGATTTAACCAAAGACCTTTACGTCAAACTGTCCGGCAATATTTATATGGTGGAAAACATCAACGAATCGTTTACCAAAGCCACCCAAAATTACAGCCAGATTTTTGCCAACCCACCCGGGTTTAATACCACCCGCCCGGCTTCCTGGGCCTTTGGGCGTTCGTTTCAGCAACAATACAATGGGATCATCAATTACAGCAAAGAACTAAATAAACACCAGTTGGATGTGATGATTGGGGCAGAATCTTTTACTGAAAAATCACTCAATAGTCAGATATCCGGAACCGGAGCACCGACTGACGATATCCCCACCGTCAATGCTTCCACCAATTTTGCCGCCGGTAGTAATTTCAGCAATAAATCGGAGTATGGCATTATTTCTAATTTTAGTCGCGTGTCTTATTCATTTGACCAGCGTTTTCTGCTGACCTTTGTGCATCGCCTGGATGGAATTTCCCGGTTAGCTGAAAAAAATCGCTGGGGTTTCTTTCCGGGCATGTCCGCCGGATGGAATTTACACCGGGAGAATTTTTTTGCCCAAAGTACTCTGGCTAACGTTATCTCGGTTTTTAAACCACGGGTAAGTTTTGGAGTAAATGGAAATGTGGCCGGCATTGGTGATTATGAGGTACAAGGTGTATATGGTTCCCAAGGTAATTATAGCGGCAGCTTGGGTTTTTTAAACACAGCGGTAATCAATGAAGATTTACGTTGGGAAAGAAGTACAACTATTGATGTAGGCTTAGACCTGGGTCTGTTTGATAATAATTTAACCTTATTGTTAGATTATTACAACCGTAAAACCAGTGACCTCTTAACCAATTTAAGTTTACCAAGTTATCTGGGATTTAGTTCTATTCGCACTAATTTGGGTACATTTCAAAATAAGGGCTTAGAAATAGCTCTCACCTATAATATTTTTTCTAATAAAGACGGATGGTCCTGGAGCGTAGGCGGGAACATTTCTTTTGAAAAAAATAAGATCTTAAAACTGCCTTTTAACGGTAATGAAAATAATCGCCAGGGTGGTATCCAAATTTATGATCCAGGTCAGAAAAAAGTGGTTTGGGTTGGAGGATTGCAGGAAGGTCAGTCGTTGGGCGATGTGTATGCCTATAAACAATTGGCCATATTTCAGTCTGACGCGGAAGTATTGTCCGAAGCAGGATCACGTTATGACGCTGTTGCCAACATCTCCGGACCGGAACTAAGCAGTGGAGCCGGAAAAATTACTCCGGGAGATGTAAATTGGGATGACCTGGATCGTAACGATACTATCGATTCACGTGATCAGCTTTATGTTGGTAACGTCAACCCTACTTCATTCGGTGGATTTTCCACCACCATTTCCTACAAAAGATTTTCTTTATTTGGCCGGTTTGATTTTGCGCTAGGGCATATTCTTTACAATGACCTTATGGCCAGAATTCTGGGTAATTATCAGGGTACATTTAATAACCTTGATTTAATCAAAAGAGGTTATTCCGGGGATAAATCTAATCCCAATATTCCGAAAGTGTATTGGGCGGATCAAGTGGGGGCCCCAAATGGTAAAAAGAATCTGACCCGCAGCAACAACGCCAATCAAGTATTGAATAGTAATAACTCCTATTATTATGAACCGGGTGATTACATGTCCTGTCGTGAAATTACCTTGGCTTATGATTTTAATAAAGAGGAATTAGCTTTTTCGAAAGTAATTACTTCGGCGCGCCTTTTCCTGAATGCTAATAATTTATTTTATATCACCAAATTTTCAGGCAATTCTCCGGAGCCTGAGGCCAATGGTATTTTTGCCGGTAATTACCCTCTGCCACGTTCTTTTGTAGGTGGTATTAATATAACTTTTTAAAGAATTTTAAATGTTGCAATAATGAAAACAAATAAAATAATCATATTTTTTGCCGCGTCTTTACTTATCCTCAGCGCATGTTCGAAACAATTGGATATTGCTCCGGTCAGCAGCATTAGTGATGCCAATTTTTGGCAAACACCCGATCAGTATGATGCATTCGTATCCGGTATTCATGCCCGCTTGAGAAGTCATATTCAAGCCTTGCAATTTTTAGGTGAAATGCGCTCGGATATATTTGGTACTGAACCCGGATCTGCAGGTACATTTTCCGGTGAAGCCACCCAAGGCGTTGAACGCATGTGGCTCCAGACGTTAGATTTGGATAACCCCGGAGTGAGTAATTTCGGGGGCTTTTACGCGAATATTGTGCAATTGAATTTGTTGATTGATCGCTTAAATACGAGTACCGTATTAACAAATACAAATAAAAATTATTATTTAGGTATCGCCTATGGCCTGCGGGCATTCTATTATTTCCAAATGACCAGAACGTGGGGAGATGTGGTTATTCAAACTGAGCCCGTAGCGTCCTTTGATATTGCCAATTTAGCCAAGGCAGCTAATTCAACCCAGGAGGTGATGACTTTGATTAATGACGATATTGAAAAATCCCTGCAGAGTTTTGGTGCGGATTATTCCTTTCGCAATACCAAGAGTTATTGGTCGAAACCGGCAACACTCATGCTCAAGGCAGAATATCATTTATGGCTGGCTCACCGAGGCGGAAATAACACCGAGGCTACCATAGCTCTCGAAGCATTAAATGATATTCAGGCAAAAGTTACCGGATTGGCATTACTGAAAAATTTTAGTGATGTATTTAAAGCCGGAGTAGCCAATAAAGGAAATGCCGAAATAATTTTTTCCCTGCGGCATTTGTTGAATGAAAGCACCTTACCTTTTTCGAATACCTTTTATCCTCAAACTAATTTATTAGCTAATTATTGGGATTCACTGGGCAATCGTAAATTCGATGTTACCCTGGATAATTGGGGAGGTTTATTACGCGCACCGGTTCGTTCAGCGACATTCAGATTATTTAATGATCTCGATACCCGTAAATGGTTTTCCATTCAAGCCGCTTATAACAAATCCGATAGTTTAGGATTTTTATTGGCCGGCTGTTTTGTAAAAAAATATGAAGGTGAACAGGAAAATGGCGTGCGTCGCATAACGAACGATTACCCCATCTACCGGTATGCTGATCTATTGCTGATGAAAGCAGAAGCTAAGGTCATTTTGGGCCAGGATCCGGCGGTAGAAATAAATGACGTGCGGGCCAGGGCCTTTGGCGCTAAATACGACGCAGCTGTGCATGCATTTCCTTTGCAGGTTATTGATGTCGATCCAAAAGAAGCCATCCTACAGGAAAGATTATACGAATTTGTCTTTGAAGGAAAACGTTGGTTGGATTTGCGTCGCTTCGGCGACCAGTATGTTTACAAGTATACCTCGGTAAAAAGTAGTGAGGCACACAAATTATTGTGGCCTATTGATCGTAACTCCTTGACCAATAACCGTGAGCTTAAACAAAACCCCGGCTATCCCTCATTCTAAATTTTGAGCATAATTTGGTCAGTCCAAATAACCCCTGTCATCCCGGAGGTGCAGAACCTCCGGATCTTTTTAATGGATTAAATTAGCGTTAGAATTAATAAGATTTAAAGTATGCTTGTTTTCGATCATATTAAAGGATTGGTTGCTGCACCTTTTACGCCTTTTACACCGGAAGGTGAATTAAATACCAAGGTTATTCCTGATTATTACCGTTTGTTGAAAAAAAATAAGGTCACTGGTGCTTTTATTTGCGGCTCTACCGGTGAAGGCCCTTCGTTGACCTTGGACGAAAAAAAAGCCGTTTTTCGAGCCTGGGCATTAGCCACTAGTCATGATCATGAGTTTAAAGTCATCGCCTTTTTAGGAGGTACCTCTATACCAGAATGTCAGTTACTGGCCTCTTATGCCCGCGAGCAAGGGTTATACGCGACAGCTTTTACGGCACCGTATTATTTTAAACCGGCAGACCTGGAAGCTCTGATACTCACTTGTGCTGAGGTTGCCCGGGTGGCACCGGACCTTCCTTTTTATTATTATCACATTCCAGTACTTACCGGCGTCCATTTTTCTATGTTTCCATTTCTGGTCCAACTGCAAGACCGCATTCCCAATTTTGTGGGTATCAAATACACCCATGAAGACTTCATGGATTATATGGCTTGCCTAAATTACCGGAATCAGAAATACAATATGTTATGGGGAAGAGATGAAAATTATCTGGCTGCCTGCGCGGTAGGAGCGCAAGGTGCGGTGGGCAGCACCTACAATTATGCCGCTCCCTTGTACCATCATCTCCAGGAAGCATTTGACCAAAATAATTTTGATCAGGCCAGACAATGGCAATTGACTTCCATAGAAATGATTAAATTGTTAGGTAAATACGGCGGAATTGCAACCGGCAAAGCTTATATGAAATTAATAGGTCTGGATTGCGGGCCTTGCCGCCTTCCGGTCAAAAATTTGGATCAACCGGCCTGGACGTCTTTTCAGGCGGATGTTAAAACCATCCAGTTTGAGCGGTATCGCTCACAATAGAAAGGTGTTTATAACCAGGTATTGATGATAGTGAAGCATATTTTTTTTACCCTTATCTCATTCATTTTGGTCTCCACCTTGTCAGCACAAACCATTAAATCCATGCAGTGGTCGACGATCGGCACCTTACCCACTCCTTCCGGAATGAATGAACAATGCGGGCTGGCGGGTGCTTTGATCGGGATTCACCGCCAAAATCTTGTCATTGCAGGCGGAGCTAATTTTCCCGACGCACCGCCATGGCAGGGAGGTACTAAGACCTATCACAAGCACTTGTATCAAGCCCGGCTTAAGCGCGGCATGGTCGAGTGGGTGAATATAAGCACCCTGCCAGCTGCCCGGGCTTATTCAGCCAATGTCAGCACACCGTGGGGTATAATATGTATAGGAGGTGAAAACGAATTAGGCCCGACCGACCAGGTTTGGCTCATTAAGACCAGACCACATTCACCTGCTTCTTGTACGGAATTACCTCCTTTACCCAAACCCTTATCCAATACTACCGCTACCATCCTGGGGAATAAAATATATGTAATGGGCGGGGAAAATCAACAGGAAGTCTCTGCCTCAGTGTATTATCTGGATTGGCCCGATCGTCAGAAAGGCTGGCAAATAGGCCCCTCCTTACCTCAACCGGTTTCACATGCTTTGGTGTTAGCGGACGGCTCCACCCTCTTCCTGATTGGAGGCCGTAAAAGAAACCATGGTGCGCCGAGTGATTTTTATACCGCGGTTTGGCAGTTGAAGACAGATCAGTCTTCCTGGCAATCCGGCCCATCCTTACCTTTTCCCTTATCGGCGCACAGTGGGGTGGTCTTTAACCACCACCTGGTAGTGATCAGTGGCGACCAGGGCCACACCTTTCGGCAAGTGGAGCAAATAAATATCGATTTGTTAACTGAAGCACACCGTGCCCAGTCTGATCCACTAAACACCCACAAGCAGGAATTGCTAAACAACCATCCCGGTTTTTCGAAAACAGTTTTGCTCCTGAATATAGGTGACCAACGTTGGCACTGCCTCGACCCAATGACGATTACCCCTCCGGTCACCACCACTGCGGTTAAATACCAGGGAGCGGTGGTTTTGTCTAATGGAGAAATAAAACCAGGACAACGCACACCACACATTTTTTTAGGAACCATTAATGACGACCGACCATGAAATTTGGGTCGAAATACCCTTGGGTGGTTGTCGGGCTGCTGTGGTTTGTAGCCTTGTTAAATTATTTAGATCG
>JAYRWN010000204.1:0-4454 GCA_041917975.1 Saprospiraceae bacterium | reverse complement strand
TTTAATTTTACTTGTGCAGAATGGAATTGAAATATTACAGCGAGCGGAGAAATCTATTTTATCCACGTAATAAGTTTCTTCACTACGGCCGAAATTACACAGATGTATTTCATGACCAGGAAAGGGTCAAATATTTGGAAAAAAATGCTATTGGTACTTATACGACCCCGAGGGGGTCGTATAAAAATGCATGGACGATTGACACTATAAAGATTGAACCCCTTCAGGGTTCTTCAACCTAATTAAATATTAATAGCCAATATCCAGCAACCCACACCCGAATTACATCTCCCGGTAATAATTGCGCATAAAATTGGTCACCTGATCGTAAATAGGTTTGCAAAATTCGACGAATAAATCCTGTGCCGGGGGAGGGAAAACTTCGCGCTGGTTACACAGCTTTTTTTGCACCTCGGTGAGCGCGCGATCATCGCCCTGATAAGTAGCCCATTCGCTATACCAATTATAGGCACCTTCGAATTTATCCTGGCGCAAAATACGACGGGTGCCGGCATCCCAGATTTGTACATCCAGCCGTCCACTGGACTCAACAGTTTTTTGGAAAGTGCGCAAGGTGGCTTTCACGCTGCCATACACCGGTTGTTTTACTTCACCTATTTTGGCCTCACCGACTTTAATGGAATCTTTGGTAAATGTTTCTACGGTTTCTTTGACATAGGTTTGACCCACCACAAAATCGTCAAATTGTAATTTCACCAAATGATCCGGTTGGGTCACTTTCAGGCGCTGTGCCTCGCCCGGAGTATAAAAGCGGACAAAGGCATTAATTGGTTCGCGATAGAGGTATTCCTGAATCTTGTTTTGAAAAAATTCGTTACTCAGGTTAAATATACGCGAATGTACCGGGATGGGTTCGACCACCACATGCAATGTAGCCATCCAGAGGGCTTCTTCCTTTTTCTGGTAAATCTGCGGATAATTGGGGTCCAATTGTTCTACGCGGACGAAGTGGTTATAAGCTTCTTTGCCATCGGGCCTGGTGTTGCGCGCCAGTGCTTCTTCCCCCGCCTTAAAGCGCTCTGCAGCCGCGCGGTCTTTCACGCGCACATAATCCGCCTCATAATTTTTGGGCGTGAGCAGCTCCAAACAGCGCGGACAACGGTTTATTTCATCCTCCATGCGATTTAGCCGTTGGTAAGCATCCGCCATCTGATCGAATTTAAAGCGTTCCGTGGACGCCTCGGCTGTTCTGATTTTTTGGGTAAAATATTTCACCGCCAGTTGATAGGCGGAAGACAGGGTTTCGGCCGCTTTTTTGCTGCCCTGGTTATCCCGCAGACGGTTTACCGCCCGGTAGACCGCATCTTCATAATCGCCCTGGGCTAATTGTTTTTTACCGGTGGAACAAGCTGCCAGGAAAAAAATTAACAGGCCGGCTAATCCACTGATTATATAACGAGGATGGTTCATTTCGTCATGATTTATTTGCGCGGCAAAGGTACCTAAAAAACCGCTTGAACCCAAACGCCCAGCTTAAAGCAGTTTGAATTATTTGACACGATTAAGTTCTAAATTATTACGGGACAAAAAAAATCATGGTCTGCCAGACTTCTGCTACCTTTAAAGGGTAGTGTATAAATTTCTAACTCAAAATGCCGAAATAACCATGGTCAAGCTGATGTATTATGCCGCTATATTTCTCCTGGCAGCTTGTGTGCCGCGAGATCAAAAAAATCCGCCGACGCCAACGCCTTCCACCGAGTCGCAGTGGCGCCCGCATTTCGCACAAGCGGACCGCCGGGCCAAGCTTCTGGCACAGGTGTCTGTTTTGGATACCCTGATGGCCCAATACCAGCGTCAACACCATCTGCCCTCCGTCGCTTATGCTCTGGTCATGGATGACACACTGATTTATCACCGGGGCATCGGGCGGACACAGCTGCCGCAAGGTCCACCACCTGATGAACATACGCCGTACCGCATTGCTTCCATGACCAAAAGCCTTACCGCTCTGGCCATTCTCAAACTGCGGGAAATGGGTCTGCTGGACCTGCATCAGCCTGCAGAGAACTATTTACCCGCCTTGGCCGGATTAATTTATCCTACACCGGATGCACCGCGTATTACGGTTCATCATTTACTAACCATGACTGCGGGCTTCCCGGAAGACAATCCGTGGGGCGACCGGCAGCTTGATGATACCGATGCTGAATTGGCAGACCTGATCAAAGCGGGACTTTCTTTTTCTACTCCCCCGGGTACGGAATTCGAATACAGTAATCTTGGTTATGCCCTCCTGGGCCAGATCATCCAGCGGGTGAGCGGTCAGTCGTACCGCGATTTTATGCAAACGCAGATTTTTGCTCCTCTGGATATGCGAGAGAGTTATTGGGATTATGACGGACCGCTGGTCCAGCCCCTGGCGCAGGGATACCGCTGGGAAGAAGACCAATGGAAGGAGGAGCCCCTGCTGAAGGATGGCGCTTATGCCTGTATGGGCGGTCTGATCAGTACCTTGACCGACTGGAGTAAATACATGGCCTTTCTCCTCCGGGCCTGGAGTACCGATACACTGACCTCGCCGGTATCGCGGGCAGCGCTGAGGATGATGCAAACGCCCTGGGCCTACCGAGGTGTCGGTCAACGTCTGGACCCGGCCGGTAAGCCTTGTGCAGAAAGTTCCTTTTATGGTTATGGATTAGGGTGGCGTCGCACTTGCCGCGGATGGACTTATGTCTCCCACGGTGGCGGGCTGCCGGGGTATGGATCCACCCATCTGTTTATTCCGGAATTAGGCCTGGGTGTGGTGGCCTTCAGCAACGGGACCTATGCGGGGGTAGGCAGCCCAGCCATAAAAGCCTTGGATTCTATGATTTTCCTGGCGCAATTAGAGGCCCGGACCCTGGAACCGTCCGCACCATTAAAACAGGCCCAGGCCCAGTTAATCACCCTGTTGCCGGAGCTGCCGGATGAGCCGACGGATACCCTGTTTGCCGAAAATTTTTACCTGGACGAGCATAAAACGTTGCGCCGTAAACACCTGCAAGCCATCTTCAGTCAAGCCGGCCCGATCCAATCCAACGGTGAACTGAAACCGCTAAACAATTTGCGGGGTACTTTTTCGCTGCAGGCGGAAAAGGGAGTCATCGAGGTATTTTTTACCATGACTCCGGAGTCGCCGCCCAAAATTCAGGCGCTGGAAGTAAAATTTATTCCCCACAAATAAATAAAATTCTTTAATTTCAATGTTTAACCCTTAAAAATTATGACGCCGGCTTTCCTGTGGTGGTGTATGCTTCTAGCTCCGGTCTGCGTGTGGGCGCAAGGTCTACAGCTGGGTTCCCTCCCGGCAGAGCCCATCTTAACCATCCATCTCACCGTCCCGGATAAAAATTATGCGGCTATCACGCATATGATGCCCAGCGGTACTGATATTCCAGTCGTTGACGGACGCATCGGCTCCCAGCCCGTGCAGGTGGAGGTGTTGCGTACGCGTGGAAAAACTTCGGCCGGGTTCAGACGCAAAAGTTACCTGGTCCAACTGCAGGAACCTTTTACCTTCACCAGCCAGGGCATGACCTGCAAGCTGCAGAATTTTTTTCTGCTCAATCTGGCTCTGGACCCGCACTATGTGCACAATTATTTTGCGCTCAGTTGTTTCGAACAATTGGGACTGTACCGCCTGTTTAAAAAATACGTGGAGGTAAAAATCAACGGGCACACGGAAGGTGTTTATCTGTTAACCCAGCGTCCGGTGGATTATGCCTTACAGGACCGGCAGGCCGCTGTAGTCATCCGGCGGCTGAACAGCAGCACCATCGACAGTGAAAAAACAGCCGCACAGGTGGATCCTGCTTTTGTCAAGCTCTGCGAAAAAACGTTTAAAGACATCGCCGTGGTTTGCCGCAAGCTGGAAGGGCAGGCACTGGTCTCTGCGCTGGATAATGTGCTGGCCCTGGACGAATATTTCGACTGGCTGGCCTGGAACTATTGGGTGCGCAATGGCGACTATACGGATGAAGTCTATTATTACACCCCCCTGGAGCCCCGGCGGTTAAGGCTTATTCCCTGGGATTTTGACGACATTTTTGCCACCGCGCCCCACGAAGGGCAGACCCGCCGGGAGCAACAACTGGGCGAGCAGATGATTTTTTCATCAGAAGACATTCTGGATCGTGCCATCGCGAAGGATACCTTGCTCTACAGCCGTTATCTACAGCGCCTGAAGGCGTTACTCCAGTCCTTAGCCGATCCTGTGCGGTTAGCCAAACTCCTGGAGAAGCAATATGCTGCGCTCATACCATTTTGTGCACAAGCTGATGTTATCACTATGTCTGCACATGACCGTCATCCGACCACCCAGGCTGAGATGGAAGACCACTTAAAAAATATGTACACCCATCTGTTGCGCCGGGCCGAAAGTTTATTGAAACGTTTGCCGTAGCGGGTCGGGTGCTAAAGCGCTGAGACCCCAGGATGCAAAGGTGCTGATA
>JAYRWN010000203.1:0-3155 GCA_041917975.1 Saprospiraceae bacterium | reverse complement strand
CTGCCCCACTTGTGCACTGGCTTCGGCACATTGTTTAAATCGATCGGATACAGCGCCCTTAGCAGCATCCCAATCCGCAACATCAACCATAGCGTGGGCGGACAACATGCTCAAGCCATTGTCCTGCAACACTTGTTTAAATTCCTGGGGCGGCATGCCATAAAATTTTCCGGCATTATAGCCGGCTCCTTCCACCTCCCGGTAACCCATGGCGCTGATTTTTTGCAATGTACCCGCCACATCTTTAGACATAAAATCCCTCACGCTATATAGCTGTACGCCGATGTGGGCCGGAAGTGCAGGAGGCATAGGTAATAATCCGCCAGGATTAATCCACGCGATCCCCGACCACAGGGCCGTGCGCTTTACAAATTGTCTTCTTTTCATACCATGATAATTTTATTTCAACGGACAAACTACAAAAAAACGATTCTTTCTAAATGGTTTGACAACCTATTGCTTATAATAATTTTAAGCTTCTTTTCGTTGCATTAAACGGTAATTTTCTGCACTTAATCCAATGAAATTGATTAAAATAATTTTATTCCCTAATCTTGAAAGCAAAACAAACTTTTTAATAGCATGAAAAACTCCGCTTTAGTCGTATTATTTAGTTTAGTGCTGTTCGCCTGTCAGTCCGATGAGGCTAAACAAAAGGAAATGGCCGGCACCTATGATGTAAAAATAATCCTGAATGAAAAAAACCAGGAATTTCTGGACTCTAAAAAAGAATTGAAAAATGAGATTGCCAAAGCCCAGGATGAAATCAGCACCGAAATAGATAAAGCCCGTGAAGAACTGTCCAAAGAATTTGAAGAAGGTAGTAAAATGGGGGACGCATTGGATCATTTTGTCTCCGGTATGGGCAAATTTGCCGAAGCGATGACTGAGTTTGGGGGTAAAATGGGGGAATTCGGGATAAACATGGGCGAAAATTTTTTAGAGAATCTTGAATTCGAAGCCACCTTGAGAGACAATGGGACTATTAAAGTAGATAAATTCGGCTTGCGCTCCATCAAATCCATGCGGTGGGATATCCGGGATGGTAAAATGTATCTGCGGGCGAGTGAGGATGATAACGAGATGGCCTTCGACATCCATCGTAAAAATATCAATACCTATGAATTAACTAATGAAGAGATGACCGTGACTATGCGGCGATTACCTGATGAAAAGTAACTGTTAATTCCGAACAGGGTGTGCTTAATTCATCTGTCCAGTTCAAGGTAAAGCGCGGCAAAATCAGTCAATTTCTCAAGGCGGATGACCCAGCCTTCTTCCCATTCAGTCACTTTAAATGGTGTAACACTTTTTAAAGTCTGGTGACCACGTAATTTACCAGGTAGTTTCAGGTTAACCTCTAAATCGTATACCGGAACTAGGGTCCGCAAGGGCCGAAGAGGCGCTGAGGAAGTGTTAGTTAAAGCAAGAATGTATGAAGTGGGCCAATCCAATGAACGGGTCACAGAGATATTTACACTTGAGGGAGCATTGCTGACCACACATTGGACGGAGGGCGCTAAATAAAGCAAACTCCGCACAAGTAAATGACCAAAATCGGGATGCCCGATCTCATAATAAAGTACATCGGGCTGATTAGCAAAATATATACAGCGTCCTGCGCCAAAATTATTTTCCACCACGGTGGGATGTTCTTTGGACCAGGCCGTCGTCCAGGCTTTTTCGGGAGGTTGGTTATGTACGACCGGCACATAAGTGCAGAGCACAGAAGCCTTTGCTGCAGGCTTACAAAGCAAAGTAAAACCGGCATTGATATACAACTCGGTGCGGTCACTGTCGGGTTGGAGGACAACATGCCGGGGTTGAGCCAGATATTGATAACAATCCTTGCGCGTATTTTTTTTCATTCCCGTATAGTTTACCCCGAATACTTCCGACAATCCAAATTCTGATCGCGGATCACCACTTGAATCATACAAGCTGGTTTCATAAGTAGCGACCAACTGACCACCGCGGTGCACATATTCTTTAATAAGAGTAATTTCCTCTTCTGACATACAACGTACATTAGGTAAAATCAGTACGTCGTAATTTTGCAGCAGTTCCGCATTCAACTGATCATCAGGCAGAAACGTATAGGGCAGGTGGTGTTCGTGTAAAGCAGTCACCAGGCCTTGGATGCTTTGGTTAAACCGGTTGTCCTCCGGATTTGGTTTTTGATAGGACAGGCGTGTCGAATGAGAATAATAAACCGCTATCCGGGCCAACGGCACCTGACGGGCAAATAACGTACTATGCTCCTGGACCAGCTTGTAGGCCTCCTGATGATGATGAGCCATGCGGCGGTCATGGGTGGCAGCGGGATGCATGCCCGTGAAGCTACAATTCCAAAACCTACCCCCAGCAGACAAGGCCAACCACAACCAGGTTTTTAAATCCAGTTCAGGCTCCATGACATAACGGTGCGATGTACCATTACCCCCGTATAAAATAACCGCTTCTTTTTCCGGAGCAAGCGATTTTAGAAAACGAATCAATGTAGGAGCATAATGTAAGTCCGCATAATGAATGTATTCAGTATTTTCAGTAAGGAAAGCTACGCTGATCAGGAAATCAAAATAGTCCCGTGCTAAATAAAGGTCAATGCCATCATGAATACGCTGGCCGGAGTCGAACATACTGAACACTTCGGCGGCATAAGCTTTATCGGCGCCATAAGCTTTGACGGTCTGGCGCATGAGAGCCATATGTGCTTTAGCTTTCGCACTTTTCCAATGCATGTACTCGTCCAGTTCTTTATCATTGCTTTTCCCTAACAGGGGAATTTCCCGTCCAGACAAGTGCACATAATCAGCTTTACACCTTGAGCAATAACAAATGCCTTGTACCCCGATACTGTTATGCCAAATGCCGTCCAGTTGGTAGTGTTCCATCAGGTAGCTGATAAATTCTACCGCATGTTCATTCCGGTAATGTCCGCTATAACAGGCCTGGTATAACTGAGGCCTGGTATAGGTCAGCTGACGGGGCAGGTCATGTTCATCCCGCGCAAACCAGGTAGGAAATTGTTGATAAATATGTTCTTCCACGCCCCGGAAATCTATGCGGGCGATCACTTTTATATTGGCCTGATGACAAGCAAGGACCACTTCACGCAACAGGTCCCGTTGACCCATAAATTTATTTTTATTGTT
>JAYRWN010000202.1:0-2499 GCA_041917975.1 Saprospiraceae bacterium | reverse complement strand
CCCGGACCAAATTCCCGCAATACCAACTCGGCATTACGGATGGCGATATCCAACAAATTGCGTTTGCCGGTAGCTGTGAAGTGCGCGGCAGCTGCTTCATACAAGTGCCCGGCATTGTAGAGCTCATGACTGTGTTCTCGCTCTTTCACCCAGCGCTCCGGGCCCATCCGGGTATATTGGGTGCCGCCTTTTGGATTAATGGTTCTGGCCGTGTACAGATAGCCATCTGACTCTTGAGCCAGCCCGACCAGGTTTATCAAACTGTCCACATAAAGGGACAGAGCAGGGTTCGGGAGAGTGGTCAGAGAATAGGAGGCCGCTTCAATGGTTTTATAGATGTCCGTATCGTCAAAAGCATACTGGGTGCAAAATTCCCCCTCCTCCAATCCGGCAGCGCGGGAAAAGTTACTGACCCTTCCGGTTTCTTTACATTGATTAAAACAGAAGGGGATGGTAATTTGCTGATTAATATCCAGGCGTGGGCTCCAAAAGGGATCATCCACGTGCACTTTGTTAAAAGGAATGGGTTGGTAGGGGTAATCCATTTTGGGTTGTGCATGGATAACCTGCACGCCCATCCAGACTAAAATTAATACCCGTAACCTGCGTACCATAGCTTATCGTTATTTATGGATAATAAAACCGGCCGGGACCACCAAATTGATTGATCAGGTCCTGCCAAAAAGGATATGTTATTTAATACGGGACTTTACAAATATAGAACCAACCTGTTAAATCAGGTTGCCGGAAGCGCAAGTATTTTGTTGAATTCTTTCCTGGACCAACTTACTCCCGCCGGGCATGGGCAGCCACATAAGGGGGTAGTTGCGATTCCTGCGGGCCGATATAATGGAAGGCTTCGGCCCAGTCCAACTGGTAAGGCGCCCCGACGACCCTATCCGAAGGTACACCCCTTAAATGTAGCGAATCCTGATCCAGGACAAAATGTTTGATATAATTACGGTTAGCTTCAGCATCGGTGCGGCCCAATAGTGGCAGGTATTTTCCTTCGGCAGCTAACCTTTGGCGCAATAAGGCGCCATTTTCTCCGCCAGGGCCCTGGGTTACATTGGCCAGGTTAACGTCTATTTTTTGTTCGATGGTTTGACTGATGTCCACGATGCGGTTCACTAACTGCGGACCACGGGCAAAATAATAGCGTTCTTTAACTGCATAAGGCATAATACCAGCGGCCTGATGCTCCGGATAATCTCTCCCGCCACCGGCCATCCAGCGCGCCGCTTCTACCGCCCTGGCCGTTACATAATGGTCCGGATTCTCTTCATAGTGCCCCCAGGGATCATAACTGATGATCGTATCAACCTTTAATACCCGAAATAAAAAAATCAACCGCCCCCGGATGTCCTGTATGCTGTAATTATCCATCATGTGGTTGCGATAACCAAGATCAAACACCCCTTTCAAAGCCAGGGCTTTAGCTACTGCTTCGTTATCCATTTGATTGTTTTTGACCACATCCCCTACAGTAGCTCCCCGTCCGGCATGATCATCATTGGTCGTGCGGATCAGATAACCCTCATAACCCTCACGAATTAGTTTAGCAATGGTCCCGGCCGCAAACAAAGGCAAATCATCGCAATGCGGTTGAATCGCGGCCAACACCTTCCCTTTATGAGGTTGGCCTTCCTGAAATCGTTCTATTATCACCTCTGGTGCGGTGTATGGCGCCTCACGATCCGGTGTCCAGGCCGGTGCCATGGCACCATAAAAGCCGGTAGATAAAAAATTTCTGCG
The DNA here is from genome assembly GCA_041917975.1 of Saprospiraceae bacterium. Lineage (GTDB taxonomy): Bacteria > Bacteroidota > Bacteroidia > Chitinophagales > Saprospiraceae > JAYRWN01. The sequence goes on along the minus strand of JAYRWN010000202.1, from coordinate 744 downwards.
TTCCATATTATTTAAGTTATTTAACCTGATGATGATCCTTTAAATTTAAGCCTTGAAATATCTTTACCAGCAAATTGGGTTGAAAATTTTACAGGTATGAAAAAAACAATCCTTCTGATAACCCTGGTCTCCGTGATCCTAGGGCACAGTTGCACCACCAAACCGGCGATTACGGATCCGGCTCCGGAGGAAGTATTATTGTGGGCGGATGAATTCGAAGGCAATACGTTGGACACCACCAAATGGACTTACGAAACCGGCGCTCACGGCTGGGGTAATAACGAATGGCAAAATTATACCGCCGGCCAAAATGTAACCGTCTCTAATGGTATCCTGAGCATCGTGGCTCGTAAAGAAGGTCCCGGCCAAAAAGCAGGCGATTACACATCCGCACGTCTCAACAGCCTGCAGCAGTTTAAATATGGACGCCTAGAAGTGCGCGCCAAACTGCCCACGCATCAAGGCAATGGCCTTTGGCCGGCCATCTGGATGCTCGGCCAAAACATCGATTCCGCCGGCTGGCCGGCTTGCGGGGAAATAGACATCATGGAATACGTCAGTTATGATCCGGGCATCGTACTGAGCACCATCCATAGTGAGGCGAATAATCATGTCGCCGGCACCCAGGTCAGTTCCGGACCGCTGCCATTACCATCGGCAGAAACTGATTTTCATAATTATGGGTTTCAGTGGGATAGCACCGCATTGAAATTTTATATCGACCATCCCGACTCAACTAAATTT
>JAYRWN010000201.1:0-1733 GCA_041917975.1 Saprospiraceae bacterium | reverse complement strand
CCTCCGTCATAATCACTCTAATTGGGGCAGTTGCAGCACCAAAGGGAATATCAACTTATCCACCCGCCTCCTCTTTGCTCCGCCTGAGGTGTTGGATTATGTCATCGTGCACGAGTTGGCCCATCGCATCGAGATGAACCATTCAGAACGGTTTTATGATTTGGTGCGCCGGGTGATGCCGGATTTCCGGGATAAGGAAAAATGGCTCACCACCCATGGGCCGAAATGCCATTTTTGATTTAACACACCGGCTGGAATTTTAAGGCAGCGGATGTTTTGTCGTAAAAGAAGAACTTGGGGAGACGATTGTACTATTCTTTCATTCGTCATTGTTTATTATGTATCTATAACTCTATGCCTTTAATTCATCCACGGTTTAGAACTTAACCCTAGGAAAAAATAAAGCTGGAATGAAGGTACATCTTCATTCCAGCCTTATATAAAAATTCCTATTCCCTTCTAAAATAATAAACAAAATGGGATGGAGGCATGTTGTTCATTATCCAGCTGTTGGCCGTGGTGACTTTCAATACTTTTTTATCTACCTTTTCAACGTTATAAACCAAGTCCCAGCCAAACAATTCGTAGGGAACATTTATAAAATCGAACGTTTGGAAAAATACTGGATCCAACCCAAAATTCAAAGACCCAGGTGGTGCAGTTTTGTACCAAAAATCCCAACGCATGGTATCGTATAATATGTAGCCGGAATCCACTGCAAAATTGATTTGAAAGTTAAGCTGTTTACTGAATCCGTACTCTTTATTTTCCACCTGGTAAACAAGCCACCGGCCCTGCATGAACGGAAACTCTTCTTTTTGGCAAGAAAATAAAATGCAGATAAATACAAAGGCAGTCACTCGGGAATTTAATAATATTTTCATTTTACTTATTCGATGGTAATAATGAGAAAATTATTTATATATCAATACCTTTAACTTAGGTTTATTTGATTAAGGCAGTGAAGCAATTCTGAACGAACAATGCGAACTTACAAAGTATGTTGAGTATATGTTCGGTTCAGGATCCTGGTGAAAAATTGCTTGTTCATAAATTTGTTCGTCGCCATCCTTAATACCGGTGAGATTAAAGCTTGCATTACTACCCGTACCTGTTGGAACTAATATTTGTACGGTTAAAGCCGTTCCATCATCATCCCATTCCCATACCTTAAAAATATAGTAAGGTCCAGCAGAAGTAGCATACGGCCAGTAAAATAATCTGAATGGCGGTTGAAGTAACTCAAAACCGGATTCCCAAGTTCCTCTGGTAAAATATGGTAACTGTCCGCTATAAGCACTGAATGCACTGCTGGTGGAGACTGAATATGCAATAGCATTTACCTTAACTTCCGGTCTGCCATAGTTCCATCCTTCTACGTTTCCAATATTAGTGATGCGACAATATGTAATATTCTCTGAATATCCACTTATACGTCTTGGTCGTATGAGGTTATTGTTTATTGTTTCCTTCCATTTTTTGGCTTCCTCTTCAGTACAAACTTCACATGAATTAACAACTAATACGGGGTTCTGTGGCTCCGTAGCAGCATCAATTTTAACCTTTGTACCGTCGAGTTTATAGCCATAAAAGAATTTATTATTCTTTGCTTCTCCTTCTCCCTCAACTACCAAGAGATTCTCAATACCTTGTTCTAGAAGTTTCTTATGTGTAAACTCAGTCGCAAGGATTCTAATTTTTCTAGTGACTTCTAATTCTGATTTCACAGCATT
>JAYRWN010000200.1:0-10468 GCA_041917975.1 Saprospiraceae bacterium | reverse complement strand
GTGTGCGATGTGTTGAGTGAATTTGCCGTCGATGTAAAACAAGCGCAGCATGTTCTGGCCTTTAACCTGGAGTTTAATGAAAAAATTGTTGGCGCCGAGTTTTTCCGTTGTCATCAGGCTAACGTCTTGGTCGGCGCTGAGACACTTTGTCTGATGCGCGAAAGCACCTATTATTGCCGTCTGGCCGGAAAGGATGGCCGGTATAAATGGCCGACCTTACAACAATTATTTCAGAAATGTTTTGGTGTACAATATGAAGGCGCTAACCAAGCCGATAAAGATGTTCGCGCTGCAGCAATGTGTTTTTTTAAACTCCTGAACGAAGAAGCCTTGGATTTGTAACAAGTGTGGGCTTAGGCATTGGCTATAGGCTGTTATGTGTTGAACATTCATTGACCAGTTTGCCACACTCACACCTAAACGTTTTCTCTCACTAATTCGGAGTTAGCCAGAATTGTTTGGGTCGAAAATTTATTTAGTTTTTTATCCATTAATTTCTGCTGTGGGTGGCAAAATAATTTGATTAACCAATTTAATTACTTGCACTGTTCAAAAATTTTAATCCGCTCAACAAATGCGGATAACAATTTTTTTAGATTATTTGCCACACTCACCCTCGCATCCACGCTCAAACTCTTTCATAGGTCATCCGGGCAACATCGCGTGTTGCCGGAACTATTTTATCCAATGGTCGGGTGAAAAACAAAGTTATTTTTTGTAAAATAACGGAGAGTTTATTTAATGGTTCGCCTTCCCGGCGTGAGGAGGGATTAAATAATTTGCGAATAGCTCCAGAGACATAATAACTTGCCCGCACCCGGACGAATTTTTTTTCTATTAATTGAAAACCATGTTGGGCTAATAAGGAGGAATAATATTGTATCGGGCGCCCGATACACAAGTTGTCACCAAGTATTTTAGGTTCAATCCTTTCGAATAATATGAGTTGGTGGCTACACACGCGACTTAATTCGGCAAGTATTTTATGCAACATGTTTTCATCGGTGTTGTGTTGCAAAACGGTCGCAGTAAAGACTAGTTCAAAGTGGCGATCCGGAAAGGGCAGGCTGGTGCCGTTAATTTTTATTATTGCCACTTCTGCCGGTACTTTTTGGCGGGCTAAACGAATCATTTCAGCGGAGATATCCACAGCGGTTAATTTACGGGGGTGTAAGGCCAGCACTTCCAGTAAATTTCCACCGGGTCCGCAACCCAATTCCAATACGGTCTTATTCTTGAAATCCGCCGCACGCAACAACTTTAAAAACTCGCTGCGTTTGTAGCGATAATAGGGTTCATCATCACCGGCAATCACATTTTGACCTTTGGCTCTTTCGGCAATGCGTTGGCCAACTTCGGTCCAATAGGTCTCGGGATGATATTCAGAATGAGGCATGTTATATCTTTATGATTGTTTTTTAAACTCATGGTAAATCATAATAAATTATCTGATTTATTTATTAGTTTAAACATCCTGTAACTTTACTTCTGCGCATCAGGTTTAAAATGTTCAAGGTCAGCCTGCCAATTCAGGGAGGGGTAGATTTTGGCCAATTCCGCTACTTCAGCATACAATTTTTGTTTAAATAATGCGTGCGCAGACGTATCTCCATGTAACGGGCGATGCTGCCGGGCGCGCTGAATTTTTTCGATCTGTTTTAACAGTTTTAAAGTGTCTTCTGCAAATGCAGCTTGCTGGAATTTTTCCCACACGTAATCGATGGCTTGTGCATTAGGATGCACCAGGTCACTGGTATAAAACCGATAGTCCCGCAATTCATCAATGACTATTTCGTAGGCGGGGAAATAATGCACCATTGCAAATTCCCGGGCCAGTTGGTGTGCGGCCAGGATCAAGGTCGCTTTACTGAGGTTGTTTTCGATTAATCCCTCTCGCCAATGCCTCACCGGCGATATAGTCAATACAATGTGTAATTCTGAATTTAAAAACCACAAATGATGCAGTAACTGCCGGTAGGCATCCACAATCTCCGTGCAAGTGAGCCGACGATGTATAAAATTTACCGCAGGATATTTATAACAGTTATTCACCAATTCTCCGGTAGGCTGGTAGATATAAACCATGGCCGTCCCCCAGGTGATAAATAAGACCTGCCCATGTCGCACATAGGGATATGCGTCCCGAATCCGCTCATTGATCTGTGCCAAACAGATTTCTGCATCAGGGTGGGCAAAAGAGCCGTGATGCTGCCAGGTATGGTATAAGCCCTGATGGAGAGAAAGGTCATCATACGTATATTTTTTTTGTTGCATGATCTCGGACAAACTGCGTTGAATGGAGCTGGGATTATAACCGATACCAAAAGGATTATCGATGATATCAAACTTATGATCACGCAGTTTTGCAGCCAGATGTTCTGTAAAACAAGACCCCAACGCGGCCATGCGTAAATCATGGGACAGCTGGATGGGTAATCGATCAATTTTAACTTGTGTAAAGAATTGCATATTCTCCAGATCAAACCAGGGAAAATATCTAATTTCAGCGCTCAATTTAGTGATAAAAGCCGCACGGCATGGAATTTTGGGAGCGACTGTTCAAAAAAGACCCCCCTGGTGATGAACCGATCATAAAAATGGGTCGTTTTTCGGATTTGTACAAAAACGAGGAGCAGTACGATGCCTGGGACAAGTCCCTGGCTCTATTTGAAGAAGAGCGATATATCGATGCTTTTCTTATGTTTTTGATTTACCTGCGTGATCCGGCCCAGGAAAATGTGGCCGTAGATGCGGAACAAGGGCGGGTCAGTTTTTCCTTTCTTCAGGGCTCCAAACTCATTACGGGGTTTTTGGATGGAAAAAAAGTACGTGCCGAAAGCCGTATAGCCAAGATAAAAGCGATGAACATCGGATTTCTACGCTTATTACTGGAACATAACTATGGGCTAAAATATTCCCGTTATGCTTTAGATGATGAAGACCATCTGACCTTGGTTTTCGATAGTTTTCTCATGGATGCTTCACCCTATAAACTTTATTATGCGCTTAAGGAACTGGCCATACATGCGGATAAACAGGATGACCTTTTGATTCATGAGTTTACCAGCCTTGAACCGGTCAACATTCGACATGTCCAACCGTTGGCGGATGCGGAAGTAAAGATTAAATACCGGTATTATAAATCAACCATTGACCAAACCCTAAATGTTTTAAATAAAACCAAACTTAATTTAACCCAATACCCTAATAGTGCCGCGATGCTGCTGATGGGAGCATGTTATAAACTGGATTACCTCATCAGTGCGGAAGGCATTATAACCGAAACTTTTGAACGAATCAGTCGTCAATATTTTGCGGAAGAAGAAAAAGCTATCTTTCAAAAAATAAATACCATACGTGGCGAACTTGAAACCCTTGGCCAAATGAGTTTTGCTGATTTTAGCAAAGAAATATACCGTACTCAATCCACCTTTGGTATCACTACCCCCGCGGGGCATCAACAGATTGCCGACCTTATCCAAAACGAATGGTCTAACCTGGACTGGTATATTAAAAACGATCATGTGGAATTTGCTTTTGGTATCTGTGACTATATTATCGGTTATTGTTTATTTAATTTTGCATTACAAGAACCGGTCAGGGATTTGATGCACATGTATTTCCGGATTATTGAACGCAATTATTTCATCGAATTAGGTTATGCTGATGTTTATTGGCAGAAGGATCAGCTGAATCGTAAAGAAATCCGTAAGAGTTTATTAGCCTTGGAAAATCGCCATAGCGATCGTTTCGGTTTTTTAAAAATTCCTGCGGATCAACTTATTTATGATCATCCGGCGCGGTTTGCCCAATCTTTTTTAGGGATGATAAAATCATTGGATCTGACTAAAACCGGACTATGAACGAATTCCTGGAAGTGTACAAAGATGTAGTGGTACAGCTAGCCACGCCATACAGCACCGGTACGGGGTTTTACCTGGAAGAATACCAACTGGTAGTCACCAACGAACATGTGGTACGCGACAATCGTCAGGTGGTGTTGAGTGGGCGGTGTCTTGATAACCTGTTGGCGGATGTGGTGTACCTGGATCCTATGTTTGACCTGGCTTTTTTATCCATTCCTCCCGGATACAATTGCCCGCACAGTGTATTGGCGAGGGAGGCCAGGGATAAGGAAGGGGATGTCATCGTGGCTATCGGGCATCCTTACGGATTAAAATTTACGGCTACCCAAGGCATCATCTCAGGCTCGTTTATCGGCCCTGGCGATATTACCTATATCCAACATGACGCGGCTTTAAACCCTGGCAATAGCGGTGGCCCGTTAATCAATGCACGTGGTGAGATCATCGGCATCAACACTTTTATCATTCGTGACGGACACAACATCGGATTCAGTCTGCCGGTGCAATATTTACATGAGACCATAGCCGCTTTTAGGAACACGGAAAGTACGGAAGCCACGCGCTGCCCCAGTTGTACTAATCTGGTGACCATTAAAAGCATTGAAGGAAAATATTGCAATTATTGCGGTGCCAAGGTCAGCTTGCCTTCCCACATCCATCCGTATGAGCCGGCCGGGGTCGCAGCGACCATTGAGGAGGTCTTATCAACCTTAAACTACCGGGTGGAATTATGTCGTCGCGGGCCGAACAACTGGGAAATAATCCGGGGAAGTGCGACCATCAACATTTCTTACCATGAAAAAACCGGCCTGATCACCGGGGATGCTTCCATTGGATTTTTACCTAAAGAGAACATCCGGGATTTATATGTATATTTATTAAAGGCAAATTTTGATTTGGATGGCATGGCATTTAGTATCCGGGGTAACGAGATTATTCTGTCTCTGCTTATCTTTGATCAATACCTGAATATCCAATCGGCATTACATTTGTTTGATTTTTTATTTGTTAAAGCTGATGAAGTCGATAACATATTAGTAGAAAAATTCGGAGTTTTATGGCATGAGGAGCCTTAGGCATACTATTTGACGGCATTATGCGTTAGGTAGGGCAATAAGGCAGCCGATTAAAAATTATTGATTTAGAAAAATAGTAGCATGCAGAAAAGGAACGTCGTGGTGGTGATGGTGTTGATGCTGGCTTTGTCTATGCAGGCACAGGATATACATTTTTCTCAATTCTACATGTCACCGCTAACACTCAACCCAGCCATGACCGGGGTGATGAATTGTAATAACCGCTTTGTGGCAAACTATCGCAATCAATGGGCGCCGGTGCTTAAATCTGCAGCCTATCAGACCTATGCGGTCTCCTATGATCATAAAACTCCAGTCGGTCAATACGACTATTTTGGTTTTGGGGGCGCTTTTTGGGGCGATGTTGCCGGGTCATTAAATTTTGGTACGGTGAAAGCTTTAGGGTCCGTAGCTTTTTCCAAACGCATGATTCATAACAAAAAATCTAATCATTATCTGGCCGTGGGAGCTAATGCCGGGATAGCCCAGCGCCGCATCGACTTCCATCTGGCGCGTTGGGGTAATCAACAGTCCAATGGGGTTTTTGATCCTACCATAGACCCACAAGAGAACAATTGGGATCGCACGAATTTTTTATTTGCCGATATTTCCGCCGGCCTGTTGTGGTTTTCTGTGTTCAAAAGCGGAAGTAGCATTTATGCCGGTGCAGCCTACGACCATTTAAATCAACCCAATCAATCGTTTTCCGAAGGCAATTTTGTAGCCCTGCAAGGTAAATATACGTTACACGCCGGTGGCGAACTGAACATAAATCGGCAGTATAGCATTCTCCCCGGAGTAGTGCTGTTAAAACAAGGTCCCTCTTTTGAGACGAATGCTGGCACCAGCGTGCGGTTCTTATTTGGTCCCCGCGATGCCCAGCAGTCTGTCCAATTCGGTTTATGGGGCCGTGTAGCTAAACATTATGAAAACGGTGTGCTGCTTGATGCCGCTATTTTATCCACCCGCTTCGATTACGATCAGTTTGGTATTGGCTTTAGTTACGATATAAACACCAGCTCACTCAGCAAAGCCGCCAATGGCAACGGCTCATTTGAATTCTCGTTGATCTATAAAATTTGCGGAGCTGAGAACCGCGGTGTATATTGTCCCGAGTTCTAATCCTGTTATGGCTATTTTTTGTTAATCCGCGAAAAATAGTAGATCCTTATTTACAAAATTTGTAACTTTCCTCACGGCAAAGTATGCCGGAGTTTTTTATTTAACCTATTCAACCTGAGAATCATGTTCGGTAACAAAGACGTAAAAAAAGAACCAAAAACTGGTAGCATTATCCCTCAGAACACGGGTCATTCATTAAACAGTATTGTCGAAGGAACCATCATAGAGGGCGATGTGCGTACCGAAAGCGATATCCGTATTGACGGCACCTTAATTGGTACCTTAAACTGCCAGGGAAGGGTAATCATCGGCCCCCGCGGCAAATTTGATGGCGAAGTACAATGTGAAAATGCGCTCATTGAAGGCTCTTTCTCCGGGAATATTACCGTACGGGACAGCCTGACTGTCAACGAAACTGCGCAAATATCCGGCGACATCAATACCGACAAATTGGTGGTGCACAGCGGAGCCGTGTTTAATGTGGCTTGTGCTATGGGTATCAAGTCTAACGAACCCAGACGCAGCCGTAAAACGGTCAATTCGGATGAGCTGATATCCTTCGTAGAAGATCTTGATCAAAAGAGTTAAACCACCGCCGTCTGAAGCGTCGCCCTGTTTATAATTATATGAAATACTCCGGCATGGCCCTGCAGATGGCTGCCATGGGGTTTATTGGGTATTGGCTTGGTCAGAAACTGGATAGCTATCTGCAAATGAAAAAACCATTGTTTACCATCCTGGGGATCGTGGCTTTTTTTATCATCTATCTGGTTTCATTGTATTTTGAGCTGACTAAAAAACAATCGGTCAAATGAGCTTTTTCCGCTATCTGAGCGGATTACTGTTGGTGATTGGTTTGGTCGGGTCATTGCAGACCCTCCTGCTGCAACATGTTTATTTTCAAGGTAATAGCCGGCTGGTGTGGTGGGCAACACTTTTTTTTACTGCTTTTTCAATAGTGCTTTTTTACACCTCGCGGAAAGCAGCCATCCACGAAAATCCATACTATTTTATGTATGTATCCTATTCGGCTATCTTGATAAAATTGGCCTGCAGCATAACCATCGTCTGGTGGTATACTCGGGCCTACCAACCGCAGAGCAATTATTATGTGCTCCAGTTTATCCTCGTTTATATTATTTTCACCGTGTACGAAACCTATTTTATGTCGCGATTGGGCCGGGCTCGACCGCAAAAATCATAAAAGACTTATCATGTTCCGCGTCACCATTGATGATCATGTTCATGTAGAAATCAGCGAGGAGGAAGTCCATCAAATCAATTTAGTCCAAAATGGCCCGACAAAATATCACGCCATAGTGGGTACTAAAAATTATTCTCTGGAACTCCTGGAGTTGGATTTACGGGCCAAAACCATGTTGCTGAATGTCAATGGTCGCGCGTTCCACATCCACATAGAAGATCAACTGGATCTGCTCATCGAACGTCTTGGCCTGGAGCGCCACGCTGTAAAAAAATTACCGCCTCTGGTGGCCCCGATGCCGGGGCTGGTCATTAAAATCCCTGTACAGGTCGGAACCGACGTAAATGCCGGTGACGCCCTGATTATCCTGGAAGCGATGAAAATGGAAAACGTCCTTAAAGCCTCGCAATCTGCTCTGGTACAATCTATACTCGTTCAGCCCGGTCAAGCGGTAAAGCCCGGGGATGTGTTAATGACGTTTGAATAATTAGGAATAATTAGTCCCATACCAATAAAATCTAGACTAATAAGGCATAAATAGTTTAGTCGGCCGATTTTAATTGGTCGCGACGATCAAAAGTTTTGTCCAGCCAAACAAGTTTAGTTGATCAATCTATTTTGGTAATATTAATTGATATTTTTTATCTAATTGTGCACACTCACACCCGCACTCTCACTTATTCGGTTCCGGCCTGATTCGTCTTTTGATAGTGCGTATTTGTGTATCTGTTTATTATGTATGGGGTTCGGATATTTTGAACAGACCAATTCAGTTGACCAATTTTAATGAATTTTAATGGTCTAATAAATAAAAAAAATTCACACCCCACACTACACACTCACTCTCGTACCGCCACCCCCCGCGCTTCATCATTATTAATTACAAACACCGGAATAAACGCTAGAATTACTACAATAGAAAACATTAACCCGCCAATCGTGCCAACCGCTAAGGCGAACCAAAACACTTCCTGATCTCCTTCAGTAAGAAATGGAATCAAACCCAAAGCCGTGCTTAAGATCGTGAGCAAAATCGGGGCGATCATGCGCTGGACGGCCCGTAAATAATTTTTAATAGCACTACGTCCGGGATGTTTTTTAAGTAAATGTTGATATTCACTGACTATCAAGATCAGGCTATTGACGACTAATCCACTTAATAAAAGAAATGAGGTATATCCACCTTGGTCAAAAGAAAAATCAAACCAATAAAAAGTCAGGAAAATTCCGATAAAAGATGTGGGAATTAAAAAAAGCATAGCCAGAGCCTGACGAAGCGATTCAAAATGGATCGCTGAAATAAAAAAAATCAGCGCCATCACCAGGAGTAATAACCAGACTTTTTGTTTTTCTTCCTTACCCCAAAAATCATAGGTGCTGCGCTCAACAGAATAACCCAGGGGCATAACCTGACGCAACTCTTCCATGCGCCGTTCCAAATATTTACTGCCGAAGTGCCCGGAGCCGGTGTATTCAAACTGGACGATGCGCAGATACTGCTGATCCTCTTTATGGATGGCCTGGCTGGTACGTGTTTTCACCAGACTGGCTAAGGATCCCAGGGCCACACGGCTGCTGTCCACGCGCAAGGGGCGGTTATTGAGATCCCACAATTCTTTGATCTCATCAGCAGCATAGGTAACCCGCACGGCCACGTTTCCGGGTCCATAAAAGGACGGGTGTTCGAAGCGATTAAAAAAAGCAAACAGATGTTGGATCTGGGCGGCCTCATAACCCTGGCTGATCATGGCTTTGCGGGCCACTTGCATGCGGTATTCACTCCGGTCGCGATCCCACCACCCAAAATTGGCCTCGGTATTGACTTCCGGCACCCGCGGGTGGGTCTTCAGGCTATCTGCAAACCGTTGGGCCCAACGGGCTAGCTCATCCTGGTTATAACCCTTCATGGCTACGCGAAAACTTGGTGTCGAAGAGCCGCCACCGGTACTGAAGGCCCGGCCTACCCCGTACACAGACCATTCCATACCTCCCAGGTTGGTGCAATAGGCTTGTACCCGGTTTTTTAGTAAATAGGGAAATACATCTTCGTGCTCCGCATTAAAGCGTATACTGATCTGGCCCTGCTGCCCGCCGGTGACTGAGGTGACATATTGTTTGATTTCCCGCCGGAATTGTTGCAGATAACGTTCCACCTGCAGCATGGCCTCATTCATTTGGTTAATCGTAGCGCCCTCCGGCATCCGGGCGTTGACGTACAACATCACTTCCTGTTCGTCACGAAAAGTCGATCCTTCATAGACGTACCACATAAATAATCGCAAGGTGCCACCCAGGAGGCGGTTCACCAGGGGTTTGACATGTTCTACATAATAATCGGAGCCCAGGGTGTTATTATACCAACTCCAGCCTTTGATTTGATTGGGCAATAAAAATACCGGCAGTCCAAAAGCCAATAACATCAGCACTAAAGCGGATTTTCGCCAACGCATCAACAAGCGCAGGAAGGCGTGATAATACTCCCCCCAGCGCCACCACCTTCGTTGGGTAGCTGACATTAGACGCTGCAAGTGGGATTCTACCAGCCCCAGACGGACCATCATGGCCGGAACAAAAAAGAGACTCACCAAAAGGGACACCACCAGGTTGATGATGATCACCCGGCCAAATTCCATCAAACGCGCTTTCCATAATTCCGGCAGAAAAAAAATGACCACCAAAGCAGCCAGCGTTGTTAGTGTGGAAGATAAGATGGCCGGAAAGACTCCCAGGTTGCGCCGGCGCAACAGATGGTGCACCATGATGATGCTGTTGTCCATGATGATGCCGAAGGTCACTGTGATACCCGCCAGGGCGTACAGGTTGAGTTCTACCTTCCACGCATAATATCCTATGGAGGCTAAGGCCAGATTTATCAGCAGGCTGCACATCAGGATGACCACATAGTGCCAGCCGCGGTAAACGATCAGGACAAAAAGTAGGAGAATACCCAGGGACCAGGCTGAACGACGGCCTATTTTGTTTAACTCGGCGCTCAAGAAGGCACTGCTGTCCTCATCCAGGTAGATGGCGTAGCCGGGCGGCAGATTTTGTCTCACGGCTTGCACCTGTTCTTTGACCTTCTGGGCGGTGGTGAGCATATTACTGCGCCCATCCTGATAAAACAGCAGGCGCAAACTGTTCTGACCATTGATGCGATAATAGGCATTTGGCTGCGCCTCCTGCAGGGTCATGGTCGCCAC
>JAYRWN010000199.1:0-36698 GCA_041917975.1 Saprospiraceae bacterium | reverse complement strand
ATGAACACGTGTATAGCTTGGTTAGTACGCATGTCCAGGGCATCCCCTTCCGAGACGAACAAGGTCGCGTCTTTGCCTACTTCGATGGTACCCACGCGCTGATCAATGCCAAGGGCCCTGGCTGCATTGCCCGTGATGGTTTTTAGCGCTTCTTCTTTATCCAGGCCGTAGGCCGCCGCCGTGCCGGCATAATAGGGCAGGTTGCGTGAACGGGCATTATCGTCGTTATGCATAAGGACTACCGAGACACCCTGCTGGTGAAACAAATAAGGTAGTTTATAGAGCAAGTCCACATCGTCATCCACGCGCCCCGGAAGATTGTGCGGTGACGGGAGTATGACGGGGATGTGGTTATCCTTTAAGAAAGCTGCTGCCGCCAACCCGTTTTCAGCGCCGACGATCACCACCTTTTTTACCTTTTTTTCCTGAGCGAAACGCACCGATTCGATGATTTCTTTGGCTTCATTGGCATGGATCATCAGTGTTTTTTGGCCGCTGAATAACCCCTGCATGGCTTCCATTTTCAGGTTCTTAACGGTCGGACTGCTTTGACCGTAAGCCAGAGCTTCGCTGAAGTTACGGTTCATTTCTTCCACTTCTTTCGTATACTGGTCGTTCGGCACCATATTGATGCTAAAGGTGTTAAAATCGAATTGCCGCCGTTGTTTAGCCGGCCAGTTCAGGTGGATGGCGATGTCCATGCTGTGCACCGCATCCTCCCAGTTCCAACCATCCATTTCCATCACTGACGAGGTGCCGGAGATGGTGCCGCCCACGGGAGCAACTTCAGCCAGGCAGATGCCGTTAAAGCGCAGGGTAGGGGGAACGTTAGAGTCCGTATTGTACGAGATGACCGAGCGGATGTTAGGGTTGAAATTGCCGGTTTCCTGTTGGTCGGCCATAGCCCGGATGGAGGACACTTCGGTCAATCCCAGTTGAGTATTGACCAGAATAAAGCCGGGATAAACATGTTTGCCCTGCAGATTGATGACCTCCGCTCCGGCCGGTACAGCGACGCTGCTGCCTACGGCGGTGATTTTGCCCTGATTAAAAACAATAGTGGCATTGGTGATCACCTGGCCGGTGCCCAGATGGGCGGTGACTCCGGTGAGTGCGATGGCTTGGATTTGTGGCCCGGCAGGCACCGGCAGCTGAGCCGTCAGAGACGTGACTAGCAGAATGGCTACGCTGATGATATAGACTATTTTTTTCATGTTTGATGTTGTGTTAGATCGTGAGCATTAATGTTCTTCAAAATTTTCTTCTCCTTCCAGGCTGTTGCAATGCAGTTCCATGGACATCCGGGAAGCCGGGCGTTGCACGCTGGCACCGCTTTTCTTTTCATCCTTCATCTTCTGGATCAACCGCGCCCGTTCTTTCACCATGTCTGCATTCATAACCGCATCCTCCTCCAGGTCAAAATAGACCTTACCATCTACGATCGTCTTTTGAGCTTTGGCATAAACAGATAATGGGTGGTCGGTCCATAACACCATGTCGGCATCTTTGCCCACTTTGATGCTACCCATGCGCTGGTCCAAATGCAACATTTTGGCGGGATTGAGAGTGACCATTTTTAAAGCTTCTACTTCACTAAGTCCGCCGTATTTTACGGATTTTGCGGCTTCCTGATTCAGGCGGCGCATCATTTCGGCATCATCAGAGTTAATCGCGGTGATGACCCCCACCTTACTGAGGATGGCAGCATTGTAGGGGATGGCATAACGCACTTCCCACTTGTAGTTCCACCAATCCGAGAACGACGAAGCCGCCACCCCATGCTCTTTCATCTTATCGGCGACTTTATACCCTTCCAAAATGTGGGTAAACGTATTGACCTTAAATCCAAATTGATCGGCCACATTCATCAGCATATTTATTTCCGACTGCACATAAGAGTGGCAGGAGATAAAACGTTTTTTACGCACGATTTCCAGCATCGTTTCATCGGCCAGATCACGACGCGGTTTCACCGCTGTTGCTTTTTGGCTAGCGGAAAGAGCATTGTAGTCCTTCCATGCTTTTTCATAGGCCAAGGCGTTGTTGAACGCGTCCACATACACCTGTTCTACCCCCATGCGGGTTAGCGGGAAGCGCACGGATTGTGGATTGGAGCTCCTTTTTACATTTTCACCTAAAGCAAATTTAATAAACGGATCTGCTCCTTGAATTTTTAATTCATCCGGTGCTGCACCCCAGCGCAATTTTATCAACGCAGATTGTCCACCGATGGGATTGGCCGAACCATGCAAAACCTGAATGGCGGTTACCCCTCCGGATAAAGCCCGGTAGATACCGATATCCTCCGAATTCAGCACATCCTCTATACGAACCATCCCGGAATTAGTAGCTACATCGTTGATGCCTGAAGCAGCAATGTGACTGTGTTCGTCTATGATGCCTGCCGTCACATGTTTACCCGTTCCATCTACGACTACTGCTCCGGGTTCATTGATGTTTTTACCTATGCGGGCTATTTTTCCATCTTTGATCAATACATCTGCATCATTCAATATGCCTTCATTCTCATTGGTCCAGATGGTGGTGTTTTTTATTAAAATAGTTGTGGATTTAGCCATAGTGGTACGGCCATGAGCCATGAAAGGGTAAATCATGGCACCAAGTTCAGGCTTTTCATCTTTACTACCCGGGCGGTCACCGCTACCTTTTTTATCCAGATCACCACTGCGTTGGGCTGACCAATTGATCCAGCTTCCATCTACCAATTGTCCGGTGCCTTTCCATCCGTTGGGAGTGCTCCATCCGCTCAGTCTGATTTGTCCGCCGGATTTTGCCGTAGGAAAACTCAGCGTGATCAGATCGCCACTCAACGTCGTTTTACCATCCACCGTGGTGGTGTCGTCCAATTTGATCTTGGCGGTGTACTCCCCGCCGGGTGTGCCGCTGATCTCCACCGGATAGGTGCGATTATTTAGAGATAAATCGTACTTACCGTTAAAATCCGGTTCATCCAGTTTTTTGAATTTATGAGCCTGGCCTTGAACCCAGTTTTCATGGATAATGGTTTTCACGTCAAACAAATCGCCGGAGGTAATGATAAAATTAGCGATCAGACCTTTTTTTAAGGTGCCGAGGCGGTTAGAAATACCGAGAATTTCAGCCGGCGTTGCGGTCATTGCCTTGAGGGCGGTGGCCGGACTTAAGCCGTATTTTACGGCCTTTCTCACATTAGTCAGAAAGTCAGTACGATTGCGCAATCCATCCGCCGTAAGTACAAAAGGCACCTGGTTGGCTTCGAGAATACTTAGGTTGGCCGGCGCCATCTCCCAATGTTTCATGTCTTTTAAACTCACTTTCTCCGCATCCACCGGATCTTCCACATCATAGGCATCCGGAAATACGACCGGTTCGATGAGCAAAGCGCCGCTGGCCTTGATCTCTTTGATCCGCTGGTACTCATCACCTCCACCGCGCAGGATATATTGCACCCCAAACTCATCGCCCAGTTTATCAGCTCTCAGCATATTGATCCAGCTGCCTGCGTCATAAATTTGTGGTAATTTTTGATTGTTTACCCAGGCCTCCAGGGTTTGATCGGTAAAGGGCCGTGGATTTAGGCTTTTATACCAGTCCGCATCCAGGTAAGTCTGCCGCATGAGGGCGATCATCCCCATCTGCGACACGGGATAATTTTGTTCAGAGGTCCCCCGGTTAAAGGAATAGTGGGCGGCGGCTTTACTGACCAATACAGCCTGGTGGGTTTCACCGTCGCGCAGGGTGACCAGTGCGGACGTCCCCCGCGCTATACCATCGCGCCTGGCCGTCAAGACCGTTCCAAAGCCAGCCTTTCGGTACTCGTCGGCTGCTTTCGCTTCGGCGGCAAAATCACCCGCGGCGTTGTAGTGGGCTTTAATGGCATCATTCGCGTTGTAAGCGCCCCGGGTCGCCGGCAGGATTTGTTCCGGACGGGTAAAGGCGTTTCCGCGGGTCGCACCTTGCCGCTGGTCTGGTACGGGCAGGCCATAGACAGAATGTAAATCAATAAACGATGGGTAAATATACTTACCTTTTAAATCTATACTGGTGTAACTGGCAGGTATAGTCACTGTTGTACCGACCTGCTCTATCAAACCATCTTTAATCAGCAAGGTCGCTTTTTCCAGTTTGGTTTGGGCATCCACCACGACTGTGGCGTTAGTCAGGGCATATGCTCCGGCCCGCTGGTCCTTTACATCATTGACCGGAAATGTCTGCTGGGCCAGCACATAAAGCCCGGCGACACTTAAACCCAATGACCACCATAAACGTAATTTTTTCATGGATATCAACTTGTTTTAATATTAGATTTTATTGACGCGTTAAGATAATTAATTAATCCCTGGAATTCATATTGACGCCATGAATTGGCTTAGGATCAATAAAATCTTGAGTGCGAAGAACCAAATAGTTTCGTTGACCAACGTATACCAGGGTTAGCAATACTCTGGGGGTTTATTTTTTGTTGCGGGCGTGCCCCTGTGCGGGAGGTGCCCGGGCATGGGCGTTGAGGGAAGGCGCAGGGTCGCTCCCTTACGGGCTCGCTGTTCGCTCGGTCCTGTGGACGCTGTCGCCCCTCCAGGCAGCTCACGCAGGTGGTAAGGCCTAGAGAATCGTGGGTGTATATGGAATTATGTTTCATGCTATGCCCTGGTGTGTTAAGCATTCATCCTATAGGAGGGTGTATCTGCGGGTGTAGGAAACAAGTTCAGAGAGTCAAATATGCCTTGTTATTTGTAAATTGGTTAGGTCAAGATTTAATGGATGAGGTACTAATCGATACTTTATGGTACGCCTATTTCCAGCAGAGCCATTCCTTAATTTAGCGTACCTCCAGATTTAATTCAGGTACCAGTTTTTTTAAGGAGCCTGCGATTTTACTGATATCCTCATCTTTTACTCCGGAAAGTACGATGGTATTGTTTTCTGCCCCCAAGGCCAGCATGGCCGGCGTGTCCAGGTATTTCAGGATATTGGGATAAATGGGACCTTGGGCAAAAGTAAGTACCGGATCATTCCATTCGACGCGATACCCCGCATTACCCTGGAGCGCAGCTAAAATCATCGCTCCGGTAATCCCAGCACACTTTATGTGCTTAAATTTTCCTGGAAAATGTTGCTGCAACATCTTGATGCCCTGGACCAGATCATAGGTTTGCACAGATTCAAGAGTTTGACCTAAAAGGTAATAATGTCTTTTTAAGTGGGTCATTTGAACCGAATCACCGGTAGTGTGCATGGGCCCCGCATTGCGCATAGGTATAAAAACGATGGCTCCGGCGCGGAGGACACTCTTGCGGATGAATTCCAGATCCAGAGGATTTTGCCCTGGTGGGAAATGAAAATTTCCATGCAGAAAAGGCGAAAAAAAAGGTTGCCAGGTATTCCAGTTTTTATCATCCAGAAGGTATAGATCTCCGCTATACTGTTGATTATTTAACGCCCGCAGAACCAGCACTGGCATCACCATTTGTTCATTGGTTTGTAATTGAAATAATTCCAGGATGACTTCCTGGGTTTGGGAAACCACTAACAGGGTAAGCCGGGGAGTAAATTGATCCTGCGGCCAGGTATGAAATACTTTTTCTTTCAGCGCAGCCAACCAATTTTGTTTGGCCCGGGCATATCCCAAAGTGGTAATTTGCTCCAGCACCCCGGGGGCTGCGGGGACGAAAGAACCATCGATCCGGGTGTTTAGTTCATCCGTCGGCCGCCGGTCTAGGACCCGAAGGGTTTTGGCCTCCAGATACTTGGGAGTCTGTAAATCCAAAAGGGTATCTGTTTGATACAAATTATGGTTAAACCAGCGGAATGTATGTACCTGAATTTCTTGTACATCGTGATGTCCGCCGCCCACGATATTTAAAGCAATTTTATCGGCGACATGCAGTTTTTGATACAATTTTTTAAGCGTGGTATAGGTGCGGTACACGCCATCTAAGGGGAATATTTCATCGCTATCCGCATTGGCTATCAATAATGGCCGCGGAGCGATTAAGGCGCCCAGTTTAGGAAAATCCCACTGGTAGAGGTTATTATAATACATGCAGTCGCAATGCCCTTCCACACAATGATCGATGACATGATTATGCAAATCGGTGATTCCGGCTACGGGGACCACCACCTTTACGCGTTCATCCAGAGCCCCGATCCACCAGGACGTGGCTCCGCCGCCACTGCGCCCGGTGACTCCTAACCTTTGCGGGTCAACATCAGGTCTGCTGAGCAGATAATCCAGAGCCCGGATGCCATTCCAGGCTTCTACTCCAGCAGGAGTATACCCGCGCGCTATCCACCACCAGCGGTTGTAGCGGTACAGTCCGTGGTGGATACCTTCTATTTCACCCAATTGCAATGTATCCAGAATGATGCAGACATAACCGTGGCGGGCATACCAGGCCGGATGATGCTGATAGTGTGCTTTGGAGCCATAATTATACCCGTCCTGGACCACAGTGGCATGGCCACAGACATATATGATGGCCGGTAAGGGATGTAAAATGCGGTGTGGGCGGTAAACGGTGGCGGTGACGTATAACCCGGGCAAAGATTCGAACACTACTTTTTCTATTACAAAATCCTCGTATTCGGTGATGCCGGTGATTTTTGCCTTCAGAGGACTTTTTGCCGGCTGGGGCCATAAACCCAGCATCTCCCAGAGCTCTTGACGCCATTGGCTTTGCAGTTGAGAAAATTCTGTCGGCGTGTGCCAGCCCAATAAATCGTTTTTGGCTTCAATGCGCTTAACCTGGTCCTGAAAATAACGTTGTTCTTGCTCTTTGAAATCCCAAGTCACTTCCGGTGTTTGGGTTAGACCCTGTAAAACATAAGCACCCCACACCCCAAAAAGAAAAGTCCAGCGTAACATAACAGTCATTTGTCTCTTAAATTTAGACAATTATGGTTACCCGGAGCTATTCTGGTCGAGTTATTGGTAACCGCGGGCTTGCAGAGAGAACAATTCGGCGTAGAGGCCATGGGCTTTTAATAGTTCTTCATGCGTTCCCAGTTCGATCATCCTCCCGTTTTTTAATACCAGAATTCGGTCAGCCATACGCACTGTACTGAACCGGTGAGAGATAATCACCGCACTTTTACCCTTGGTTAATTCGATAAAGCGGTTGTACGCTTCTGCTTCAGCCCGGGCATCCAGTGCCGCCGTGGGTTCATCTAAAATGATAAATTCAGCATCCTTCATATAGGCCCTGGATAAACCAATTTTTTGCCACTGCCCTCCGGATAATTCCACCCCGTTATTAAAGCGCTTACCCAGGGGTTGTTGTAAACCTTTGGGTAATCCGGAGATAACTTCATCAGCCATACTGCTCCGCGCAGCATAATTTATCCGTTCATCATCGTCTACAGCTTCTATTTTACCTATCCCGATGTTTTCTCCGGCAGTAAAATAATAATGTACAAAATCCTGAAAGATCACTCCAAATAATTTTTGATAACTCTCAGGCTGAAAAGATTGAATATCTTCACCGTCTAATAATATCCGGCCTTCCGTAGGTTGATACATCCGCAAAAGCAATTTGATGAGGGTGGTTTTTCCCGCCCCGTTTTCACCCACCAAAGCCAATTTTTCACCCTGATACAGGGTAAAAGATAAATGTCTTAAAACAAATTGCTCCGCTTGGGGGTATTTAAATCCGACATTTTCAAAAATAAAACCATGTTTGATTACTGTCGGGGCCGGTATTAATTTTTGCCCGCTCACCGGCAGAGCCAAATCAATAAACTCAAAATAATCTTGTAAAAACAAAGCACTCTCGGTGATCGCTCCAAAGCGGGCAAACATACCCTCCAATTGGCTGCGCAAACGGGAAAAGGAACCACTGAGAAAAGTCAGATCACCAAGGGTCAAATGTCCGTGAATGGTGCGAAAAATTATAAAGACATAAGCGCCCAGATAGGACAAATCGCCCAGCAGCGTAAAAAAAGCACCCCAACCGGCGCGCCGGACGGCCAAATGGCGGTTGGCTAAGTAATAGCGGTGGGATAAATTTTTAAAGCGCCCGGCAATGAAGTCGGCCAGTCCAAAAAGTTTTACTTCTTTGGCGGTTTCATCGCTGGCACCAATGTACCGCAGATAGTCTAACTCCCGGCGCTCCTGAGTCCAGCTGCGGACCAGGGAATATCCGGCGCCACTGAATTTTAATTCATTGATGATAGCCGGAATGATACTCAACAATAAAAAGATCAGTAACCAGGGAGCCAGGAACATAAATCCGGATAACAAAGACAGTACCGTGATCATATCCTGCAATTGGCCCAGGACACTGGACATCAGCATCACCCGGTTGGAAGTCTGCCGGCGAGCCCGCTCCAATTTATCGTAAAACCCCGGATCTTCCAGTTGACTAAGGTCCACTTGCGCCGTCTTGGTGATCAATTCTACGGAGCTGCGATTAGCATATAAATCACCTAACAAAGCATCCGTTAAATCCACGCCCCTGCCGAGCAATTGATTGACCAGGATAAGTAAGAATTCACCGCCGATTAAAAAGAACAGCTGAGTGAGTGATTTTTCACTGGTGCTCATCTGGATGACCACTTCATCGATGATCAATTTACCCACATAAAGCAGCACCACCGGCAGTAAGGCCCGGGTGAGCCTCATCGACATATTAGCCAAAAAATAGGCCGGATGAGTACTCCAGATGAGCCTAAAAAAGCGGGGTAGGAATCTCCACGCTTGTACATTGCGCGACCAGTCTTTAATTAACTTTTTAAACATGGGATAAAAAAGAGATAACATCTAATACCACGAAAAAGGTTTGGTTCAAGAACACGACCAGATAGTTTTATCAGCGGTGATTTATCTCACCGATGATTAATGGATAGAGAATTAATAGTAAATTGGCTTGCACCAGGTAAATTAAAAACTTTAAAAAGGAGACTGATGAAAAAATGTTTGTGGTCTGTTGTTTTATGCTTAGTGGTGTGGTCAGCCGAAGCCCAGTTTCAAACCAGTAGTGATGGACGGTATATCCTCCGCGATGGCAAACCATTTTTCTGGTTAGGTGATACGGCGTGGGAGTTGTTTCACCGGTTGAATAAAGAGCAGGCGGACTATTACCTGCACAAAAGAGCAGAACAAGGGTTTACGGTTATTCAAGCCGTGGTTCTGGCGGAATTTGATGGCTTAAGAGAAGCCAATCCTTATGGCGACCTTCCCCTATTGTATGATGATCCCAGGCAGCCCAATGAGAAGTATTTTCAGCATGTGGATTACATCATCGATGCGGCAGCCAAAGTAGGTTTGACCATCGCCCTGCTGCCGACCTGGGGCGATAAGTTATTTAAAAGCACCTGGGGTGCCGGCCCGGAGGTATTTACCGAGGCTAATGCTAAGGTTTATGGTCAATGGATCGGCCAACGTTATAAGGACCGTAAAAATGTGATCTGGGTATTGGGTGGAGATCGCAACCCCCGCCATGACCAGGATGTACGCGTTTGGCGAGCTATGGCTGCAGGCATTCAGGACGGCGTAGGCGGAGCCGATAAAGCATACATGACCTTCCATCCTCAGCCGCATGATCTGGGCTCGGCGGCCTGGTTTCATGAGGACACCTGGCTGGACGTGAACATGTTTCAGACCGGCCATTGCCGGGACCTGCCGGTGTACGATAACATGCAAAAGGCCTATCAATTGACTCCGGCTAAACCGGTATTGGAAGGAGAACCCATTTATGAGGATCATCCGGTCTGTTTTAATGCCAAAGATTTAGGAACATCCAATACAATCGATGTGCGAAAAGCGATTTACCTGGACCTATTTGCCGGCGCATGTGGGGCCACTTATGGATGTCATGATGTGTGGCAAATGTATTCACCCTATCGTCCCGCAGTCAATGGTCCGCATGTATACTGGCAGCAGGCCCTGGAACTTCCTGCGGCTAACCAGATGAAATATGTCCGGCGGCTGATGGAGTCCAGACCCATGCTGGATCGGGTGCCGGATCAGACGATGGTGGTGGAAAATGCCTTGGGTCCTGCCGATCGCATACAAGCCACACGGGGTAAGGACTACCTAATGGTGTACAGCGCCTATGGGTTGCCATTTACCGTGCATCTGAGTAAAATATCCGGCGCGGAACTGCAGGTGACCTGGTTTGATCCCCGCACCGGTGAAACCAAATCAATGGATAAAATCCAAAACAGAGGTTCACACAAATTTCATCCGCCTACCTCTGGCTACGGCCGCGATTGGGTCTTACTCCTGGATGATGCACAAAAGGGTTATACTAAGCCATAATCAATGTTACGTTTGGAAACGGGCTTAAATGTTGTGACAATTAAGAGTATTAAGAAACAATAATGCCGGCATCTTTTTTTAGTGTTTTTATTTAATACATCTTTAACATCTTAATAGAGATCACGTTTGTTTTGAGTGATACTTTTAAGTACTTGATTGTATGCCTTTGAAGACCACATGAATATGGAATATGCGTCATAGGGTCACCGTTAACAAAAGGAAGTCTGGTAGTCTATTGGATTTTTCCGGAAGGTAAGTAACTTTGTTTAAAAGAATAAGGACGTCTGAACTTGCAGATTAAAATGTTTGCATAATAGCCAGGTACGAATAATACCTTCGAAATTTATAAATTTGTATCATGACCGACCAACAAACAATATTAAGAGAGATAAAAAGAATTGTACTGGAAAAAGAACCGGCAGCTAAGATTTTTTTGTTTGGGTCTAGAGCCCGGGGAATAATGAAACCTGACTCAGACTGGGATTTACTTATTCTTTTGAATAGTGACAAAATAACTTCTGATTTGGAGAAAAGAGTTACTGATCCCTTGTACGATCTTGAATTTGAAATCGGAGAGGTTATCAGTCCTATGGTTTATTCGGAGCAAGAATGGAACACAAAATATAAAGTAACTCCATTCTATGCAAACGTAATGAGAGAGGGAAGACTATTATGATGGACTATAAACGGGACGACTTTGTAAAATATAGACTTTTAAAAGCTAATGAAACTATCAAGGAGATTAAAGTACTGCTTGATAATAAATTTTGGAACACTGCGGTAAATAGAATGTATTATGCTTGTCTTTATGCAGTCGGAGCGATACTAGTAAAAAACGGAATTGAAACGTCAAGTCATTCAGGTAGTAGACAAAAATTTGGACAACTATTTGTACATACTGGACTAATTAGTCGAGAATTTGGAAGACATTATTCGGAATTATTTGAGAAAAGACAAAAAGGGGACTACAATGATTTTTTTGATGTGGACGAGAAAACTGCATTAAGATTATATCAACCCTCCGTGGACTTCATTAAGGAAATTGAACGGATAATTATGGAGCAAGGCCCTGACCCTGGATAATCCAAAAAAAGGATTTACCCAAATCTCTAAACACTGTTAAGCACAGCCCGACACGGTACTGGTTTTCTGGTTCTTCTAAAGCAATCGGTTACAGCATCTGATCCCTCTCTGTAGGTGCTAATATTTACCGGGTTAGCTGGTGATTGATTTAAATCATGGGTATATTTTAAGGTATTGATACACAAATAAAGAAATTGGATGCAGGATTAAAACATCATCATTAATATTTACATGAAAACCTGGTTGATAAACGCCTGGTGTTTGATTTTTATTCAGGCTCAAGTCTTGGGCCAGGGCTCCTTTAATTTTGATAATCCCATCATGATCCGTTCGGCCGGAGTAGAGCAGGAAAGAATTTTTAATTTTGTGGAAGATCAACGCGGTTACATCTGGATCACTACTACTGCAGGACTTTTTCGCTACGATGGTCAGGATGCCAATGTGATTAATTTTACGGATTACAAATACAATTTGCCTTCCGTTAGTAGCTGCCTAACCACGTTTGGTGAAGAGTTCCTCATTTTTGGTTCGATTCAGGGAATAGTTTTATACAATATCTATAACGGAGCCATTAAACATATTTCCTTACCACTGGTTGAGCCCATTGATCCTTTTAATTCCGCAAGGGTCGTCCGGGTCATAGAAAATCAGGACGGATCCATGTGGGTGGTTTGCCTTGGAGCAGTACATCTATTGGGTCCACAGCAGGAGGTATTAAAAAGTTACATTTTCCGGGAGGCAACTTTTTCGGAACATGCCATTTCCTCTTCTGGCGATTTTTTTGGATTTGATCTCTCCAATCAGAAAATATTTAAGTTTCCTAAAAGTGTAGTAGACAGTACAGAGACCTTCGCTATGTTGGATTGGCTGGGGACATCGGTGGATAAAGTTCAATATTTGGATGACCTTCATCTTCTTTTTTATAATCGGTCAAAAAATTACCTGGCTAATATTGACTTGACCACCCGAGCCATCACCCCCATAACCAACCAAATCCAATTAACCAATAATTTTCACCTGAAAACCATTTATCTTTTAAATAAAGAACAATTCATTACTGTTGGGGCAGAGCAAATTACTATTAATAACCTAGATGATTATTCTTTAAGCCAGGTCGCAGAATTGCCCAAAATTTTAAGGGATAACTTTCTCAATTCGGCGATCATTTCTGCTTCGGGTCATTTGTTTGTGGGGATTGAAGATGGTGCCTTTATTTATAGTAAATTGGCCAAAATAATTACACCACTTGATCAGATTAATCAGGCTTTATCCACTATCTCCATAAACCTGGATATTATAGCAGTTTATTTTACTCCCACCGATTGGTGGATTGGAACGCATGGCTCTGGAGTATTAAGGTATAACTTGTCTTCAAAAAAAATTAGCCCCATTTTTTTTAATTTACCTGAAGCACCGCTACAGAACCTTATCTGGAATTTGCATGCCGTTCACCCTGATACCTTGTGGGTCGGTACGTCCAGCGGCCTTTTTTGGCTTAATGTATCCAATGAAAGTTATGGAAGGATAACTCATCTATCCAAACCACCTGGTCTGGACCAAGTACCCATTACCACCTTGTTTGCTGATAGTCGCGGATGGATTTGGATAGGCTTAGGACTGGGAATGGGAGGCACATGTTATAAACCAACCCTTGATCAATTTATATATTATCCACCTACCAGCCCGGGAGGATTGCCTTTGGCTTATTGGAAATTTATCGCTGAAACCCCCAACCGAGATTTATGGATGGGCACTCAACGGCGTGGACCGCTGGTGCATTGGCATGCCCAGGCCGACTCATTTTCAGTCATACCACAAAGTATTTCATCCGGATTTTCTTTTGAAATTGGTCAAGCCCTGATTTCCGATTTACAAGGCGCAATCTGGTTCTCCGGCTTAGCAACCGGAGTCACACGGTATCAACCGGCGGACTCTGTGTTTACTCATTTTAAAATGGAGCAAGGTTTATCCAGTAACAAAGTTAACCGCTTGTTTTGTGATCGTGATAATGACATTTGGATTGGTACTTTTAACGGTTTAAACCTGTATAATCAACAAACAAATAAGCTGCTGCAGTTTAATAAATTACACGGCCTGCCGGATAACCGGATCACTTTTATTGATACCATGCCAGGCACTGGTGAATTTATCATTGGAACGTATCACGGTCTGGCTACCTTTGAAAAAAGGGACCTTCAGCAGCTAGATCTGAATTCCAAATTAACTATTTCGGATCTGCGTATTAATAACCAGCCGGTAGATGTCAGAAGCAAAACCATTATTCTACCTTATTGGAAAAACAATCTTGAAATAATCTTTACACAGGTGGATTATGAAACCGGGTCTTCCAGAACCTACGCTTATAGGATTAACCAGGACACCATCTGGCAAAACTTAGGCGATCGCAGTCAAGTCCGCTTTGCCGCTTTAAGCCCTGGAAAATATATCTTCTCCCTGCGCGTTTGTTCTTCCGGTAATTTATGTACTGAAGCTGCATCAGCTTTAACAGTAATCATCCACCCTCCGTTTTGGAAAAGCCTGTGGTTTTTTGTGGCTTCCATTTTAGGTGTATTTGGCCTATCTTTTTTATTCTTTTATTTGCGCTATCGGCAAATTTTACAATTACAGAAAATTAGACAAGGCATTGCTGCGGATCTTCATGATGATCTGGGTGCCTCCATCAGCAATATTTATCTTATGGCTGAACTGGCCTCACAGCACAAAGAGACCTTACCTGCGGATACCCGGGAACAACTGGCCTTAATCAAAGAAGAATCCGATGCCGTAAACCGCAGCATCCAGGATATTATCTGGAATATTAACCCGGAACATGATAAACTAAACGACCTGTTAATCCGTATGCGTCGCAGAGCTTCAGAATTATTTGAACAACATAACATCGAATATGAATTTGAACTTGATCAGGGTATCGATGATGTGGTGCTGCAAGCGGAAAATAAAAAAGACCTTTATTTGATTTTAAAAGAGGCGATCAATAATTTATTAAAATATGCCAACTGTAGTCAGGCCTATATCCGGATCACTAAAAATGGCCGCGATCTGGATGTACTCATCAGGGACAATGGCCAAGGATTTGATCTGGATAATACTCCCGCCTCCAACGGATTAAATTCCATGAAAATGCGGGCTAAAAAATTAAAAGGCGCTTTACAAATCCATAGTGTACCCACCTCAGGGACGGAAATTCATTTAACTTTTCCAATCACATGATCATGTAATTGACAAATCGACTCATTCAATGCATATTGAAGAATAAATAGAAAATTAAAGCATGGCTGAAATCCGGGTGGTCATCTATGAAGATAATGAAAAATTAAGGTCGTCCCTTAAACAAATTATCAATATACAGCCCGGTTTTAAAGTGGTAGCTGATTTTGGACACTGCCTGAATATCAAAGAAAATATTCCCCATCTTCATCCACAAATCATCGTCATGGATATTGACCTTCCCGGCATCAATGGCGTAGAAGGCGTGAAAATTATTAAAAACCTGAATCCGGAAATTTCCATTATCATGTACACCGTGTTTGACGATGATGACCGGCTTTTTCAAAGCCTCTGTGCCGGGGCAAACGGCTACCTGCTCAAAAAAGGCTCACTGCAGAATCTGATGGATGGATTGAGGGATATCCCTGCCGGAGGAGCGCCATTGTCACCTGAAATGGCGCAAAAAATTCTAAAACAATTTTATCAGCGGATTCCACCCGCAAATCACTTTGACTTATCGTCCCGTGAAAAAGAAATCCTCAACTATCTGGTCAAAGGATTTACCTACAAAAAAATCGCCGCCGCCTGCTACATCAGCCTGGATACGGTGCGCAAACACCTGCAAAACATTTATGCCAAACTGCATGTCAACTGTGGGACGGAAGCGGTGGCTAAAGCCCTGAAATACAAAATAGTTGATTAACGCTTGGTGCCTGGTTCCACCATTTTTGTAATAGTCTGTGATCTCGTTTTTCCTCCGGATCATTTTTAGGTCGTTAATCACATCATCATGTAATTGCACCATTTTGAGGTTATGCAGAAATTGTCTGGGTCATAACCTCCAGGCATGTTTGATCAACATAAATATTGGTTAATGCTGATTTTTTTATCTGCGCAAATTAATTTAACTGCCCAGGCTGCGAAAAAAGAAATCAGTGTAACCAATAGTCTGACCTTGCAGTTAGAATGGTATAAGGTATCCGGGATAACCCAACGCAGTCGGCCATTCATTTGGTATTTGAATGGAAACCCGACCATACACTATGGCAGTCATGCCTTACCTTTTAGTTTTTTATTGTCCAATTACCAAACTCAGTTTACCCAGCCATTCAATTATTTTGGGATCAGCCCCAAATTAAAATGGGCCACTTTTCATATAGGTTACCGCAATTTACAATTCTCGCCATTTACTTTAAATGGTCAACGTTTACTTGGAGCAGGGGTGGAATTAAATCCGGGTAAATGGCACCTGGGTTTTATATATGGTCGTATTCAAAAAGCTATAACCCTCGACACGTTATATCAATCTCCCATCCCGGGGACTTACCACCCCGACAGTTATTTTAAACGTATGGGTTATGCCATTAAAGCAGGTTATGGTCGTCCCGATACGGCTTTTATCGGTTTATCCTATTTCCATGCCAGCGATGTCAATGATCAGACTATCCTTAACCTCTCCCAGAGCATTTTCCCTGCGGAAAATAGTGTGTTGGGTATTTCGGCAAAGTTACGCTTATTTAAGCGTCTGTTATGGCACACTGAACTGGCCGCCAGTGGGTTAACCCGCAATACCTTGGCTGATACGTTAAGCTTGGGTGACGAGAAACTATTAAAAAATATTTCTTCTCTTTTTAGCATTCGCGAATCCACCCAGGGCTTCCTTGCCGGCGAGTCATCGTTAACCTGGCAGGCTCCAGTGTTTTCTCTTGGCTTAAAGTATCGGCGCATTGATCCCGGCTTTACCACCTTCGGGGCTTATTATTTACAAACCGATGTGGTCCAATATTCTGTAAATCCGGGATTAAGGTTAGCCAATTTACAGTTACAGGGTACCGTTGGCTGGCAGGAAGATAATTTAAAAAAACTAAAGTCCCGTTCCAGTGAGCGATTTATTGGCAGCCTGTTTATGGATTGGCAATTCAGCAAATGGTCCGGGGTGAGTGTGGCTTATAGCAATTTTGGATTCACCCAATCTCCCTTAACCCGCAACCTGGTGGATACCACTTTGCTGGAGCAAGTCAATCAAAGCATCGCCATTATTCCTCGTTTCAATATCATAAAGACCAACCTGGTTCACGCCTTCCAGGTGAGTTTAAATTACAATGAACTCGCTGATCTGCGCCGTGAAATCTTTGCGCCGGTCGATTTAAAATCTTTGCAGTTCAACGGCAGTCATAACCTCAGTTTTTCACACCAAAATCTAAATGCAGGGTGGGGCATTTTTTATCACCACAATGACGCCGGCTTTTATCGTTTTAATTCTCTCGGCGGTCAATTACAGTTGGGTAAAAGTATACCGCGTATCAATACCTCTCTGCAGGGTCAACTGGTATATTTTCGCAATGATTTTTCCACGGCCGAAACCAGTTCTACCTGGCAATCTTTCCTGCAACTAAGTGTGCCGGTAGTAAAAAATCAAATTATTCATCTGGGTATCCAGTGGTTATCCAATCAACCCTCCACCCAGGGTTCGGCGCTAAATCCAGCTTTTAATGAATGGAGGTTCCGCACCGGGTATACTTTTCAATTTTCCAAACAACTTTTTAAGCGCAAATAAGATGGAAAAATTCCGCTCACGACTCCTCGGTTTACTTTTCTTTAACCTGATGGCCTTCCTCTTGCAGGCGCAGAATACAGTAACCGTCAGTGTCCTCATACCGCCACCCTATGCCCCCTACGTGTACGATTATAAAGGAAAGCTGATCATTTCTCTGAAAAATAATTCCAATCAAATTCAGCAAATCAAATTAATCGGCAGCATTGACGGAGATAATGGATTGCATATCTATACCACCGAGCCTTATTTGCCCCCACAGCCCATTGTATTGCCGGCCGGCGGTTTTTTGAATATTTTGGCTACTGACCCCTCCCGGCAATTTTTGGATCAAAACCATGTGGACATCCAAGGGCCGCAGGAATTAACTAAAAAAATATTAAATACAGGGTATTTACCGGAGGGGATGTATACCATCTGTGTCCAAGCTCAGGATTACTTAACCGGCATGCCGTTATCCTCCGGTGCACCTTTAGGATGTGCCACTATTCCGGTTATTTATATTAATCCTCCGGCCCTTATCAACCCCTGCAATATGCCAGTAGATAACACCACCGGACTACTTCCTACTTTTCAATGGACACCGCCAGTGGGCAACAGCGGCCCTGCGCTGTTTATTTATGATTTTTACCTGGTAAAAGTATTCGCCGGCCAAAATCCCAACGATGCCATTGCCGCAGCTCGTGATGCCGGCGTAGGAGAATTTATTCTAAAAGGCGCTTTATTTAATAATTTTTATACCCTGCTACCCACCGATAAACTCGGTTTTCTGGAACCAGGTCAGCTGTATGCCTGGACTGTCATTGCCGAAGATAAAAATCATAAGGTGGGTATCGAAAACGATGGTCAAAGTGAGATATGTACCTTTATTTATGGTTTAGGAACAAACCCTGGCGAGGACAGCAACAAAGAAAAAGAAGCCCAGAAAAAATTGACGGATACCAAAGTCAAAGGCCGTTTAATGTATAAATATCCCCAAACTGAGGTGGTGTCCAATAAGGGTAGCGAATATAATGTTGAACCGTCCCTGTCAGTGCCTTATGCCTCTTTCCTAAACCCGGAGCCCGGAAAACAAAGTGCGGTATATAACCAGGACATTAATTATCTTCTGGCTAATCAAATTCCATTTGGGCCTGCAACAGGCAGCCAGTCAGCCGACAAAAAATCAAAGGATCAATTAAAAAATAATTATTCCATCAGTGCTGCCGGGGGTAATCCATTAGCAAACACCACGGTACACTTGCGCATCCAAATGGTCATCAAAGCAAATGGTTTTTCCGATCCAGCCAAAAATAACAATACCTTATTACCACCTGGCAATCCATATTATGTGATAAAAGGTGAAGGAGATTTTGTAGATGCCACAAACTACCAAAACACCTTCAAATTGCCCATTGGCAAAGATATTGCGACTGGGGTGACTAATGATCAGGGTGAATTTGAATTGGAATTTCATCTGGAAGATTCCCTGGGCTACCTGGTCAATAAATTTAATTACGCATCCACAATTGATCAAACGAAAACTAAGATTGGAGAATGGCAATGCGAGGAAAAAAATAAACAACCCATTGGGAATGATCTGTTTACCCCTGGCAGTATTTATAACCTGCAAAAAGGACAGAGCCAACCTTCGTTTGACTTTAATCCAAATACAACCATTACTACCAAACAAGGTGGTGGGGAAAACCTGTGGGACACTGAAAGATTTGAACAATTAAAACAGGTGGTCAATTTGGCTAATTGTGATTTTAACGCCCCATTTTTATCTGCCGACTTCGGAATGGTGGTGCTCAGGTTGGTGGTAGATAACCCCTATTATTGCAGCCCTGATCAGGACATCATCATCCTGCCCGGAACTCAAACCGACCTGGGCACACTTACCTCCCTGGTAAAAGCATATGCCCTGGAGGTAACTGTGCAATCAGACCAGGTCAGGCAACAGCAAGCCGGCCAGCAACAGGGCATACCTAATGTAAAGCTTAATGCCTTACGCTCTAATGTGGGCGCTCCCGCTGCTCCCGCCGATGAAGGGGATGGATTAAATGCTGCACTCGCCGGATCGGGAGCAACGCTGGTTGCAAAGGGGGTGACTGGTGCCGGGGGAAAATATAATTTCCACAATCTGGTCCGTTCAAAAATTGATTTTTACGATCATCACATCATCCAAACGGGAACTACCCATGAATCAATAGGCAAGTTCTCTTACCTGGATAAAGCCGTAAAATTTCAATCCCCACCAGCCGGTGGACTGACTTATAATAGTGAGTATAACTATTTATCCTTCACTCAGAAAATTATTCTTAGTCCGGATACGCCGGCCTTCACCGGCGTCTTTCGCGATATCGGCGAACAGGATGCGGTGGAATTACCCGGCGTGATGGTCAAATGTGCGGTCGATACCAAGGAGGGTAAAAAATATCTGCAAGCGGTGACCGGATCCAATGGATTTTTCTGGATCAACGCCTTTGCACCGGAAGAAAAATCAGAGGGAAAAAACCAGAGCATAACCGGCCCGAAATATGATTTCACTATCAGCAAGGAAGGTTACAAGACGGTGAAACGGAACTTTTCATTAACCTCGGAATTTAATGATCCCAAGCAAAAAAAACTTTCCAAACCAAAAGATGATTCATTGCCCAAACCGGTGCCTATCTGGGGAGAGGTGATTGATTTATCCTTAGCGATGGAACCTTTAGGTTTGGTGCGCGGAAAGGTTGAAGATGAAAATCACCAGCCGGTGGAAGCCTGGGTAAAAATTGGGGATGGTGCCCTGGCTAAAACTTATTATGGAACAGCCGGTTTTGAAAATTTATTTGTTATCACCAGTACTTTTCAATTTCGGGCCGAAGCATTATCCACGGCACAGTTAATTATTTTACCGGTGGATAATGCTATTCTACCGGATACTTTTGTAGTTAACACATCTGCTTCCAATTATAAGAAACCCCCTTTGGATTTGGGTGTCTTTACGTTGAAAAGCAAAAAACACCGGGCCTTAATTACTGTTCAATCATTTGACGGCCCGGTAACCCAAGCTAAAATAGAATTAGGTGGCATTTCAGGAATTACAGATGCTAAAGGTCAAAAATTGTTTGAATTTTCGGCCGGTGGTACGGAGTTTCCGGTGCATGTGGAAGCGCCCGGTTTTGTTCCCGTGGATACTTTCCTGATCATACCGGTGAGTAATAAGGCCATGAATTATACCATTTATGTTGAAACCGGTTGTGAAATTAAAGGAACCGTCACCGCTAATAATTTGTCCTTATCCGGGGCGCGGATTTATTGTGAATTAGGCTCCAGCAGTAACGCCGGGTTGCTTACCGTGGAGACATTCAGTGATGCCAATGGAATGTACCTCTTAAAAGGAGTTCCTTTTGGTACAAAGGTGTTAATTAAATGCGTCAAGACCAATGAGCCCGACAAAACCTATTTAGGAGTTGAAAAATGGTTGACTACTTATCCACAAAAGGATCCGGTCAATAATACACTGCTTCCTTTCCTGGTTGATTTTAATTTATCTGTGCATGCACTGGCCAAGATCCCTGCTATCTGGGGTTTTAAAGTGGAGGTCGAAAAACTTACTCCGGTCGGGCAGGACTATGAGTTGTCCGGGGCACTGGTACAATTAGCAAGCAATGAAAATTTTGTAACAGATGCCAATTTGCGTATTCCTTTCACCAAGTTGAGGATGATTAATGATAACGTTAAAAAAATTCTGGTTCCAAAGGAAAATATATTCAACAGCGATGTGTCCGCATTCCCAGCCACCTTATTTAAGCAATATGAGGTAAATATCACCAGTGTACCCAATCCAAATTTCCCGTCTAAAATTACCGTTAATAAAATTGCCGACGGCCAGGGAGCAGTTTATGGCTTACCGGAATTAGCACTGTATAATTTTAAAACGGAGTTTGATCTGACCGGAAAATTTTATTTGACCGAAAACACGCAGGGTTTTTCCTGCCGGGTATTAACCAGTGTACCCTGGCCGGCCAAAAATTTTTATCTCACCGGCTCAGGGAGTGGACCACAAAAATCGGGACAATTAATTTTGGTAGAATTCAAGCCGCAGGAACTAAAATTTAAATTGGGATCATTTTCAGCCTCCTCACCATTAAATGGAGCCTTAATAACTAAAGATGGGTTAAAAATAAATACCTATCTGCATACCAATATACCGGATATGCAACCGGCAGACCTTAATATCGCCCTGGGCCATCTTCTTATTTCTCCTAACGAGGTTAAATTTCCTGCGCAAGGCAGTTTATTACAATTTAATTTAGGTAAATGGCAATTTAAAAGCACAGCCAATTTCACCTTTGATTTAAAACAAGGCGGACTAAATATAACGGAAGGAGCACTAAATACCGGCTTCATGCAGGTGAACTTAAAGAATATAACCATTACGCCGGATAAAATTATTGCCAATAGTAATGTCCAAGAATTCAATCTGGGGGGCGTGGCTAAATTTTTTCCCCATCCGGATGGTAAAGCCTTCCTGGATTACGATTCCTATAATAAAATGTGGTCTCTCGTCATCAGCGGACCTGGGGGGATTGCCGGGCATTTAGAAAAATTACCGGGGTTTGATAAAGAAATTCAGTTTAAAAATATCCTGCTCACCTCGGATAATTTTTCGTCCACTTTATTATTGGCAGAAAACCAAAAATTTATCCTGCACAATTTTTTCCCGTATCAGTTAGCTGATAATGGCGTATCACCAGGTACCGATAATATTCAGGTTTATGGACAAATGGATTTAATGTTACCGGGTATCGGTGCGCGTAAAGCCGATTTTATGATCAGCCGGGAGAATAATGTATTGGTTAAAAAAATACAAGCCATTACCCTGGATCTTTTAAACCTGCCGGGACACGTCAATTATTATTATGCCGGCCAAGGCGTGACACTTTCCGATGCAGGTTTAATAGCACCAGGTAAAATGGTGGTAAAAGAACATGCCGGAGCAGGCGCTCCCTCTTTTGAAATAGCCTCCATTAAATTTGAACGCTCGCCCAGCAAAGCGGAATTAACCATGGTTAACGAACCGCTCATCGTCCTGAACGGAAATCAGGGTTTTAAAATAGTTAAAGGGAAAATAGCTGTAAATAGTGGTATGCAGAAATGGGATTACCTCAATTTTAGCGGCTATTTTAGTGGGTACTCAGGTTTAACAGCCGACCCCGGTAAACAATGTACCTTTGAAGTAACCGGCAGCATGACCATGCCCAACCCCAGCCAAATCCAGGTGG
Organism: Saprospiraceae bacterium; assembly: GCA_041917975.1. Taxonomy (GTDB): domain Bacteria; phylum Bacteroidota; class Bacteroidia; order Chitinophagales; family Saprospiraceae; genus JAYRWN01. Next base: position 14,323 of record JAYRWN010000199.1, on the reverse strand, counting down.
ATAATATTTCTACACCTTTTGGTAACCTGGCTTTGACCTATAATTTTCAGGATAAAGCATTTACCGGAAACTTAACTACGGAATCATTTGGAATTACTCCGCTATCCTTTGATAAAATTGAGGCAAGTGTGCGTATTGACCCTTCGGGTTTTGTTTTCTGGGGTTCAGGGCCGATGTTTTTACCGCCCATTGGTAAAGTCGATGCAGCTCTTTTAATTGGGTCCACCTCCCAGTTGTACCCAGGTATCAAAACCCAATTGAACAGCTTTAGTATTAACCAAAAAAATATTCCCAATCAATTCTACGGTATAGGTTTAATTGCCAAGAAAACTCTGTTGGATGAAGGAGTGGATTTAGGTGTATTTTCGATTGATGCCTCTGCAGTAGTACAAGCCAGTGGCCTTTTTGATTTTAAATCATTGAATGTAATCATTGAGGCGGATGCCATTGCGAAAGTTGTAGCCAAAGCAACGGCCACCGTTGGTGGAGTTGGCTGTTCATTTTGTTTGGGTATAAACGGTGTGGTTGGGATCAGCGCAGAAACGGGGAACAGCGGATTTAATTTTTCAGCTTGTGGAACCCAATCCCTGGTGGCTGAATTTAAATGTTTAGGTGAATCCATCGGGACGCTTGAAAAAACCTGTAAAATTTCTGGCAGCGGGGGTACCTCCGGATTTGATTTATCTTTTTCATTTGGTGGTGGTTGTCCTGGATTTTCAAATGCAACTAATATATGCAACTAATATGCGACTAAGTATATTAACCGGATTCATGGTTGTAATAGGTATATTAACTCACGACCTGGAGGGACAATCTCTCCAGCTTAGAGCTTCCTGGGGACCACAACACGTGTTGTTATTGTATCCAGCAGACTCCTTAATAGATTTTATTGAAATTTCAGGTGGTAAAACTAAATTCACTCCACCAGAAAGATCATACCCACAGGATTCCCTGGAGTTCAAAAATAGATATTTTGCCGCAGCAAAATTATACCCCCATTTAAATATACGCTCTGAGGAAAGTTTAAATGAATTCTGGACACATTTTAAAAAAAACCGTGATTTAGGACCAAGCCTGTTTCCCCAATTTCCCCCGGTGTTGATTGCTGCTGGTTTAGCGCTACATGTTCCTCTCCCGAATGAGCAAAACATCAGTGCCATAAAAGTAACCACATCTGCGGGTCAAATTTATAATCTTACCAGACCCACACTTACCGCCTTACAAATCAAGCCTTTTAGTACAGGGACCGATGGAAAAATCATTCATTTGACTTGGTATGTTAAGGACCAAATGTTAGCTTCTGCAAAAGTATTTCGCAAAGAAACACAGCAAACATCTTTCCTCGAAGTAAAGGCTTTCTCAACAGTATTTTATCAAAAAGACACTGCTTTTCTGCAAATTAGGGATACCGTCATCTCTGCTGATCCACTGATTTACCACTATTATATTCAGCCCATTGATTGGATGGGCAATGTTTATGCTGCTTCACCGGTGATCACAACGGATAATTTTACTCAACTCAATGCCCCGCAAGTCATTAATTTTCAAGTCAGCGGATTGACTGATCGGCGGGCTATTAAATTATCCTGGGAAATTGCTAATGCCGAGCGAGTAACTAATCTACTCATTTTTCGCAGTACACAGGCTGAGCAAGGTTATCATAAAATTATGGAATTAAATCCCGCCATAAAAACTTATGAAGATGCCGTACCGCTCGCTGGGGAAGCTTATCATTATTTTATCGGAGCCCGGGATATTCACGGAGAATTATCTGTCAGCATCAGAAAATTTGGCCTGAGTAAATTCGTCGAAATTCCTTTACCTCCGGGTGAATTGCATGGATTTAATGATGGAAATACCATCCGCTTAGACTGGGTAAATCAAGATCCTTATACCCTCGGTTTTCGCATTTATCGCTATTTGTCAGGAGGGGACCCGGAGGTGCTGATTTCATTTCTTCCTCTGGATACGGCGCGAGCCGTACAGGAATTTGTAGACACCTCCTTCCTAGCTCCCTTGGAAACTTACACTTATCTGGTGCGCACCATCAATGACAGTTACACGGAAAGTAATCAAGATCAGCCTATTTACCTGCGCCCGCATCGTCCGGTCATTACTTATAAACCAAGCTTGCAGATCATCGAAAATGGTGGGTGCCGGCATTTAGTGTGGTTTAATCCAGTGGGCACAAACGTTGACGGCGTCAGCGGTTTTTCCATCTGGCGCAGCACTTCACCTGCGCAAATTGATTCGTTGACTTATCTCGTCGCACCTGCCAATCATTATACCGATTGCAGTGTAATGCATGATACCTGTAGCTATTATGTGCGTTACCATGATTTCCAGGGTTATACGGTGGAGACCCCACCGGTGAGTTTTATTCCTGATCTTGAGGATGAATTTCTTCCTACGGTAATTGGGAAAAAACACGAGGATCATATTTATATCCAATGGAACAGTCATGAACAGGTGATAAAAACAGAAATCGTCCGGGCCGTAAACCATCAGCGTTATGAAAAATTAGCTGAATTAAATAATCAAGTGAAAAATTACCGGGACTTTAAAATAAAATCAGGTACCCAATATACCTATGTCGTGCATTGTATTTTTTCTGATGGAAGTCAAAAAAGGAGTAAGCCAATTAGTTTTTCTTACTAAAAAACATTCCCATGAAATACCACCATCTATTATTCATTGCAGGTTTAATTCTTCTCACCATCATCGCCGGTGGCAATTCAAACAATTTGGCTGGAGGATATTCCGGTTCAAGCTGGGACCGGGGTAATTGTTCCGCTTGCCATGTGCAGCGGAATAATTGGGATTGCACCTTAGAATTGATGGGTTTACCGGATATTTTAGTTCCTGGTCAGACTTATTCGTTACAAGTCATTTTATCTTCTACTATTCTCATTCCCGGGAGAGTAACTACCAAACCCAGTGCCGGTTTTCAGCTGTCGGTGTTAAATTCCGCCGGACAAAATGTGGGAGAAATTTTACCTTCACGGGAAACGGAGCTCACCACCTCCGGGGGCAGGAATTATTTATCCCATGCCGCGGCCAAATTTTTTCCGGATAATGTCTCAATCTGGAGTTTCGGATGGAAGGCTCCGGCAGACGGCAATATAGCCTGCACCTTTTCTGTCAGTGGTTTGATCGGCAATGCAGCGGGTAATAGCGATGATGATCGCACCCTGCTCCTTGCCTTAACCCGACGCACCATTCCGCCGGTCAATATTGCTTCGGTTACTACCCAGGATGTGAGTTGTTTTGGATTAAAGAACGGCACGGCAGAAGTGTTATTTTCCGGCGGAGTCGGACCATTTACCATCCGCTGGTCCAATGGGGGAACCACCGCCAAAATAGTGGGTTTAGGCGCCGGTGATTATGAAGTGACCATCGCCGATGGCGCCGGAGGCAGTGAAGTCAGCGCAGGTACTAGCATCCATCAACCGGATGCTTTGGAATTAGAACTATTAAATACAAAATTACCTACCTGCGCTAATAGTGCTAATGGCGAAATAGAGATTACCGGGTTAAATGGGACCAGCCCTTACCGTTATCTTTGGTCTAATGGACAAACTACCTCCGTACTTAAAGCTGCGGCGGGAAATTATCAAGTGACGGTCACAGATCAGCAAGGTTGTTCCTCTACCAATATGTTTACCATTGATCAGACGGAGCCCTTAAAAATTAGTAAAGACAGCAGTAACATCACCTGTTATAAAGCCAATGACGGAGAAATAATTCTGGACGTAAACGGCAATACCGGTACAGTATCTTATTTATGGTCGGATGGTAACCGGCAAAGAGTGAGAACTAAATTAAAAAAAGGGATTTATTCAGTCACGGCGACCGATGGTCAGGGATGTAATGACTCAACCAATATTTCTATTCTTGAACCGGATTCATTGAGTTATACGCTCAGGACAACTGTAATAACTTGTCATAATCAGAAAAATGGCATGATCAGTGTGATTCCATCCGGGGGCACCAGACCATACCGATTTATTTGGAATAATAATAAGACCACCAGTACCATCAATCAATTGGGTGAGAATATGTATTCCGTATTGATTGTTGATAATAATGGTTGTGAAAAAGAATCTAATGTGATTGATTTAATTAACCCAGACAGCTTAAAAATAATTTTTGACATTAAAAAACCCAGTAAAGCAGATATCAAAAATGGCCAGATCCAGTGTATGGTATCCGGTGGATACGCGCCATACCGGTTCACCTGGAATAATTCTCAGACCACCAGTGTTATCACTAATTTGGCGACCGGAACGTATGAAGTCACGGTGACTGATCAGGAGGGCTGTTCTAAAACCGGTGAAGTTATTTTACCAGCAGAAACAAGTACTGCAATTTTTTATCCTGGGCAATCCGGATACTTTGAACTTTTTCCTAATCCCATTAGTAGTAATGTCAATGTAATAAATAAAGGTTACTTCAATGAGGATATTCAATTATCTCTATATAACCTGGCCGGAAAGTTATTGTTTTTCTCTTTAGTGGAACAGAGGGTAAATCAATCCCTGGATTTATCTTTCCTGACCCCGGGTATTTATCTTATAAAACTATCCACCAGGACCACGCAATATCAACAGATAATTATCAAAATTTAACTGGAGTATGTGTATGCAAAAGCCAAATTGTATCTATCAGATAATCATTATACTTTCTTTGTATTCTACCGCAATTTTTTCTCAAAACAGGCATTTCGAGGTGAATTTTACGGTTCCCACATATGCCCAGGCAGTCATAGATAATAAAGATCAAGGCTTCATTTTTAGCGGAGCCATCCAAGCTACAGCAACTCAATCCGTGGCATTTATAGCCAGCATAGATAAAAACGGCCAGTGGACCTGGGGCAAACAAGTTAAGGAACCCGATAGATATACGGATTTTTCCCGGATCATTAAGTTAAGTGACGGCAATTATTTGGCGGGGGGCAACATCTATGAAAATGCACAAAATCCGTCGGCTAAAATATTGTTAACTAAATTTAACGAACAAGGTGATATTCTGTGGAATAAAAGTGTTGGAGGTTCTACTGCTGTTGGTGAAATTAAGTTTGTTGACTTTATTGAAAATAATAAAAACATAATTATTTTAGGGTATGCCGATGAAAGGAACTCAGGTTGTGCCGTTTTAGCCGTGAACATCAACGGCACCGATGCAGATGATAAAATAGTTACTTTTGGTGGAGAAGAAATGGACGTGCCTAAAAACATCCTCAGCGATGGTACAAATTATTTGGTATCCGGAGTGACCACTGCATTCAGCCAGGATAAAAATGCCGATGTATTTATCAGTACTCTCCATGCGGATTTTTCGATTGACAAAAACCTGGTAATTAGTCAACCGGGCCATCAACACACTTCTGCTTTTTGTATTCACCAGGGCCAATATTATTTGGGAATGGATAATAATAATCCTCCTTACACTCAGTTGGTAAAAATAGATCCAAACTTTAAAGTGAATTGGTCAATAAAATTTCCGAGCCATTTTCTCCGCGGTATTGGGGGATTGAATAAATCCATATTGCTCATAGATAGTTGGGGAGGGTTATATAAACTAAGTGAAAATGGCGATTTGTTGAAGGGATTGAGCTTTTATCGTACGGGCAGTATCAGTCTGGGTGGATATTCATTAACCAGTTCAGGATATAGTGTTTTGGCTGGGTCAAAGACCATTGATGGACCCATAGTACTGATTCGTCAAAATGCCGATTTGCTATCCAATTGTGAAGCGTATAATTATCTACCGGAAACTTCCAAAGAAGCACCAGTATTAACCTCCAGGCCCTGGCCGGTCGTAAGTACTTTAAAATCTACCCTTGCCAACGCCAAGAATACCTGGACGACCTTGACGCTAAATAGTTCCTCCGTTTGTAACACTACTGCGGTGGAGGAACAGACGACCAATACTCCCCGCATTTTTCCAAATCCATTTACTGATGTGTTAACAGTGGATGTGCCTCAATCCTGGATTCCGGGTCATGTGGCGGTTTATAATTTACAGGGTCAGCTGGTTCAACATGTAGATTTTATAGCTTGGAAAGAAATAAAAGTTGTACAGCATTTACCTCCAGGCATTTATTTCTTAAAATTCACCAGCCCATTCCATCATTCAACGGTTAAGGTGCAGAAAGCAGGACGCCTTTAAGAGTTTATTCAGAATGGCACCGCATGGGACAAGGGTAGTTGACCTGTTCTGGAGGTTAATGGGGTGATGATCATCTTAAAGATAAACCTCTTTGCTTAGAAAGGGAGTTTTTAGGGTTTTAGAGGAACAGGCTACACTACGGTGACACTATAATAGATAAAGTGTCCGGTAATTATTACCTTAAGTGCATTAAATGAAATAGTGCTACCGTGAAATCTTTGTCTTCGATAATAAAAGAACTCAAAAACCTGCTGGCCAAGGGTATTGATTTAACCTTAGCCGAGCTGCGTAAGACTTTAAATTCTGGTGCAAAAATTTACGAAGAATTTTTGCTTCTGGAAGGCAGGTACAAGGAAACGAACAAACAGTTAATCCTGGGCACTCTCGATCAAACCAACGCCACCATAGAGTTTAACCGGATCAGACAAGGCTTGTTACTGTTAATTAATTCCATTAAAAAAGCTGACCTCCAGGAATTTTCCGAGGATGCGGAGCAACTAATACCGGATGTCCATAATGGCGAAGTTTTTTATCGTATCCCGAAAACGATGCAGGTCAATGTGGAAACAGAATGCCTGGTTCGTCTGGATTTTGACCGTGAACGAATCCTCAAGGACATCCAACTGGTGCCCGGGGACGTCTTAAAAGACTTACGCATTTCGGATGTCATGGGGGTGGAGTTGTTGGACCCCAACGGCCAGGCTAACTTTAAGATTACCACTTTGCATGATACGGTGCAGTTTATTGATCCTCAGACCACCACCGAATGGAGGTTTTTTGTTACCCCTTTAAATCTTGGTAAAAACCCGTTGGTCCTAAAAATTTCGATCGTTGAAATCAAAGACGGCGTTGAACGCCGGCGGAACGAAGTTTTGCGGGAAAACATTGAGATCATTACTGAGGCAGTAAAAGTGCAGCATGAAGAATTTAAAGCTTCCGCTTTAGCCTGGGAAATGATCACTGCCGATACAGTGCGCGTGGTCCATCATGATGGATCTGAATCAGCTGCCCGGGGAACTGGCCAAAATAAACGTTTTAAAAAAATAGGTGTCTTAATACCGGTGGTCTTGTTAGTCTTTTTTGGATTAGCCGCAGGGTATTATTTTCTTAAACAAGAACCGCTATTATTAGATATCACAGATGATGAATCTCATCTGCAACCCATATTAAGCCGGCGGATTCCCCGGGAATTGCGTGATTATATCAAAGCGTATCCAGACACTAAGGAAGCTAAACTAGCCGCCTTAGTTTTGGATACTCTGGATGAACAGCAATGGCTTAAGGCCAATCAGTCTAAATCTGTGGAAGGGTATGAGGATTATTTAGTGGACTTTAGTGGCGGAAAATATGCAGAATTGGCCATGTTAAAGGTGGATGCACTGAAATACGTGATTACTCTGGATACCATTGCGGCTGATACCAAGGTAAAAATCATTGAAACGCCCAAGCCGAGCAAGCCGGCAGACAGACCAACCAGAACAAATCCGTCATCCCGCCCTGAAGGTTCCAAGCCTGCTAATTCCAGTACAGATATACAGGCAACTCCAGCTTCTCCGCGGGCAGCATCGCGCGATGAAGACTATGAGAAAGTGGCCCGACAGCCGGCTTTCAAGGAATGCAATCAAAAAAATCCTGATAAACAATACCATTGCACTGAAGCCAGAATAGAACAATTCTTAAAAAGAAACCTAAATTACCCACAGGAAGCTAAAAATGCAAAACTTGAAGGCACCGTGGTCATCACTTTTGTCGTCGAAAAGGATGGAAGCGTTTCTACGGTTGAAGCTCGGAATGACATTGGCGGCGGATGTGCCGCCGAAGCCATCCGTTTAATTCGCAGCTTTCCTAAATTCACACCCGGGCAAAATGAAGCTGGTGAGGCTATTCGGGTAAAATTTAAACAACCGATCACCTTTAAAATAAGGTCAAGCTGATAAATTTTTCCAGACTTAGAAAAATTTAGTTCGGGCTTAGTTTAGCCCTATGATTGAGATAATTGGGCTAGGTGATCAACTGACCCATACTTATAAATTTCCGTGACCTCTTGCACGGCTCCATTCCTGTCACAAGTTCAAACCCACCGCGCGCACAAACGCCCCCGTGCTTTCTAAAGCCGGGCTGCCCTGTATACCAGAATAATACATGGGTTATTCTCAGTAAGCGGCCAAAAGTATCGCCTGAACACGCAGTGAGGCATTTATAATTCTACTTACCGTGGTCATCCGGCTGTAAGTTATAGTTCAGAAGTGGGTGAACAATGGTAATTAATTACAAAAAATAATAAGTTAACTGCAATTGCTGGCGGCCTCCAAAGAGGAAAAGGGCTATTAATCATTTGATTTTATTGTAATTACAATCAGTATTTTATTATAATGTATAATAGCAATGCCCTTTTCTATTTTTTTAGGGCCGCCATTGCTATTTTTATTAAAAATCTAATAATCAAATAATTAAAAACAAATAACATTATTTAATAATGTTATATTTATACTATTCCGGGTATATATAGATTATTTTTATAATATAATTTTGCATTAAATAAGTGTATAATATGTTTTGCTATTGTTATCCACTTATTTACGACTAACTAAGAAAATTAACTAAGGTCTCATGATAACTGCGAATTTTACACGTAGAGCGCTAGCTATGCCTTTTTGGCTCAGCTTGTTTTTGTTACCCCTGACTCTGTCGAGTCAGTTACCGCTTGCCCCCTTATGTACCAGTAAAGTATATACGATCGGTAAGTATGAGGATTTCCGGAGCGTATTTACCAGTGGCTCCTGCATGGATCAATTTGGAACGGGCGTAAATCCCGGACAATATCATTGTGAATCGGTAACCCATTTAAGACCCGCACAATCCGGAGGTTTTGTAGAGTTGGAGTTTGATCGGGATTATCGGATTGGTTATCCCAATGACCGGTTTGTAACTGGCCGTTTAATCATATTAAATGGTGGCGGTGCGGTAGCCCTTAATTCATCCAATTGTAACGGAGGACGCATAGTCAGCCAGGCGGATATGGTCAATAACCCTAACCTGCTATTTGACTCCTACGTAGATGGCAGTTCTTACGACCAATTGCGCAAACATAAAATAACCAGTACTGCCCCGGACGGATGTCTGACCGTGGTAGTCCTGTTATTATCCACGGATTTGGCCACCTTCCCTTTTACGGTGGCGGCAGTGCCTGCTCCTAATGAATGCGACTTTATTTGCCAGTATCAGATAAATGCTTCGGTAGGCCCGACCTGCGGCAGACGGATTTATGCTCATGAAGTCCTTAGCGCCTGCGCCAGTCCATATGATACGGCAAGATACGCGGTGAGTATTGCTTACCCCAATACCAATTTTGCCAAATTATATGGTCCGGACAGCATCGGTATCGATTTAGTGGGAAAAAACCTAAAAATAACCGTGACCGACCGGACCAAAAATAATTCCTGCTGGGGTTATATAAAGATTGAAGACAAAATGGCCCCGGAGGTATTGTGTCGTGACACCACGGTCAATTGTTTTGAATTTAATGGATTGCCCACGGCTGAAGAACTGAGTAATACCCAGGATAATTGCGGAAAATATCCAGCCAAGATAACCGTAGTCAGGGAAAACTGGACGGAGGCAGACTGTGATGACCCTGAAATAATTGGTTATTATACGCGGGATATTATCACCCGGGACGTGTGGGGGAATTCAGCTACCTGTACGCAAACAATAACCATTGAAAAATTACCGGTGGACTCCATCGCCTGTCCCAGGGATACGATGATTGAATGCTGTGTCAGTAAAGTGAAAGACGGCAGGCCTAATGCATTATTGTGGGACCCAAAGTACGCCGATATCGACGCTCAGGGTTATGCACATCCCAAGCCGATTATTGATGATTTTGGTAATTCAGTAGGTTTAGTTGACCCGCTAGGATTGATTGATGAAGGAGATACCATCTTTGCCTGGCCAACCAACGTCCTATGTCGTTTGGTGATTGACTATGAGGATTGGGTGTTCCCGACCTGTGGCAGCAGTTATAAAATTCGCCGGATCTGGAATTTTAAAGATTGGTGCACCGGTATGGCAGACACTTGTGTCCAGTGGATAAAAATCGTGGATACTTCTGCACCGGTGGTGTTTTTCTCCAAGGAATTTCCACCTATTCAGGATGTTTATGTGAGTCCCCACGAGTGTAAAGCTAAAGTGACTCTAAAATGGCCGACCATCTATAATGACTGCACCCTTAAAGCTACCAAAGGAAATCCGTTGGATGCCTTAAGCAAATTTAAAGTATTGTATGAAGTGGTCTATCCAAACCCTGATAAACCGGAAAACTTAGTGGCTCATGCCGGACACATATCCTTTGGAAAAACCGAAGAGATCTTTGTGCCCACCACCGGGTTTTTATTCCGCGATCCGTTCATTCAAATTAAATACACCGTGTTTGATCCATGTGGTAACTCTACGTCCATCTGTCAGACGGTAATTTCTACGGACCGCACTCCGCCGATACCGGTGTGTGATCAGCACACCCAGGTGGTGTTGGATGCGCGCAGTTGCTGGACCAGGATAGCCGCCAAAGATCTGGACGACGGCAGTCATGATAATTGTGATGATGTACATTTTGCCGTGGCCCGGATGGAAGATATTACCTTTTGGCGCAACCACTGGCAAATTTATTTAGACACCTGCACCCAATTCATTGGTAGCTTTTTAGGTCTTACTCCGGCAGATAAACAGACGTATATCAATAAACTTATTGATGAGTGGATTGACCTTTATGTATTTGAAGATTATATAGATGTCAATGATTGTGGCACGGAACAAGTGGTCTTGAGGGTCTACGAAGCCTTTGATTTTCCGGTTTATGATGCCCACCGCTTCAAAGGTAGTGAACACCAATGGTACAATTGGTTTAGAGCGCCACTGCTGCGTTTTGGGAGCTACCGTTGCAACTATATTTATTATTACGACAGTTTAACTGCCGGCGCTAAATTTTATCCACCCATTCAATGTGATGATATAACACTAAGCGCAGGCGTGGAACAGATAAGATCATTAATCGTGCGGGTACTGGAACAACTGGGGCACTTTGATTTTGATGCCCTGGATATGACTTTGGAAGGTCTGTTGGGCGGTGATATTCCCTTGGATAGTCTGGATGAATATCTGACTTATTTCTTGACGAATAGTTGCGAGAACCCCCTGGAAGAACTGAGCTTAAATGGGGAAGGAATCTTTTGTCTGGATATGCCTTCCTTGTTAGGGGAGGAGATCCTGGATGAATTGCGGGAGGAACGCGAAATAGAAATTTTAACCGGAGGACTGGATGTCTTTACTGCCGGAACCATTCAAAAACCCGCCATGAATAATACCCTGCTGATGGTTAAGTCAGCCAAGTCGCCCGCACCCACCCGCTTGGAGTTGACGAATGCCGGGTCGCTCTTGTTGGGTTATTATGCCTTCCTGTGTTATTCTAATAATCCAGCGCTAAAAGCCAAGTTATTTGCAAACCTGGGCAAATACCCTGAATTATTTGATTTTGTTACGCACGAAGAGAGTTTGACCAATCTGCTTACTTCGGGTATACTCTGGAAGCGTTTCCTGGCGAATCCTTATTACAACGATTGTATGGTGACGGTGGAGAAAGTGGATAAAAATCCTCCGGTATGCATAGTTCCTGATCCGGTAATGGTCTATTGTGATGGGGTACCGTTGCAAGGCACAGTCTTATTGAGATATAACAACAGTACATCTGTCTATAACTGGACGGGTGCCAGCGGCCCAACCGCACAAGATGTATGTGTGGAGGGTAGCGATTTGTTATCTTCTTATTGTGCCGCAGCGGTATTTTCTGATAAATTCTGTGTAGAAATCCCCTGGAATGGTGTGCCACACGGCTATTACGGTGGGCCTTATGCACAACTTTGGCAATCCGGAGAATGTCGCAATGATCCGGGCAAGATCAGACTTCCATACGATGAAGCCTGGCAACCGATTTATTGCCGCGTGTGGTTATTGTTAGACCATTATGATCGCCCTGGACGTTTAGATCCGGATGATTATTTGGTGGACCCGGAATTTACGGATAATTGCAGTTTGGATACATTTTATGTTTCAAAAGTAGATGATCTGCGCAATGAATGTGGCACCGGCACGGTCACCAAGACCTGGACCGCCTGGGATAAATGCCGCAATATAACTACATGTTCACAGCGTTTGGAGGTGTTGGCGCGGAGCGATTATGAAGTGTGTTTCCCGGCCGACGTAATATTCTATTGCGAATTAAACAATGATTTAACACCGGATGGCCCAGCCAGCCGGCCACAGGTGACCGATGACGACTGTGAAATCATTGGGATCAGTTATGAAGACGAAATATTACCGGACGCTGTCACCGGTTGCCAAGCTATTCTCCGGCGCTGGAAAGTGATCAACTGGTGTGTTTATGACCCGGATGAAGTCCATCGCCGTCCGGATGTGATCGTGGATGATCGCGAAATAGCCAGTGCTGAGCGCCCCTGCGTGGTGCGTTGTCTGAAGGATAACGGCGACGGCTATATGGAGTACCACCAGCTCATCCGTATCCTGGACCTGTTGCCACCGACATTAGATTGTCCAAGTGACCTCACCATATGCAGTTATAGTGAAAATTGTGCCCCAGTTCAAGTTAACAGGATCTTAGGTTCAGCGATTGACCGCTGCACGGACCTGATCCGTTACCGTTATTCGACTTCACTGGTGGGTGGTAGTGAAACACATAATGGATTGGGGAATGTCTTTAACGGAACTTTGGGTTATGGAACGCATATGGTCCGCTTAATCGCTGAGGATCGCTGTGGCAACGCTGACACATGTACCTATACAATAACCATTCGCGATTGCAAACCGCCGACGCCTTTCTGCGATGGGACGATTATCACCGTCATCATGCAAGGTTCTAATTCCATCCAGGTGAGTGCTACTCTTTGGAATGAAAAGAGTTTTGACAATTGCACGGCGGATAATAACCTGGTGTTTTCTTTTGACTCACTGGGTTTACAGCCTACGCGTATCTTTACTTGCGCCGATATTCCGAATGGGGTAAGCCAAAATATAGCAGTTAAAATCTGGGTAAGAGATGAAGCGGGTAACCGTAATTCATGTATAGCCATGCTTAATCTGCAGGATGGCGTGGGTAATTTGTGTCCCAATGTTAACCCCAATCCGGTCACCGATCGTATGGACGAAGTGATTACCGGGGTTAAAGTGCCAGTCAGTCAAGAGCCGGGACACCAAACTGATCAGGTGACCATCCGGGATAACGGTTCGCTTTACAGTGCAATTTCCATTCTGCACCAGAACCGTCCGAATCCGTTTGGTTTGACCACTACCATTGCCTTTGAGTTGGTTCAATCCGGTCCTGCATCCCTGCGGATTTTAGACCTTAACGGACGATTAATCCGCGAATACCAGGGCGACTGGGCTAAAGGGTATCATGAGATCAAAGTGCAAAACCTGGAGACCAAAGGAGTTCTCTACTACCAATTACATTGTGGAGAAACCGTATTGACCAAAAAGATGATCATGCTTGATTAAAAGTATTATGTAGAAGAAGAGGTGTAAAGCCTGCCGGATAACCATACGGCAGGCTTTTTTTATTTATGCGAGAAGGAAAAAATATATCTTAGAATCTAATTCTTAAAACAATGACTTTGCGTTTTTTAACCATAATTTTTAGCGTGATGCTACATTCCTTAACCGGGCAACGATCTCTGACTCCGGTGCTGCAAAACCGTTTACCGTTGGCCGCCAGGCCTTATTTGGATTTACCTTTAGGGGCTATAGAACCACAGGGCTGGCTAAAAGAACAGCTAGTGCGGATGAAAAACGGACTATCTGGGCACCTGGATGAAATATATCCGGAGGTAATGGGAGTGCGTAATGGCTGGCTGGGTGGTGATGGCGATGCGTGGGAGCGTGGACCTTATTGGATTGATGGGTTACTACCCCTGGCTTATATTCTTAAAGATAAGGAACTGATTAGTAAAGTCCAGCCATGGGTAGAGTGGACCCTGCAAAATCAGACTGAGGAAGGGTATATTGGTCCTCGTCCCACGCCTGTTCCCCCATCTGCAGAGCCAGGTTTACAGCGGGGTAATCAGTCCGACTGGTGGCCTAAAATGGT
>JAYRWN010000198.1:0-5913 GCA_041917975.1 Saprospiraceae bacterium | reverse complement strand
GTCAAGCCGTTCATTAATGCCTGCGACTGCGCCAGGAGATTAGCATTGAGTAAGGTATGATGATTGCCCAAGGGGTTTTGACTGCGGATGATACCAATGAAATCGCAAGGTATAAGATGAGTGCCCTGATGAATGAGCTGATAGAACGAATGTTGGCCGTTGGTTCCCGGCTCGCCCCACACCATAGGCCCGGTTTGGTAACTGACCTCGTGACCGTCCCGGTCCACGTATTTTCCATTGCTCTCCATATCCAGCTGTTGTAGAAACGCTGGAAAACGGTGCAGATACTGATCGTATGGCAAAATGGCCAGGCTGTTTGCTCCTAAAAAATTAATATTCCAGATGCCGGTCAAGGCCATGATGACCGGCATATTCTCCGACCAGGGTGCGGTACGAAAATGTTCATCCATGGCAAACATGCCTTCCAACATTTCAGCAAAACGCGAATACCCGATCGTCAAGGCGACGGAAAGCCCGATGGCCGAGCTGATGGAATAACGACCACCGACCCAGTCCCAAAACTCAAACATATTTTGCGGATCAATGCCGAACTCGCGCACCTGCTTTTCGTTGGTACTAACGGCTGCAAAGTGTTTGCTGATGTGTTTTTCATTTCCACAGGTTTCCAAAAACCAACTCCTGGCGGAATGTGCATTGGTCATGGTTTCCTGCGTAGTGAAGGTTTTGGAAGAGATGATAAATAACGTGGTTTCCGCATCGATCTTGGTCAAGGTTTGATGGATATGACTGCCATCCACGTTGGAGACGAAATATGTTTCTAAACCCGGGAGGGTATAGGGTTTTAGCGCTTCACAAACCATGACAGCTCCTAAATCAGAACCGCCAATACCGATATTTACAATCGTATCAATCGGTTTTCCGGTATATCCCCTCCAGCTTTGATTGTGGACCTTGAAAGCAAAGTTTTCCATCTGATCCAACACTTTTTCGATAGCCGGCCAGACATCTTCGCCACCCGTAATAGCCGGACGCCGTCCTAGGGATCGTAAAGCGGTGTGAAAAACGGCCCGCCCTTCGGTGTGGTTGATGATGTCTCCATTAAACATGGCCGAAATGGCCCTAGCCAGGCCGCATTGTTCGGCTAACTCTAACAGGACTTGCCTTACCGGAGCTGTAATGCGTTGTTTAGAATAATCCAGAAAGAAGTCGCCAACTTCTAGACTATAATGATCGAAACGTTCGGGCTCTTCCTTAAATAATTGACGCAGCGTCGTCTTTTTTGATTTTTGTGCTAAAGTTGTTAGCGTGGACCATGCAGAGGTGGTCGTTGGGTTGATGTGAGGTAACATGTTGAGATAACCATTAATTAATCCTGCCAAAATAATCGTTTCGATTCATATGAACTTAGAAATGTGTGGAAAGCAATAGGGTCGAAAGAGTCTATTAATTAAAATAAAACCGGGTATTATTTATTAAATAGCGTACGTTTTCAGCAGGTACTCTTCATGGAGCGTTTAAGGATAAAGTGTTTTTTATGTTTAACCGGGAAAAAAATCAATCCATAATCACTTCTTGGGTCAATTTATCGGGAGCTGACTTCAATTCAGTATTGCTGAAGGTGGTGCGGGAGCGACTACAGCGGCAACGTCCTTCAGCGATATTACAAACCTTTAAACAAAATCGTTTTGTTCAGCCCAGTCGCATAAATCCTCTTGCGCTCAAAACTCTCGAGTTGTCTTGTTTACAAAGCGTGCAGTCCCGTGGCTTTATCCCCATCGAATTATCACCGGTCGCGCCCCTAGGTTGTTGTGCCGTCCTGGCGCCGGTTAATCAGGATAATGTGGTGAGTGCTGCTCGCGGTGTGGAAGTGCTGGCTGACGCTACCAATGTCCTGGCTTTACATTTGGCTACCGAATACCAGCGTAATCCTACCAGATTCCCATCTAAATATGCCTGCACTCAACGCCATGTAAGAGCACAGGCCTATAAACATCCGGATTTTACCGCGCACTTCAGTGTCCTTGCGCTGGCCACGGCAGGACAGGACACCGGGCATTTTGCCTTTGAAGCGGAAGCGGTGGCGGACCACATCGTCACCCATCATCAGCTGTCACAAACGTATTTTCCAACAGAAAAAATAGCCGTGAAGATCTGGTTGCGCCGGCAGGATAAATTTTTTAAGAGTCAAATAAAACAGACCCTGCTGACCCACCTGCCCGACCAGGACATCACCTGGGTGGACCCCGCCGAGCCGCATAATTATTACCCTCAGCTGCAGTTTAAGATATTTTTACGGCGCACCGGACAAGAGCTTGACCTGGCCGATGGCGGACTCGTGGACTGGACTCAGCAGTTGTTGAATAATCGCAAACAACGTCTCATGATTAGCGGCTTAGGGCTGGAATTGTTAGCAAAAATGCGCAATAATAAAGGTTGATGAAAAGTTGAGGAAATTTAAACGAGGTATGGCGAATATTTATTAACTTTAATACCCTTGACCTAAAATTTCAACAGTTATGAAAAATTTTCAACAGAAGTCTTTAGACAATTATAAAGAAGACCGTTCTCTTAAGACACCGTCCGTCGCAGAATATATGACTAAAAAAATTATCACCTTCACCCCGGATACGCCGATAAAACAAGTCGTGGACACTTTGTTGGAAAACCGTATTACCGGTGCTCCCGTCTTAAACGAACGCAACGAGGTCGTCGGATTGATCGATGATAAAGATTGTTTGAATATTTTGTTTGGCGATGTGTACCACCGCCACCCGGTGGGTCAGGAGACGGTATCTTCCTATATGTCTAACGTGATGAAAACCATCTCCATCCACGCCGACATCCTGGACGTGGCGAACATCTTTCTCACCACGCCTTATAAAAGGCTTTTAGTCATGGACGATAACGGCAAACTGGCCGGACAAATCAGCCGCCGCGATATACTGCGTGCGATTAAGGAATTGAAGAAAGTGTAGGAAAAGCCGATAATCAATTATATAACTGAGCAGTATGAGATGAGAAGGAAGTAGATTTTGTGGCTATTCTGGTAGTTCTGGTGTTATTCAAAGTATACAATCTATTTCGTCCATTAGTAATCCTCGTGCCTAAAGAAGTTGTTTCAATTTTGATGAAATATTTGTATCCCATCGCCGGTTTGTTGATAATTACTATTATTTTAAGAAAATCATGGTTGCACTATTTTTATCACGAGGAAGGCCCTTTTAATTATTACTTGTATTTTTATGAATTGATCGTTAATGCCCTTCTAATTTTTATTGCGATTAGATTTATTAATCGGTTAGAGCGTATTCCGGATTACCTCACCAAAAATATATTGCAGATTGAGCAAAAGAGGTATTTGATTTTACCCCTATTCCTTTTATTATTTGGATGGTTGGTTAATTCCCGGGGTTTTGGCACTTACCATGGCGGCCAGCTGGTTTTGTTTTTTATAATATGTATTTCGGTAGGTCTTTCAGAGGAATTAATCTTTAGGGGTTTCATTTTTACGCAGGTCCTGCATAAAAAAACTCTTTTACCGGCGACAGCTATCTCCAGTGTTTTATT
Source organism: Saprospiraceae bacterium (assembly GCA_041917975.1). Taxonomy (GTDB): domain Bacteria; phylum Bacteroidota; class Bacteroidia; order Chitinophagales; family Saprospiraceae; genus JAYRWN01. Next base: position 2,385 of record JAYRWN010000198.1, on the reverse strand, counting down.
CGCCGGACTGCATTTATTAAGTCTGTTTACTAAATCACCGAGTTTACCCGATGGGATTTTACTCCTTGGGTTCACTTTTTCCATGGGTGTATTTTTAACTGCCAGCATGATTTTTTTCCGGAATATTGGTGTGGCCGGTCTTATGCATGGTTTGTTTAACTTTATTTTTGGGTTATCCTCCATAAGGACTTATCTACCTCCGGTTTACCCTCCTGCCCCGGAACCTGCCGAATTAGCGGGAGACCCAAACGCTGTTTTAACATTTTTATTTAATGTTTTATTATTTGGATTTTTAGCCTGGATTGGTTTTTTTCTGCTTAAAGGCAGAACTATACTGTGGAGGCCTAATCCATAAAAAAATGATGGTGTTTGACCTATAATATAGACATATCCGAGTGACAATAAGATCATTCTATTGCCATTATTTCTTAAAAAACAACTTAAATTAGCTTAGTATACAATGCTAAAATGCCAAAAAAAGCAGAAAATAAGAAATTTTATAAAATGAAGACACCTTACGCGACCCTCCCGCTTGACTTAAGTCGCGTTGTGATACACTGATCTTCATCATCCCTCATTTTTTTTATCCATATGCAAATTCATTATTAGTAAATTACCTCCTGGAGAGTAAATTTTTACTTCTTTAAACCGATAGTTAGATGAACAAGAATTCAAATACCAACACCAGCCGTCGCCGCTTTTTACAGCAGGCCACCTGGGCTTTGACCGGACTCGTGATTGTGCCACGCCATGTGTTGGGTGGCCTGCGGTCGGATGGGTCGCGTTACCTTGCTCCCAGCGATCATATCTCGTTAGGTTTTATCGGGTGTGGAAAACAAGGACGCGGTCTTGGGCGAGCATTTCTAAACACCAATGAAATTAAAATCACCGCCATCAGTGAGGTTTACCAGGATAAAAGTAAACTAATGGTGGATCAGGTGAAAGCTCTCTATGAGCAAAACCCCACCTGGGGCAAGTATTCGGACGTGGCTGTTTATAATGACTTTAGAGAGCTTTTAGCGCGTAAAGATATTGACGCAGTGGTCATCGCCACACCCGATCATTGGCATGGGGTCATGGCGGTGAAAGCTGCGGAAGCCGGTAAAGATATCTATTGTGAAAAGCCGTTGGCCCTAACCGTCCGCGAAGGCCGGGCAATGGTAAATGCCACCCGCCGCCACCAGCGGGTCTTCCAGACCGGTAACATGCAGCGCTCCTGGAAAGAATTTCGGCAGGCGGTAGAACTCGTCCGCAACGGTTATCTCGGCAAAATAAAATCTATCAAAGTCAATATCGGTCCTCCTCCGGTAGCGTATGACCTGCCGGAAGAGCCCATTCCTGCCGGTTTGGATTGGACCATGTGGCTGGGACCCAACACGTATAAACCTTTTAATGCCGAGCTGGCCCCGCCCATCACCAAGGATGTATTTCCCAACTGGCGCAATTATAAAGAATTCGGAGGCGGTATGGTCACCGATTGGGGCGCTCATATGATTGATATTGCTCAGTGGGCTCTGGACATGGATGACAGCGGTCCGGTGAAGCTCTATACGCCGGATGGTAAGGATCACCGCCATTTAACTTTTGAATATAAAAACGGTGTAACGATGACCCACGAACCCTGGGAATGGAATAATGCCGTCTGGTTTACCGGCGCGGAAGGTGAGCTTAAAGTAGGCCGCGGAAAATTAGAAACCACCCCGGTGTCCCTAAAGGATCGGGTCATCGGCCCGGCGGAAAAACATGTGTATTATAGTGAAAATCATCTCAAGGATTTTTTAAATGCCATGCGTAAACGCAGTCAACCCATCAGTGACGTGGAGATTGGTCACCGCACCGCCACGGTTTGTAATATCGCCAATATCGCCTACGCCTTAAAAAGGCCTCTGCGCTGGAATCCCAAAAAGGAATTATTTAAAAACGATGCGGAAGCCAATGCCCTGCTGGGCCGGCCTTTACTGGATGAATGGAAGATTGCGCTGTAATTTTCAGAACGAATAAATTAATTCCAAATTCCTAATTATAAGCCGAACGAGCCGGAACTAAGAGGTTGCAAAAAATAAACAATGTCATTTCAATTTCTATATATTAGGCGACCTAATAACACATTGGAGAATGACAAGGAGTTTTATAACTTCAAAACGAGGTAATACCTTGGAAGTAACTGACAACTCGAATAGTGTTTTAGTACCTCGGTGCCTTTATCCGTTGTTTGTCCATAAAAAAATCAACTTCAGTGGCCATTAAAGCCGGAGCGCGAAAATTAGCTGAAATTTATTATAATCTAATCACTAAAGGGACAGAGTATGTGGAACGCGGTGTTGAACGGTATCATGAAAACTTAAAAAGTAAAGAAATAACCCATGCTATACATATATTAATGAG
>JAYRWN010000197.1:0-14572 GCA_041917975.1 Saprospiraceae bacterium | reverse complement strand
CCGCTTCAGCCAATCGTTTGATCTCTTCCAGGATGGGCTGCCACCCCAGGCCCTGATTATAAACCTCTGTATAACGTTTTTCTCCTTCAGCGGCGGTCTCAAAACCATCCTGGATAACCGTGAGCCGCACGCCGTCAGAAGTTTCGCTGACCAGGTACGTTACGTGCAGGTGGTTGGCCGGAATGTCAGCATAGGTGGCTTGCGGATCGAATACCGAATATTTTAACCGTTCAGGAGGCTGATATTCTTCAACCACTCCTTTTACAAAAATCATTTTTTGTCCCGCATATTCACCTTCCCATAACAAAGGACTTCCCACCTCCCAATCACTAAGCGCAGCACAGCCATACATATACTGAGGCGTAATGGCCGGATCCGTAAGCACCTGCCATACCCTGGGTGCGGTGGCCCGGATGAATATCTCATTTTTTACTTCCATTTTAGGTTTCATGACTTGGATTTTATTTGGGCCCAAAACTAGCTTCTACTGAATAATGGTGATTGCCGATTAGGAATTTTTTCTAACTGAAAGCGGAGCAAACCCAAAATGTTTTTTAAAGGCATTATTAAAATGCTGCGGGGTGGCATAACCCATTTCTTCACTTATTTCTGCTACCGTTTTGCCGGTATTTTTTACCAGGCGATGGGCCAGATCCAGGCGCTGTGTGTTTAAATAACTATATACCGTTTGCTGGAACGTTTCTTTGAATCCGCATTTTAATTTGTATTCGTTCAAACCCACGTGTTGCATTATTTCTTTCAGCCCGGGCGGATTCTGCAACCGTTGATGAATAAAATCACGGGCAGCGATAATTTTCTCTTTATCCTGTGGATGTTTCAACACAGATGGACTGTATTCCTGGTTCGCGAAAGCTGTATGACACAATGTTATTAATTCCAAAGCTTTGGCTTGCAAATAAGCTTCCAGCAATTTACCGGAATAGGACTGATGTTTAATTTGATTGATGACCTGTTGTATTGGGGAATTTACTGCGCCCCAGCGGTTGGAATAAATCGCCGGTTCGCCGCGGTTAATTTTGTCGACAAAATTGCTCCACGGCTCTGTAATACCCTGTATAAAAGTGTTAAATCTGTCCGGTGAAAAATTAATCCCAAACGTTTCTATTTCTGCCGACTTATTGTACAATTCCATATCGAAGCCATTCGAGAACATTAAATTATGATGGCCGCCGATGAGATCGAACAATTTATTAAATTGATTATAATAAAATTTATAATCGCCCTTCAGACCAAAATGTAACCGTACTTCATCGGTTGCAGTACTGAATTTATTAACCTCATGACCATCAAAGGCATATATTCCATAACCAACCGACCATCCGTCGAAAGTCCAGGTTTGCCCTGCTGTCTGTCGCATGATCAGTGCTTTTTATTACGGATTTTTTCGAACATGTTCAGGTGAGCTGTGATGAGGTTTTTTTTTAAATAGCGGGCTATTAATAAAGGTCCCTGAATAATTATTTCTTCACGGACCTTGGTGTAAGATGAATGAGAACTTAAAAAAAATACTATTTCTAATGATATCAGGCGATAAAGTAGAGCTTTCATGGTTATCCGCTGCACTACCGGGTCAGGTAATATCTGTGCATGATATGTAAAATGATAAGGTATAAAACCCATCCGCACGCGCTCATAAATTTTGTAATATCCTGGACTAACCACCCTGGCAGCATAGATAAGGGGATGATGCTCCACAAATTGATCCATATCGGCCAGAGCATCATAAACTATCTCCAGCGGATGATCAATATTTACCTCAAAACTAAAGGTCATTATTGGTCGAATTAAATTTAAGATATTTTTTTAGTCATGTTTTCTATTAGTAAAAGATAAGGAACTTGAATCCACTTTATTTTGACTACTCTTTATTCTACTTTACCTCCCTCACGCACTCTTGCTCCACTGCGCTCGGTCAAACGGTCGCCCAGATCCTGACGGGCTTCTTCAGCTACCTTGTGTAATTCCTGGACCACCTGCGGGTACATAGTCTGTACATCGTATTCTTCTCCGGGATCACGTCTTAAATCGTATAGGGCCATAGGTACGTCCACCTTATTATAAGGCCCGCCAAAACGGTCATTCAGCGGTAATACGCCTTCATACATTTGGGTGCAGCTGTGTGGCAGGATTAATTTCCAGTTATCCCTCCGTACGGCCCGCAATTCATTATTTGCGTAGTAATAATAAAAATATTTGCGCGGATTTCCCTGGTGACCCTTCATTAAAGCCAACACATCCACACCATCTATGGGATGATCAGGTAATTTGGTTCCCGAAATTTTCGCCAAAGTGGGCAAGATATCGATGGTCGAAGTCAGCGCATTACACACTGTTCCGGCTGGAATGACTCCCGGCCAATGCATGATACAAGGCACCCGTACGCCACCTTCAAACACTGTCCCCTTGCCTTCGCGAAAGCCTCCCGTGGATCCGGCGTGATTGCCATAATTCAGCCAGGGCCCATTGTCGCTGGTGAAAATGATGAGGGTATTTTTGTCCAAACGGTATTTCTGCAACATTTGTATGATCTGACCAACCGACCAATCCACTTCCATCATGACGTCACCATACATCCCCTGTTTACTTTTCCCTTTAAATTTGGAGGACACCCCAAGTGGTACATGGGTCATGGAGTGGGCAAAATACAAGAAGAAGGGTCTTTGTTTGTTTTTTTCGATAAAGTGCAAAGCGCGCTGCGTGTACAACGTGGTGAGGGTGTCCATGTCTTTAAATGAACGTATTTCCATGGTTTTGGTATCCCCATCCAGCAAAGGCAATTGGGGCATTTGCGCTTTGCGGCTCTCTGCTTTAGTGGGAGTACCGTCAAACTCCACCGGCCACATGTCATTGGAATAGGGCAAGCCAAGATAATCATCGAAGCCATGCTGTTTAGGCAAAAAAGGCGGACGGTCTCCCAAATGCCATTTTCCGACCATGGCCGTAGCGTAACCTTTTTGTTTCAACAATTCCGGAATAAGCATTTCCCCGCCATGAATCGCGGTTTTAGAATTAGGAAACAAGGCCCCGGAGATGCCGATTCGGTTGGGATAACATCCGGTGAGTAAAGCGGCGCGGGATGCAGAGCATACGGCTTGCGCGGATAAAAAATTAGTAAACCGCATGCCACCGGCGGCCAGGCGATCCAGATGCGGCGTCGTGTAGTCCAGGGCGCCGGTGCATCCAAGATCGCCATACCCCATATCATCCATGAAGATGAGAATAATGTTAGGTAATTCAGGCGTTTTTACGGCAGAAGATGGCCAGGAGAAGCTGTGGCCACTCAAAGCAAGCGCAAATACCAATCCTAATCGTATCATCATTGCAGTTTTTTACAGATGGTTTAAAATGTTTTTTATCTGCCGTACCGTTGTGGCATCCGTCTGAAGATAATCGTTCTCAGGCAAACCGGGAGTCGCCAAAGACACCTGTCCTGCGGTCGAAGCCAGACTACGGACGGTTTTTTTAGCACTCAGATGAACATCAGTCACCTGAGTGTACCGGATAAAATCCGCAAGGTTATCCGGCGTTAACCCTCCTCCCGCCATGATGGTGATGCGGCCCCCGGCTTCCTGCACCATGGATTGAATAAGTGTCCGGCCTTCAGGAGCTTGTTGAGCTTGTCCAGAGGTCAGGATGCGTTGATACCCCCAGTTGATCAATTGGTGGAGCGCCTCCAGGGGGTCCAAACACTTGTCTATAGCCCGATGGAACACCACATCCAAAGGGTAAGCCCAATCCACAAAACGGCGGCAAAGTGTCTCATTCAAAGACCCTTTAGCAGTAAGTGCCCCGACCACGACCGCCTCGACCCCTAGTTGCCGACAGAACTCAATGTCTTTTTTCATCACTTGCTGATCGTCAGAAGTATAAATAAAATCACCTCCGCGGGGTCGGATTAACACTGCGATAGGAATATTGAGGGCTTCCCAGGTCATTTTTAATAAAGCGAAGGAGGGTGTTGTACCTCCCAATTCCAAATTTTGACATAGTTCAATACGATCAGCGCCTCCGGTTTGCGCTTCCAGAACAGAGGTAAAAGATGGTGTACAAATTTCTAGAGTAGTCATTGTTCCAACCGCATTATGATAAAAGCTTAAAGCTATGTAATATTGCACCCCAAGGGACTCAGTGCATAAACCTGTACCCTTCTCAAGGTGCAAAATAAAAAAATAAGCATGAAAAAAATTCCCTACCTCATCCTTGGTGGTGCACTAATGGTCATATTGCAAGTCATGTGCAAGCTGGACCGTACGGAGTCGCTGCAAGAACTGGATTTGTTGACTTATGGATTTCCCATTTCGGTGCAGGCTCCGGACAGCCCGGAAATAAAGCAACTGGATCTGATTGTACAAAAAGACCTGACCATTAAAAAGGGGAATGATTATTATATCCAGATCTTTATGGGTGAGGCCACCAGCATCACGGCACAGGACCTAAAAACTGCGGCCTTAAATACCACGAAACAAAATAAATATTTTTCCAGAGTGGTGGAAGAAGAAGATAAAGGATACATTTTCGAACTTAAGATGGACAGTACCGCGACCAGTTATGGTTTTAAATACTTCCACATTCAGGGTGATAAAGAACTCATATTTCAAACCGGCCTCACCGGTTTATTCAACGAAAAACAGGTGAGGCGGATGTACAATGCAATAAAGCAAGGATAAACCTGCCTTTTTTACTGGATGCCCCACTCTTTTAAGGCCTTGGGAGCAAATACCAGTACAATCAGCATTAGAACACTGAATATGATCATGGAATAAAGGATTTAGATGATAAAATTAGTCTTAAAACGCACCGGCGTCAAGGTATGGTGTGCACTTTAACATACTTTGATGGAATTTTAACATTTTTCATCTTTGAAAATGTATTGCAGAATTTCCACAATTATCCCTCATTCATTTTCATAATTTTACACCTATGAAAAAAGTGGATACCGCCATTATCGGTGCGGGCATTTCCGGTCTGGCGGCAGGATTAGTTCTGAAAGAGAACAACCAGGACTTCATCCTCCTGGAGGCGCGTGACCGGGTAGGCGGGCGCATGTACACGGTGGAGGCTGGCCCTACCTATCTTGACCTGGGAGCACAATGGATCGGACCTACCCAAGAGGCCATGTATGGTTTGGTAAAACAAGCGGGGCTGGATTATTTCGCTACTTACAATTCAGGAAAAAACATCTTAGGTTATCAGCAACAATTGACGGCCTATTCCGGCACCATACCCAAACTGTCCTGGCGCAATCTGTGGAGTCTGGCCCGGGCGATGTACACCCTCGAATGGCGGGCTAAAAGAGTTCCTTTAACCAGACCCTGGACGGCTAAAAAAAGTAAACATTGGGACCAAATCACCTTGGCCGATTTTGTGGCTAAACAAGTCCGCTCACCGGCGGCCAAGGCTGTGCTGGAGGCGGGCTTGGAAACGGTATTTGCCTGTGACCTGGAGAAAATATCCCTGTTGCAAGCCCTGTTTTATTTCCGTTCCGGGCGCAACCTCGACACCTTAATTCGTATCCCTCGCGGAGCGCAACAACATCGTGTTAAAGGAGGTATTCAACAACTTGCTACCTGGATGGCTGACCGGTTGCAATCTGAACTTCAACTTTCTACACCTGTCCTTAAAATCTCACAGGGTACAGATGGGTTGGCCGTAAGTACAGGTAATACAACTTACCTGGCGAAAAAACTAATCATAGCAGTTCCTCCGGTGCAGGCCAAAAAAATGGTTGAGGGTCTGTCCCTTTCAGCGGATAAGACAAAATGGTTAAACGGTTTTTTTATGGGCCAAGTCATCAAATGTTATGCCGTTTACTCTCGGCCCTTCTGGCGCGAGGCGGGTTGGAGCGGACAGGCCGTTTTAGACCAGCATTATCCGGTACAGACGCTTTTTGATAATTCACCGGCAGAAGGGCATCCGGGGGTTATGATGGGCTTTAGTATTGGCCGGCGGGCCGATCAGTTCACCGCCCTGCCTTTAGCCGAACGTCGTAATAAATTTGTTAAAATCCTGGCGCGGTTATATGGTGCAGAGGCCTTTACACCGCTCCATTATCAGGAGATGATCTGGTCACAAGAGACCTATAGTGGGGGATGTTATACCGGGTTAGTCAGTCCGGGAACCATGACCAGTGTTACACAACCCTATAATCACCCGGATGGAGATATTTTCTGGGCAGGAACAGAAGCTTCGGCCATATGGAATGGTTACATGGAAGGTGCCATCCTGGCCGGCCGTCAAGCAGCCCGGCAAGTTATTAAGTCCCTAACCTAAACATCGCGATTATGTGTGACACTTTAGTAGCATTTCAACCCTCCCCGGCCACACAGGTCTTATTTGGGAAAAATTCTGATCGTGAACCCAATGAAGCTCAGGCCATCCTCAGATACCCAAACCAGACATGGGCGCCAGGGGCGGAGTTACATTGCACGTATATCACCATCCCGCAAGTCCGGCAGACTCACACCATCATTGTGTCCAAACCATTCCACATGTGGGGGGCTGAAATGGGTGTAAATGAATATGGGGTTATGGCCGGTAATGAAGCGATTTTCTCCCGGGTAAAATTACCAGGAAAAAATACCGGGCTAACCGGCATGGATCTGTTGCGGCTGGGGCTGGAACGAGCAACTTCTGCGGATGCTTGCCTGGAAGTCATCACTGAACTGCTTTATGTTTATGGACAAGACGCTTGTGGAGGCTATAAGAATAAAAGGTTTTTTTACCACAATAGTTTTATTATTGCTGACCCGCATAAAGCCTGGGTGCTGGAAACCATTGATCGCGAATGGGTAGCTCGGGAAGTACAGGGCGTAGACACCATTTCGAATGGACTGACCATAACAGACGACTATACGTTGTGTAGCAAGAATCTATTTATGCAAGCACGGGCCAAAGGATGGTTCAAAGCGGTCTCTTCCCATTCTTTTCGCGATATCTATACCGATCGATTGTACACGCATTTCAGTGCCTGTAAAGTTCGTCAACAACTCACAGCTGGGGCTGTGCAATCCCCGGCACTGGCCGCAGCCGACATCATGCAGGTGTTGGGCCATCACGCTGCTGGATTTCATCCGTCCAGGGCTACCGCGAGTGAAGTCTGCATGCACGCAACCAGCATGCTAAATCCAAGCCAAACCACCGGCTCGATGGTAGTGAATTGGCCGCGGGAAGGGACACCTGTTGTCTGGCTTACCGGTACGTCAACCCCGTGTTTGTCCGTTTATAAACCTTTTTTCTTGGATAGTGAGTTGCTAAACCACCAGGACTGGAATAACCCGGGAATCTCGTTGGATCAAAGTCTATGGTGGCAGGCCGAACAAATCCATCGTTACATCAATCGGCATTATGCTCAATTATCCGCTGAGTATTTAGCCTCAAAAAATGCGTTGCAGAAAATTTTTATCAAGTATTCGGTAACCATGCAGAGTTCATCTCAAACCGAAAGACACCAATGGTCGGAGAGCTGTCTAAAGGATTATCAAAATTTTCTGGAAGCGTGGCAAACCAAACTTTCCTTCCGCAAACCCAAGCCTGAAGGGCAGCTATGGTTTAAGTGGTATCAAAAACAACAAAATAAAGCCGTCGGATTAACCTGAGAAAAAACCAATTCTACAATTTGCTGACGATTTCTTCGCTGGTAGGTTTGACATTGGAAGGGTAAAAGCCCACCAGTTCTCCTTTTTCATCAATAAGGTATTTGGCAAAATTCCAGGCCGGTTTGGCAGAATTCCAGCCATTTTGTTCAGGCGTAGTCAACCATTTATACACCGGACTCATGTTATCGCCTTTTATACTCACCTTATCCATCAGAGTAAAGGTGATGTCAAATTTGCTCTCACAAAAGTGTTTGATCTCATCATTGGTCCCGGGTTCTTGTCCTCCGAAATCATCACATGGAAAAGCCAAAATGACCAGACGGTCCTGGTATTGACGGTAAAGGGCTTCCAGATCGGTGTATTGGTTGGTATAACCACAATATGAGGCCACATTGACGATGAGCACATGTTTGCCTTTTAAGGATTTAAAATCAAACGGCTGTTCTTCAATAGTTTTAGCCTGCAAGGTGTAAAAGGATACTTTACTTTTAGCATGATCTTGTGGTGCCATGGTACTCTGCGGTTTGGAAAAAAACATGGAAAATATTCCAGCCAGGATGGTGACAATTTTCATTAAATAATTTTTCCAAATGAAATGTCAATACGCACAAATTGTTTAAAATAGGAGCTGTTAACTAATGGTTAATTTTTGTCTGCAGCAGTATTGAGTCATTGGTAAAGATCTCTATCCAGGCTTCACCGCGGCTTATTTTATGCAGGGGTTTAAATCCTAGAGTGTCAAACGAATTTATAGGAACACTTAAATCAATATTAGTCCGGATACCGTATTTCAGGTGGCGAGCCGGCGCCAGATCCACGGTAATTTGTTTTTCACGTCCTTCCAGGTATCCCGCGCGGGGGTCTTCCAAAGCCGCTTTCTCCAATAAGGTGCCTAAAGCAAACGCCGGTGGCAGGGAATCATGAAAATAATTAACCATGCTTTGGTGCACCCGCACACCATCAGCATAATTAAGGTCTATATCACTAATGCCATCCGGTTGGCGAATGTTAACCAGAGCCACCAGGCTTAAGGCCAGCACTCCAACGGGAATCCAACGCAGGGGAATCTGCATACGTCCTACCACCACACCTAAATAAAGGGCATAAATGGGGATAAGATTAAGCACATAACGCACGGTAAAGACATTATAAGCCGACCACCAAATAAAAAGCAGGACATAGATACTGGTTAGACCTAATACATAAGCCAGGCGAGGTTGAGATTCATGTATTTTAGACACAATCCACCACCACAAAGCCACCGCCAGAGGAACGATGATCACGAATCGCCACAGATAAGACCATCCTCCACCCTGGTAGAATAACCAATATAACAGCCATAATGCCGCGATAAGCAGAAACTTAAATGCCCAGCGGTGTCCGTACCAAAACCAAACCATGACTGCGGCACCGCCTAAAGTAAACCAATCCCTGCCCTGACGTCGAAATATAAAATCAAAGATGTATTTGGCTTTATGCCAGATAGTGCCTATGTCCCGCTCTAAATAATCCAGGTGTTCCGGGTATAAAAACCAGCCGAATTTCCATTTTAAATACAAAAAATGTAAAGAGGCTAAAGCTACCGGCAAACCCAACATTGCCAGCCGGCGGCTGAAAATATGTCCCCAGCCCTGCGGCCGCCTGACCGCCAGGTCCAGAATAGTCCACAAGCCCATGGCTAAGATTAACACGGCCCCACTTTCTTTGGTATAAAGCAGTAATGTGGCCATAACCACTGTTCCCCAAAAATGGCCCCGTCCGAAAAAATAAATCACCAGGATGACATTTAAGGTCAGCAGCATTTCCGGAAGAATTTGCACAGATTGAGCTAAAAATATTTCCTGGATGGCACAGAAAGCCATCGCCCATAATCCGGTTTCGGATCGATGAAAATATTTACCCGTCACGTAGATGGAAGCAAGAGTAAGGGTACTGATGATCAAGGCCAACACATTGAGGTTAAATACCGTGTTCCCCCACAATTTTATCCATAAGCCACCCAGAAAATGAAATAACAAAGGGTGAGCCCGGCTGAGGTTAGTGGAAATTACATCGGGCACAATAGAAGGGATAGTTTTCGCCATCTCTTGAATGGCCGGAGCATAGACCCAGACGGCGTCCCAGAAATAGGGCAGGCGTAAATAAGGCCATTTTATGACGATAAAGACGATTAGAAAAAGACCTGCCAGGGTATCTGCAGAATAGGTGGTAAAGAACCTTTTCCATTCAGCGAAGGGGTGGTCAGCTTGACCAGGCCTTTTCATTACTCCACCAAGGTAAGTTTAAGCATGTTTGTGCGTCCCCGTTTGGCTAAAGGCATGCTGCCGGTATTCACCACAAAATCACCTTCTTTCAGGTACCCCTTTTCTTTAAGGAGCTCCACAACATCCGAGATGGTCTGATCCGTGGAGCCATATTTATCATAAAACAACGTGCGCACACCCCATACCAGGTTAAGGGTGGCCAACATTTGTTTGACATGAGAAAATATGAAAATGTATTTATGGGGGCGGTAACTACTCATCCTAAATGCGGTATAACCGGACACCGTAATACCGATCAATGCTTTGGCATCCGTCATTTCGGCGGTTTTTACGGCATTGTAACACACCACATCCGAATAATAAGTGGCCGAATGCCGGGAAGGGCGGACCAGTTTTTCTTTAATGGAATAAAATTTTTCCGATTCTTCAATGATCTTGGACATGGCTTGCACCACCTGGATGGGGTGAGCGCCCACACTGGTTTCCGCACTGAGCATAACCGCATCGGTTCCGTCTAACACCGCATTGGCCACATCGGTAACCTCTGCTCGGGTAGGGCTGGGATTAGTAATCATACTCTCCATCATCTGAGTGGCTACAATGACAGGTTTTCCCTGGACCAGACACTTATTGATAATATCTTTCTGAATTACCGGCAGTCGTTCTATGGGTACTTCCACGCCCAGATCACCCCGGGCAACCATGACTGCATCGGTTTTGGCAATGATCCGATCAATGTTAGCTACAGCCTCTGGTTTTTCGATCTTGGCGATGATTTTAGCCCGGTGATCGTAGTCTCTCAATAATTTGCGTAAGTCCTTAATATCCTCGGGGCGTCTGACAAAAGAAAGAGCAATCCAATTGACCGGGTATTTGACTAAAAAGGCCAGATCGTGGGCATCTTTCTCGGTGATACATGGTAAAGACGTGTAAGTATCGGGCAGGTTAACCCCCTTATTAGAGGACAGCGTGCCACCAAACAGCGTTTTTAAACGTACGACATCTTTACCATTGGTCTCCAAAACTTCAAAGACTAACTTTCCATCATCTACCAATACTTTTTCACCGACTTTAACATCTCGAGCAAACAATTCGTAACTCATGTAGACCGCCTCTTTGGTACCAACCATGGGGGTATTGATGAATTTAATATCCTCTCCTGCTTCCAGCTTGAGGCCATTATTTTCCACTTTACCTATCCGCAGTTTTGGCCCCTGTAAATCGGCTACTATCCCCGTGTGAAGTTTATATTTTTCATTGATGTCCAAAATAGTATTGATCACCTCAGCATGTTCCTCGTGAGTACCATGACTAAAATTAAGGCGGAAGACGTCAACCCCTGCCACCATCATTTCCAATAACCGGTCAGGTGTACTGATGGCCGGTCCAACGGTAGCAATGATTTTTGTATTTCTACTCTTTAACATAACGTTGAATAAGTTGGCAAAAATAGAAAATGCCTTCAAGAGGCTGTAAAAATTTTCAAATCCCAGCCTTAAAAAGCCGCAGCAGCAGAGGAATAAAGTGGTTTTATCCCCATAATCGACTATAACAATTCAGATACTCGCGCTATTGATCGGGTTGGATAACGTAAGTATTTTTTCTAAAGGTAATTATTTTACTTAAGGTCTTTTCTGAATGATTTTCTAAATTTCAATCCATGATTAAGATCATGCTGTTCTCCGGGAAAAAAACTTGTTTTTTATCAGGTTTGTGCAAGAAATTTAACAATTTTGCCATCTTGTTAGTGGAATTTATTAATAAATTATTTAATGAATTACTCAAAAATTGTTAAATAATTAACATAATAAAAAAATCCTTGTAAACTTGCTTTAGATTGATTTAATTTACATCGGCTACCAGAAAACCACATGAAAGACCATTTCCCCCCTTGTTTGTTAAGTGTGAGCACCTGGTAACATAAAAGATTTAATTGGTTTTTTGGGGTTAATAGGCTGTCCTTCTTTTAGGTTAACTAAGGAGGCAGCCTTTTTTAATTTGTTTAGTGTTCCTGCTCAAAACATCCGGGATCCGTCTGAACGGCACTGCGGATTCTACCCTCAATATCTTGAGTAATTTGACTTAAAGGTAAGCCCTTATTTGCAGCAACGGACAGGGAGTCCAACCTGAAATCCAGCAGGTCCACACTTTTAAAAAGTTTTTCATTGCCGGTCAGGGGCACACAATCTTTGCACTTGGTCAAAAAATCCGGGAAATCATCCAGTAACTCGTCTACCCTGATGACATTATTGGCCATTGTATATACAAAGGCAGCCGGTTCCTGGCCCTCTGTGGCGTCCACGAAAGTAATTTCATCCGCTGAAGAGCCGGCGAAAATGCTATTGCGCGCAGTAAATCGTAAGGTGAATACACGCACTGAACTACAATCCTCATCAATGCATTGGTAATTATCCAGATACAGAGCTTCCGCCCGATTGCCAAAGGATGCCAGGGTACAATAATCTAACGTGTAATTTCCTCCATAACTTCCTAAAAAAGCTGCTGAACCTTGTCCATAAAACAGGCAATTTTCAGCCTTGATGGTCGCATGCACGGCTAGTAAACCCACCCCGGCAGTGTTCGTGATACGGCTGTTCTGCAGGGAGAGAGTTGCTGCCGAGTCTACTCGGACGCCTACCAGGGCATTGCGAATAATGGTGTGGGTCATGCTATGCCCCTTACTGCCTGCTCCCAGCCTGATGCCTGCCCATTGGCCTTCAATATCAGCGAAAGTTTCTTCCAGACGGTCCCCTTCGATGATAATCGGCCGGTCAGCCGTACCTTCTAAAACTAAGCGCCCAGCCGGCAGGGTCCAGATTATTCCGTCATTATACACCCCTAAATCGTTTTTAACGATACCGCCGTGTAAATGGATACGGGTTCCGGCCTGCACCCGCAGGGTACAACTGTCTATAAGTAACAGACCATAAATAACATACGGCCGCGGATCATTCCAAACCAACTCCATCAAATCGCAACTCAACAGAGCCAACTGTCCTCCCGCACCCAAGGAGGGAACATATACGGCGTTTTGTCCCCAAGCTTCTAACACCACAGTGCTGGTGGTACCATTCACTTCGGCCTTTAATATTTCGGTGATGACAAAAGGGCTAATGGAAACGGGCTGATCAGGATCAACCGTCACCTCCACAAATACATAAATGCTGTCTTTGGCTAATATTTCGACCGCTTGTGCTTCTCCGGTTGGATAAGTCGTTCCATCCACATTGATGCGGAAAAAAGACGCTTTTCCACGTTCTAAATAGATGCGGGAAATACTTATGGTTTGGTTGTGAGGGTTGTAGATTTTAATTTGTCGCGTCGCACTTCCGACAGCAGTAAAAACAGTGTCAAAACTCAGTGTGTCCACTGAAAACGATACAGCGGCTCCCGAACGGGTGATAAAAGTTTCCTTATAACACCCCTGGCCCAGCAAGATCAGGCCCAGCATAGCCAGCAAGGTTGCCATGTATTTCATGCACCAAAGGTAAATAATCTTTAAGGAGAATATTTTCTAAATGCAGCGACCAGGAAAAAACACATTCAGATATTAAACTTTACCCAAAGTTTCAAACCTTCACCTCAAGCCGTATCTTTAACCAAGATCTTTATCTTTCCTTAAAAAATAGTCCATATATGCCAGCTAAATCAAGTGATGCCGAATGGATGGAAGTTGCTCTTCAATTGGCCCATCAAGGTGCCAATGCTACAGGTGGAGGGCCTTTTGGTGCGATTATAGTTAAAGAAGGTAAAATTATCGGGAGAGGTTATAACCAAGTCACCTCCAAGAACGACCCCACCGCTCATGCAGAAATTGTAGCTATCCGCGAAGCCTGTCATTTTCTCCAGGCCTTTCACCTTGATGATTGCCGGATTTATTGTTCTTGTGAGCCCTGTCCCATGTGTCTCGGCGCTATCTATTGGAGCAGGCTCTCCACTGTTTATTACGCGGCAAACCGCCAGGATGCCGCAGCCGCCGGCTTTGATGACCAGCGAATTTACACTGAACTTTGCGGCCCCAGCAGTCAAAGATCAATAAAAAACCTCTGCCTGTATCCTACTTCAGGGCAACGGGTGTTTGACACTTGGAAAAATAACCCCAATAAAATTCCCTATTAAGATAACCAGCCGGCTTGCTCATACATCCAATAACCGCCGGTGGTAGTTAATCTGTCCTAAATGATAACTCAGATGCATGGCCAGATGCACCAGGAAATATCCTGTCGTCATCGGAAAATCAAATACCTGAAACGGATACGGTTCGTCCAGGTCCGGTGGGGTTAGTTTTTTCAATGCTTGCCCAACGACCAGCCGGGTCTGTTCAATTTGCTCCAACAGTTCATGCTGTGGCACATGGGACAAACTGAATTCCAGGTCCCGCTCGCGGACATAACCCGTTCCGGCGAGGTTAGCACCCAGATAAGTCTTCAAGTTGCCAATTAAATGCAAGCACAGATTACCTGCCGAATTAGGAATAGCGCCTTGTTTTTTCCATAAATTAGCCTGGCTTTGAAACGCTGCAATTTCCTGAGCTAACTTTTTTAAGTCCCGATCAAACAAAATTTGTAGATGCTCCAACATAGTAGATAATCATTAGCACCTACAAATCACAGCAATAAACTGGAAAAACCCTATTTGTCTTGACTATTTAACAAATTCCAGACTTACTTTTTAGGCAGGTTGGCACCGCTT
>JAYRWN010000196.1:0-8486 GCA_041917975.1 Saprospiraceae bacterium | reverse complement strand
TGTAGAGGTTAGTTCGCCCAGGGAGATGCCTACGCCTACCGAATTGCCGGCCTGAAAAGATGCGCACACCACGAAAATACCCAAGCCCACCGCCAGAGCTGTTTTATGGCCCCATTTTTCGCCGATCACGGTGAGTAAAGAACGGTCCAGCGCGTAGCCCAGGCGACTGGAAAGCATGGAAAACACTGTCATAAAAAAGATGGCCACCAGGATGATCCACAGCAGTTCATAACTGTATTGTGCACCCAGCTTGGAGGTAATGGTCATTTTACTGGGCCCAAAGATCAGCGCGGCCGTAATCAATCCGGGGCCCAGGGACCGTATAAAATCCCACCAGCCGGCTATTTTGTTTGACAAGGAGTTACAATTTTATTTTGATACAGCAGGAAGATAAATAATTTTCCAAATTTAGCCATAACATAATCCTGACTTAATACTGGGTTTACATACATCAGCCACCTTGCGGGCGATATTTAACTGTAAACAAGATAAACTTAAACTTAATCAATCCTGGGTCACTTAAAATTTTGTGGTTTCTAAGGTATTCAGTAGTTAGATAATACAGAAAAAAATAGCAGTAAACTATGAAAAGAAAAATTGACGTGGCCATACTCTCTGATACACATCTGGGAACCTATGGCTGTCATGCCCGAGAATTACTAAATTACTTAAAAAATTTAGACGTAAATCTATTAATCCTTAACGGCGATTTATTTGATATCTGGCAATTTAAAAAAAATTATTTCCCCGCTGCACATTTACAGGTCATTAACCAAATTCTGAAAAAAGCCATTCACGGTACTAAGGTGTATTACCTCACCGGTAATCACGATGAGATGATGCGCCGTTTTGATCAGGTGGATTTGGGTAACTTAAGTATTCGCGATCAACTTGAACTGCACCTGGCCGGAAAAAAATACTGGATTTTTCATGGAGATGTATTTGATGCTTCGGTATTGATTTCCCCCTGGCTGGCCAAAATGGGTGGCTGGGGTTATGATTACTTGATCCGGATTAACCGGCTGATCAACAAGGTGCGCGAAAAATTCCACCTCAGTAAACTATCCTTTGCCCACCAGGTCAAACATTCCGTAAAAAAAGCGGTAAAATTTATTCAGGATTTTGAAAAAATAGCCATCCAATCCGGCCTGGATAAAGGCTTTGATTATGTCGTTTGCGGCCATATTCATCAGCCCAGTGTAAAAAAAGTATCCGTCGAAGATAAAACCATCATCTACATGAATTCGGGTGATTGGATTGAAAATCTAACCGCCCTGGAGTTTTATGGGGGAGAATGGCATTTGTATCGGTATGATGAATTGGATTTTGAATTTTTAGAACAGGATGAAAAAATAAAAAATAATCTGGCAGAAATGCTGGGGTCTTCATTAGGCCAGCTGCAAGCGCCGTCTCAACCAACCGGGGAATCGTCCTTCCTGGTGGTCGACGACTTAACAGAAGATAAAACTTTTGAGCCAAAACAACCATTAACTCAACCGACCTCATCAACCCATTAAACATTTATGGCTATTTTATATGCTTTTCAAGCCACCGGAAATGGACACGTAAGCAGAGCTAAAACCATTATTCCCATCCTTAAGCGGTATGGCGAGGTGGAGGTATTGGCGAGTGGTACACAGTCCTCATTACTGAAAGAAATACCGGTCAATTACCATCTGCAAGGTTTGAGTTTTCATTACGGCCAGCGCGGTGACCTCAATTACTTCTCTACCGTGTCTCAAATTAAACTGCGCCAATTTTGGAATGACATCCATAAGATTTCATTAAACCAATATCAATTAATCATTAATGATTTCGAACCGGTAACCGCCGGGGCGGCATTAAAAACCAAAAAAAATATTGTTGGCCTTAGTCATCAGGCTTCTTTGTTATCCCCTCTTGCGCCTCGTCCAACCCAGAAGAGTAAAGTAGGTGAATTGCTCTTACGACATTTTGCCCCCGCCCCAGTGCAATATGGTTTTCATTTTGGGGCTTACGATCACCAAATTTTTACTCCGGTCATCCGGGAAGAAATCCGTGCTCTAAATTGTAACTATGATAAGCAAGTGCAAGTATATTTACCTGCACTGGATGACTGGACATTAGTGCAAATCTTTATTAAAATCCCCGAACAGCTCTGGATCATCTACTCAAGAAACGCCCGAAGTGAAATTGCTTTTCGCAATATTAAGATTAAACCCATCTCATCCTATACCTGGGTTGAGGACCTGGCCAGCAGCGGCGGAGTCATTATGGGTGCCGGCTTCGAAGGGCCGGCCGAAGTCCTTCATTTGGGATTAAAATTATTAGTGCTGCCGATCAAAGGACAATACGAACAATATTGCAATGCAGAAGCGCTTGCCCGGTTGGGGGTGCCGGTTATCTGGGCTCCGGCAGATCTTACCCCCCAGTTATTGCGACAATGGTTATGGCGTTACCAACCACCCGATATTCATTATGAAGATCAGACAGAAAAAATCATTGCCTTTATTCTGGAGCGTCATTATGACATGAAGCCAAACGTGTTTGCAAGCTCCTGGTCACACGGCCAATGGCTAACTCCTAACAGCCAATACCCATAAACAAATTTACAAAAGAATGCCTTGCCCTTCAGTCGCAGGTTGACTATATTTGTCCAAATCTTGGATGGCATGGCCCAAATTAGGTACCATTCGCACCGTACTGAGACCGGCGTGATAAGTTTGTTCCACCACAATATTGATAGGGTTGTCATGCTTTGGACTTCCATTCGCCTGCTCCAGTCCTGGCCCTCAGCAACCCGTCAGCAGTTACGTCTACTCGCGGGTGTCGATTTAAAACGAAGGAATTACGGGTATAATGCGATTTTTATCTATTATTTAGGAAAAAATAAAGCTTATCCTTAACATATTTTGAATATCGGAATGATAAGTAAACAAAGAATATGAGATAAAAGCAAAAAAATTCTATATTAGGAACTTAAACTTATGCGGACATGAGCCGAATATAAGAAATACTCAAAGCAAAAAGAATTAAACTAACTTGGTGGGAAGGGAAGACTTGGAAAAAGATTAACATGGTTAATGACCTTGCTCAAAATCAACAGCAACCGCGGTTCGTAATTTTTTTTAATTAATAAATATCCTTGGAATTAAAAATTAAGAATGCTAAAATTATAATTAAAGGAAAATTAAGTGAGAACAGGTATAGACATATTAGAAAATGAAATCGTAGAGCAATATTCGGATGTTTTAGAAATTTTGATGCTTGATCGCACTACTCAAAAATATATCTTCTGGGCTACACACAATTATGAGCATCTTGGTCAGGATTATCGTTATAATGCACAAATCTTGCCTTCGTTAATCACGGGTGATAAGGGCAACATAATTATGCCACGAGTGCATAAAGACAAGTTTTTACAGCATTCAAGGTCAAAAGAAATGGCAGAAATATTTACTCCATCTTGGATATGCAATGCCCAAAATAACTTAATTGACAATGCATGGTTTGGCAGAAATAATGTTTTTAATTCTGAGATTCATCTAGATAATGGTTCTTATAAGTGGGAAGTGAACTATGAAAAAATCTCTTTCCCAAAAGGAAAAACATGGAGAGATTATATTAGTGATAAATGTCTTGAAATGGCATGTGGTGAAGCCCCATATATTACCAGCAGATATGATAGTACGACAGGAGAGTTTATTCCGGTCAAAAATAGAATTGGGATTTTAGATAGAAAGATAAGAGTTATTAATGAGAACGTGGATTCATCAAGTGAATGGTTAAAAGCTGTCCAAACAGCTTATAAGAATACTTATGCTTTTGAGTGGCAAGGCGACAGCTTGTTACTTGCGCGTGAGGCTATGCTTGCAACCTTTATTGAAAACTATACCATTAAGTTTGACAAGGAGCCCTTGTTGAAATCAGTGGATTACATTGCTTACATCATATCCTGGAATGTATGGCAAATGGATGGTTTAAAAGGTGTTATACCTAGTAGTTGTGGGCCAACAGTAATAAGAAAAATGAATTTATTCGGAGAAGATGAAACTGAATCATTCTTCTGTGAGGGGTGTTTAAATAATGACATTCAAAAGCACAGTGGCCTATATTGTTTAATTAAAGACTGGTCAAAAAAGGATTTAAAAACTGGTAAAACAGGCAGAAAAATAAAGTTTATCGACTTAATAAAAAACAAGATATAATGAAATTTATATCAACATTGAAGCTTAAGCTAATCTATGTGTTTCGTATCAATGATGATGCACACAAAGGCTGTCTGAAAATTGGGGAGGCCACTTCTGATAATGAAAACATTTGGGAACTAGAACCCAATAGCAAAACCCTTAATCGATCAGCTAAAAAACGAATTGATCAATATACACAAACTGCAGGAATTGCTTACGATCTTTTATATACTGAAGTTGCAATTTACGCTGAGAATGGAATAATCAAAGCATTTTCCGATTCTGAGGTGCACAATGTATTGATTCGATCTGGGATAAAAAGAAAAATTTTCGACACTACGAATAAAGCAAACGAATGGTTTGTAACAGACCTTGAGACCGTAAAAAAGGCAATTGGAGCAATTAAGGAGGGTAAAGACTCTTTACATGCAAGTGAAATTACAGAAACTCAAAGCCCTATTGTTTTTAGACCTGAACAAAAAGAGGCTATTGAAAAAACCATGAAGCAATTCAAAAAGGGCAATGAAATGCTATGGTTCGCAAAAATGCGTTTTGGTAAAACCCTTTCCGCTCTTCAAGTTGTAAAAGAGCATGCTTTTTCAAGAACGCTAATTTTAACGCATCGACCAGTTGTTGACAGAGGATGGTTTGAAGACTTTGGGAAAATATTTTATGATCAAGAAAATAAATACGTTTATGGCTCAAGAGATAATGGCGATAATTTCGAAACCTTAGAACATAGATATATTAAAAACCAAGTAAAATACATATTCTTCAAATCAATACAAGATTTAAGGGGATCATCTAGGGTTGAGGGCAGTTTTGAAAAGAATGATAAAATTTTCGATACTCTCTGGGATTTTATCATCGTAGATGAAGCACATGAAGGGACTCAAACAGAATTGGGCAAAAATGTGTTACAAGTACTGCAAAAAGAAAACACCAAGTTTCTGCATCTTTCTGGAACACCCTTCAACTTGATTGACAATTACAAGGATGATGAAATCTACACTTGGGATTATATAATGGAGCAAAAAGCAAAATCGGATTGGGATAAAATCCACTTTGGAGACCCAAACCCATATGCTTCGCTGCCCAAACTCAATATCTTCACCTACGATCTGGGCAAATTGCTTCACGGATATATTGACGAGGCTGTGGCATTCAATTTTCGTGAGTTTTTCAAGGTGGATGAAGAAGGAAGTTTCCTACATAAAAAAGATGTTTGCTCCTTTTTAAATCAAATCTGTAAAGAAGATGCGGAAAGTAATTATCCCTACTCAACAGAAGAATACCGGGATAATTTCCGTCACACACTTTGGATGGTGCCAGGTGTAAAAGAAGCCAAAGCATTAAGTAAGTTGCTAAAGGTTCATCCAGTTTTGGGTCAATTTGAAATTGTCAATGTTGCTGGTGATGGTGATGAAGAAGAAGCAAATGAAGAAGCATTAAAGAAAGTTGAAAAAGCTATCACAGATAAACCTCACGATACTTACACCATCACCTTATCTTGTGGTAGATTGACTACAGGTGTCTCTGTTAAAGCTTGGACAGCAGTATTTATGCTTTCAGGTTCGCACAATACCTCGGCATCCGGATACATGCAAACCATTTTCCGGGTTCAAACCCCTGCTACTATAAATGGAAAAGTAAAGGAAGAATGTTTTGTATTTGATTTTGCACCGGACAGAACCCTGAAAGTAATTGCGGAAACGGCAAAAGTATCTGCAAAAGCAGGAAAAACAACAGGTGAAGACCGTAAAATCATGGGTGAGTTTCTCAACTTCTGCCCTATTATCGCAATACATGGCTCACAAATGAAGAACTATGATGTAAATGGTATGCTTGAACAACTTAAAAGAGTTTATGTAGAACGAGTGGTAAGAAATGGTTTTGAAGATGGTTATTTGTATAACAACGGCAAATTAATGAAACTGGAATCCATCGATTTGGAAGAATTTGAAGGACTTAAAAAGATTATTGGGAGAACGAAAGCAATGCCAAAAAGTGGAGAAATTGATATAAATAAGCAGGGTTTTACAGATGAAGAATATGATCAGCTCGAAGCGGCCAAGAAAAAGCAAAAAGATGACTTAACAGTAGAAGAGAAACAACTCTTAACAGAAAAGTTTGAAAAAAAGAAAAACAGAGACAGTGCTGTATCTATTCTTCGTGGCATTTCTATCCGAATGCCATTGCTGATTTATGGTGCAGATGTAAGCAACGAAGAAGAAGAAATATCTATAGACAATTTTACAGCATTGGTTGATGACCGATCGTGGGAAGAGTTTATGCCAAAAGGTGTAACAAAAGAAATTTTTCTGAAATTCAAGAAATACTATGAACCCGATGTTTTTAGGGCAGCAGGTAAACGCATCAGGGCTTTGGTAAGAGCAGCAGACCACCTGACCATAGAAGAACGAATTGAGCGAATCACATCTATTTTTGCCACTTTTCGCAATCCTGATAAAGAAACTGTATTGACTCCATGGAGGGTGGTAAACATGCACTTGGGCGATTGTTTGGGTGGCTATGTGTTTTTAGACAAACAGCGAGAAAAAACAATTGCTCACCCAATTTTCATTTCTCAGGGTGAAGTCACAGAAAATGTTTTTTCACCTGATAGCCGAATTCTGGAAATTAACTCTAAATCAGGGCTTTACCCATTGTATGTGTCCTACAGTATATTCCATATTCGGGCAAAACAAAAACATCCTGATAAAGAACCTGAGACACTATCCATTGAACAACAGCAAGCGCTCTGGGATAAAACAGTGGCAGAAAATGTCTTTGTTTTGTGCAAAACTCCTATGGCAAAAAGTATAACTAAACGTACTTTAATAGGGTTTCGCCACTCAAGTGTCAACACTCACTATTTTGATGATTTGGTTCACCAAATCACTCAACGCCCTGAAAAATTTATTGCAAAAATAAAAAATGGACAATCTTTTTGGAAGACAAATAATGATAACTATATGAAATTTAACGCAGTTGTGGGAAACCCACCTTATCAAGATACAAATGAAAAAACAAGTGATAGTCCTATATATCATCTGTTCATGGAAATTGCCTTTCAAATTTCTGACAAAGTAACCTTTATTACTCCAGCAAGATTCTTATTTAATGCCGGTAAAACACCTAAGGAATGGAATAAGAAAATCTTAAATGATAATCACTTTAAGGTTATTTGGTATAAAAGTAAGAGTTCAGATGTTTTTCCAAATGTTGATATAAAAGGGGGCGTAGCGGTAACATTTTGGGATAAGAATCAAAAATTTGGCAAAATTGAAACCTTCTCTTCTCACCCCGAAATTAAAACCATAATAGAAAAAGTTGTTGCTGAGGATTTCGAATCATTAAGTGATTGGGTTTATACTCCAGAAAGCTACCGTTTTAGTAAAAAGCTACATTTAGAGCATCCTGATATTGAATATAAGTTAAGTAAAGGTCATTTATATGATTTAACATCAAACATATTTGACAAATTGGAAGATATCTTTTTTGATATAAAACCAAATGATGATTATAATTATATTCAAATTCTTGGTAGGTCCAATAATGCTAGAATTCTAAAATGGATTAAAAGGCATTATATTGATAATCACCCAAACTTAGATTTTTATAAAGTTATTTTACCAAAATCAAATGGAACAGGTTCCTTAGGTGAAAAACTTTCTACACCGCTTATAGGGGGCCCTAACCTCGGGCATAACCAAACATTCATAAGTATTGGAGCTTTAAGAACCGAAGATGAAACAAATAACTTGCTTAAATTTATTAAGTCAAAATTTGCACGATTACTTCTAGGCTCTCTAAAAGTTACCCAAGATAATAAAAAGGATGTATGGAAAAATACCCCTATCCAAGATTTCACTTCCAATTCAGACATTGATTGGAGCAAGTCCATACCAGAAATTGACCAGCAACTTTACAAAAAGTATAACTTGAGTGAAAAGGAGATCAGGTTTATTGAAAGTATGATTAAGCCGATGACAGAATAAATAGTACCTTATCAATAAAATGTTGTCCAAAAATGGCAAAATATTAGTGCCATGTCGACCGTAGCGGAGACATCTAACTTCCGTTTAATAGATTTCTTTATTCGTAATAAATAGTTTATTCTGTTTTAATTGAGTATATGATGAAGGATACGATTCTAATAAAATTATCGGTAGACTCAGTGCCAATGACAAGTTATGCAAATGCTTGTAAATTAGATACATTTACATTATGTCTCATTAATATCTGTATGGCATGGGTTATTTCTTTACTTTTTAAGTTTTCATGATATCGTTCAACACCTCGTTCCACATACTC
>JAYRWN010000195.1:0-24324 GCA_041917975.1 Saprospiraceae bacterium | reverse complement strand
GTGTACATTTGACTGAGGTCAATTTTACCCTCCGGGGTCAGTTGGATGTAAGGGTGCGGATAGTCCATGACCGAAGCCCGCTGATTAACACTGGCTGAAAAGTTGTGCGCCAGACCTAAAGTATGTCCCACCTCATGCGCTGATAATTGCCGTAAACGAGCTAAAGCCAGGTCGGTCAGGGGTGTTTCGTCCCAGTCTTCATTTTTATAGGCTGCATGATATCCTTGAGCTATTAGAAAATCCTGCCGTACCCTTAATGAACCTAAAGTCACCTGACCTTTAATGATTTCTCCGGTGCGTGGGTCAATGACAGACGAACCATACGACCACCCACGGGTAGATCGATGTACCCACTGGATCAGATTATAACGGACATCCATCGGGTCAGCATCGGCAGGCAACATTTCTACCCGAAAGGCATTGATATAACCTGCCGCCTCAAAAGCCTGGTTCCACCAGCGGGCGCCATCCAATAAAGCTGAACGAATAGGCTCGGGACATCCTGGATCCAGGTAATATACAATGGGTTCGACGGGCTCACTGCGCAGTGCTAAGGGATCACGTTTATGCAGGCGATGGCGGGTGATGTATCGTTTAATAATCGATTGTTGGATGGGAGTGGCATAATCATAGTAGGTAAATTCAAAATAACCTGACCGAGGATCGAAGACCCTGGGTTGATATCCGCCATCCGGCAGCTCGACCAATGAATGATGCATGCGCACAGTGACGGCATCTGCATCCGGGGCTACCGATCTGATCCACGCTCCGGTTGCCCGGCCGGTAAAAGTTATCGTCGCCTCAAATTCACTGTTTTTGGGAAAGTTTTTGGTGCGCGGCAAATAAATAGCACATCGGGATGGATCAACACTGTAGGTGCCTTGGTTAGTCCGTGCCAAACGTTGGCTTACCCCATGCGCATCCCTTAAGAGAAATGGCGTAAAATCTATACGTAAGGTTCCCTGGTCCTCTTTGTCGATGGTAAAACCCCACAGCACGGATTGAGCAAACGCCTCCTCCACTGCTTTGCGCTCCAGCATGTTGTCACTGACAGCCCGGTAGTTCATATTCATTTGCACCAAAAGAAGTTTGTTGCCGAAGCGGGTAAATTTTACAATGCGTTCTCCTGACAACTGTCCACGGTCCAATCCAATATCGTTGGAACCGACCCCCGCCGGCAAGGAACTGACATATAGAAATTCCTGATCTATCCTGGACACGTACAACCATAGTTTGCCAGTGTCCTCGTCCCATTCGGTAGGGAAAAACCCATCGCTGATGGGAGCACCAAACATGGCGAATGGAAGAACACAAAAAAATAACCGGTAGAATAACTGAGTCAAACGCATAGATTATGATTTAGCCTTTTCAATGAGAGGTGAAAATCAAAAATAAAATTTTCTCTCTTACCACCTGGATTTATCGGAGGGGGTTTGTAGGATGGGTCCAATTTATTTCTTAACTAGGTCCCCAAGAAACAAAATTTTGCTGATGAAACTGCATTGGATAGACCTGACCATTATCGCCATTTACCTATTGGCTACGGTGGTCATCGGTATACTGCTGAAAAAAAGGGCCGAACGAAGTAAAAAAGATTACATGTTGGGAGGCAACCGTTTGCCCTGGTATTTGCTGGGGTTGTCTAACGCCAGTGGTATGTTTGACATCTCAGGTACGGTTTGGCTGGTGACTTTATTGTTTGTTTATGGCATAAAAAGTGCCTGGATCCCCTGGCTGTGGCCGGTATTTAATCAAATTTTCCTGATGGTGTTTTTGGCTATGTGGTTAAGGCGTTCTAATGTCACTACCGGTGCAGAATGGATTGCTACCCGTTTTGGAACGGGTAGAGGCGCCAGTCTGTCCCACACTATTGTGGTGATCTTCGCTATTATTATGGGCTTGGGTTATCTGGCCTATGGTTTTATCGGTGTAGGTAAATTTGTAGAAATATTTGTCCCTTGGGAGTATGTTTCCCAATACATTCCGTTGACCATACCGGAGGAATATGTCCCACATTTGTATGGGATCGTCTTCACCTGCTTTGCTGTTTTTTATTCTTTGCTCGGCGGGATGATGAGTATAGTCTGGGCGGATGTTATTCAATATTCTTTAATGGCTCTAGCTTCCCTTGCCATTGCTTTTATTGCGATGAATGCTGTGGCCAGTCATGACCTGGTGGTGCCCGAGGGTTGGATGACGCCTTTTTTTGGTACCAGACTGGACTTGGATTGGTCGGGTATCATTACGGAGGTTAATCAAAAAATAGCCAGCGATGGCTACAGTTTGTTTTCCATCTTTTTTATGATGATGATCTTAAAAGGGGTCTTGGTCAGTTTGGCCGGACCTGCACCAAATTATGATATGCAAAAAATCCTGTCCACCAAATCACCACGGGAAGCCGCTCTGATGAGCGGGTCGGTGAGCCTGATCCTGATGCCGGTGCGTTATTTGATGATTGCCGGATTTGGGGTTTTAGCCGTGATCTATTATGATCAACTGGATTTAATTGTGGCCGGGCAAATTGATTTTGAGCAAGTTCTTCCTTCGGCCATGAATGAGTTTGTGCCGGTGGGTTTATTGGGTTTGCTGCTGGCCGGACTGATGGCTGCTTTCATGAGTACCTTTGCCGGTACGTTGAATGCCGTCCAAGCCTATCTGGTCAACGACATTTATCTTAAACACATTAATCCTCAGGCTTCGAACCAATCCTTAAAAAGCGTTAATTACGCGGCCGGATTGATCATGGTGATCGTGAGTATTATCTTAGGATTTTATGCCAAAAACGTCAACAACATGTTGCAATGGATCGTCTCCGGATTGTATGGCAGTTATGTTGCTGCCAACATTTTAAAATGGTACTGGTGGCGTTTTAATGGCCACGGATTTTTCTGGGGTATGGTCCTCGGTTTGATCCCAGCGCTTTCATTCCGTTATATTTTTCCTGGAATCCTGGATTTATATACCTTCCCGTTGATGTTGTTGTTATCTGTGATGGGGTGTATCGTGGGAACTTATCTGGCTCCCCCGACCAACGAAGAAACTTTGAAAAACTTTTATAAACAGGTAAAACCCTGGGGTTTTTGGAAACCCATTCACGATAAAGTGATATCGGAAGATCCCAGCTTCTTGCGCAATCCGGATTTTAAACGGGATATGTTTAATGTGGTCGTGGGCACCATCTGGCAAACGGCTTTGGTTATTTTTCCTATTTATCTGGTTTTATTAAAAACCGTACCAACCTTGGTAACTATAGCCGTAGCCGTTATCTGTACGCTTATTCTCAAGCGCACCTGGTTTGATAAATTGCCCAAAGATGCCTGACACGAAACAAAAGATGGTGTTTCCGGCGGATTTTACCTGGGGTGCTGCTACAGCTGCCTTTCAGATAGAAGGAGGTTGGAAGGAGGGAGGCAAAGGGCCTTCCATTTGGGATGCTTTTTGTTCCATCCCGGGGAAGGTTTATGGTGGACATACCGGTCAGATCGCTTGCGATCATTATCATCGGTGGCCGGAAGATATTGCACTCATGCAGGCTATGGGTTTAAAGGCATACCGCTTTTCTCTTTCATGGCCACGCCTGATGCCCACGGGCAGAGGGAACGTATCTGCTGAAGGGGTCCGTTATTATCAGGAATTGATTGACGGGTTGCTGGCGGCGGGGATAGAACCCTGGGTGACTTTATATCACTGGGATTTACCTCTGGCGCTACAGTTTGAAGAAGATGGGTGGCTGGGTAACACCATAGCCGATGCTTTTGCCGCCTACGCCGAGGTCTGTTTCAAACATTTTGGGGACCGGGTAAAACATTGGATCACCCTCAACGAACCGTGGGTGGTGGCCATGTTAGGGTATGGACAAGGCGTGTTTGCGCCCGGAAGGACGTCTACCACCGAACCTTATTTGGCCGCCCATAATTTGTTGCGCGCCCATGCCATGGCGGTCCATATTTATCGCAGTAAATACCAAAATCAGCAGCGGGGACGCATCGGTATCACCAATAATTGTGACTGGCGTGAACCTCTTACGGCCAGTCCGGAAGATGAAGAGGCTGCCGAACGCTCGTTGGAATTTTTTCTGGCCTGGTTTACCGACCCCATTTATAAAGGGCATTATCCCGCGGCCATGCTCAGTCGCATCGGGCACAAATTGCCATTATTTCATGAGGATGAATTGACCTTACTCAAATATTCCAGCGATTTTTTTGGCTTAAATCATTACACCACCATGTATGCCGCCGCCGCCGCTGACGGGATACAAAGCGGCAGTGTGTATGGCAATGGGGGCTTATCGGAAGATCAACAGGTCAATTTATCTTTGGATCCATCCTGGCCGCAGACAGCTATGCCCTGGGCCATCGTACCCTGGGGTTGCCGCAAATTATTGGAATGGATCAGCAAACGTTACGGCTATCCGGAAATTATCATCACCGAAAACGGAGGTGCTTTTCCGGATCGGCTGAAGAATGGCACGGTTGACGATGAAGACCGGATCGATTTTATTCGCAGTTATTTAAGCGAGGTACACCGGGCTATTCAACAAGGCGTAAACTGCAGCGGGTATTTTGTGTGGTCACTGATGGATAATTTTGAGTGGGCGTCCGGTTACAGCAAACGTTTTGGTATCCATTATGTGGATTTTGAGACGCTGGAGCGCATTCCCAAGGCTTCAGCGAAATGGTATGCTCAGGTGGTTAGGGAAAATGGATGGTGATATAAAACTATAATTTTACCCACTTCACACTCACACTTATTTCACCAATTTCATTTCCCGGATCAAATGTCCCGCTCCGGCGTATTTGTCCACAATAAACAAAACATAACGGATGTCTACCATAATGTTACGGCAGATGGACGCGTCGTAATTAATATCGCTCATCGTACCTTCCCACACCCGGTCAAAGTTTAATCCGATCAGATTACCCCGGGCATCCAGAGCCGGGCTGCCGCTGTTTCCACCGGTGGTGTGGTTGGTGGCGATAAAACATATCGGTTGCCGGCCTTGGTGGCCATAAGGACCAAAGTCTTTTTTCAGGTAGAGTTCACGTAATTTGTCCGGCACATCAAATTCATAATCACCCGGTTTATACTTTTCCATTACGCCATCGAGATAAGTATAAAACCCAAAATCCACCGCATCACGAGCCCGGTAGCCATCCACCTGGCCATAGGTCACCCGCAGCGTACCATTGGCATCCGGGTAAAACCTCCGCTCCGGGAAGACCACCATTTGGGCTTGCATGTATTGCCGTTGCAGTTGATTGATTTTGGCCTGGGAAGGATTGAGACTTTTTTGTACGTTTTGCTGGTAAGTGCTGAGCAGGTTCGCGTACAAACTAAGTACCGGGTCGGACTTGATCAAGAGTGTCCATTCCTGAGGTGTTTTTTGTAATAATTCCAGCGTATAGCCCGCCTCGTCGAGGCGCGACTCACTATAAATCTTATCGGCCAGAGCAGAAACTTGACCTTCCGAGGCTTTTAACATCGCCGAAAATGTAGGGGCAATGTATGACGGTGGCTGCTGGGCATACAAGTGCATCAGGGCTGTGAACAGTTCTTTATCCACGATAGGGCTGTATTCATGATAAAGATCTTTCAGCCGGTTCTGTACCTGCATGACGCGCTGGGCATAGGTGGCCTGATCCACCACCGCCAGCAAGCCGTTAAACTGATTGGCAATAGTGAATAATTCAATTTTCGAGACTATTTCATTAAAATAATCCCGGGCCAAAGCCAGGGGTTCAATAGTCTCGTAGGCTTGATTAATGCTGTCGACCAGTCCGCTATATCTGGTTTTCAGGATTGGGTTGTTTTCCACCCGTTTTTTAAAGATGGATTCGAAGATTTGTTTTTTACCCACGCCATCGGTGCGTTTTAATCCCAACACTTCGCCTTGCCATTTCTTCCAGGCATTGGATATACCGGCATACTTCGAAGCATATTGAATTTTTATTTGTTCATCCTGGCGCATGTATTTGTCTATCACGGCCAGAGCATGGTCACGGATGGTTATCCTGGCTGGGTCCAAGACGTCCACGATTTGCCGCACGGCTGCCGACGGCAAATATTCCGTCGTACGCCCGGGAAAACCAAAGACCATAGTAAAATCATCCTGCTTAACACCTTTCAGGGATATGGTTAAAGCCCGGCGTGGTTGATAAGGTTGATTGTTTGGGCTGTATTCTGCCGGTTTATTTTCTGGTGAGGCGTAAATACGAAACATCGAAAAATCCCCCGTATGCCGCGGCCAAATCCAGTTATCCGTGTCTTTCCCGAAATTACCGACCGAAGATGGTGGTGCACCTACCAGGCGGACATCCCGGAACGTCTCCGTGATAAACAGATAATATTGGTTCCCTTCAAAAAATGGGCGGATAAAGGCCTCCTGCCCGGGCTCTTTGGCTATATTTTTTAATAACACCTGACCATGGCGGTCAATGATGGATTGGCGTTCGCTTTCCGTTAATTCCGGTACGAGCTCTTTCATCACCCGGTCCGTCACATCTTCGACGCGAATGATAAAAGTGACAAATAAACCGGGATTAGGTAATTCTTCCTGCCGGTTTTGTGCCCAAAATCCATCGCGGATGTAGTTTTTTTCGAGCGTCGAATGATTTTGTATCGCATCAAACCCGCAGTGATGATTAGTCAGCACCAGGCCTTGCTCAGAAATGACTTCGCCGGTACAAAATCCGCCGAATGAAACAATAGCGTCTTTCAGGCTACCTTTATTGATGGAATAAATGTCGCTGGCCTTGATTTTCATACCCAGGCTGCGCATCTCTTTTTCGTTCAGTTTTTCTAATAACAAAGGCAACCACATGCCTTCGGTGGCAGATGCCTTGCAAATAGTTATAATTACTACCGAATAAATCAGAATAATCTTTTTCATTTCTAAATATCCGTTATGCCTTAATATTTGAAATACATTAAGTTAGGTTGGTAAATTTAGTAAAATATTTAATGCAAGGATAACTTATGAAGCAATCACTTTTCCGGTAATTTTATTGACAATATTCAAAAAAAGTAGTTACCGCGATGTTAATTTTATCTGTACAAGCCTACAATTTGTAATTTCGGTCAAAAACTTTCTCAATACTTGGAGAAATAGAAAGTGAATGGTATCTCTATATTCAGAAATGATAAATTAAGTTTAGAAAATTTTGAATTTGATTACTAGCAATAGCAAGTTAAAAGAACCTAAATTTTTACTACTTTCTACTTTACTGCTTTTTTCGTTGAAGCCTGAGCTGATTTAGGCTTTTCTGTAAGGGAAAGAGTGTTTCTAGGCTTCCTCTTCTCGTTCATGAAAATTTTGCTTATCACAAATAAATCTGATGACTCATGTTCTGAAGTGGCCTTTTTAAGGTTAGATTCCAGATCAAATTGATTGTTAAATGCATGAAAGTATTCTCCGACAGTAACGCCTTCAGCTTGTAAGGAATCAATCCTTTCAACAATGGCTTTTATTTTTTCTATGCCCAGTTGGTCCAATCTGGATTTTATATCGATCAATTTATCATCTAATGTATTCATAATCAAATAATTATTTATCTAATAGTCTTTTGGTTTCCAAAAGTACATTTTTTTTCTCAAAAATACAAATTGCTATTTTAGGGTTGATTAAGGTATAATGTTTTCCGGTTTTTTCAAAGGGCAACGTAATTGGCTTTATGTCGGAGGGCATGGTGTAATCGATGGCTCTTATTGATTCATAGTCAAAAACATCAATTGATTTTAAAAATTCTATGACATGAAAAACTAGCCAAGAACGACTTCTTTCTAATTTCATTTCTGCTAAAATTTTCAAAGTTTCAATCAACACTATCATGTGATTTCTATTGCCTACCAGGTCAAAACATGTTTCCTCTTTAAGTACAATATCGGTCTCAACTATAAAATAACTTCCATTGCAATGTTTTTTACCCCAATATTTAGCCATTTCAATATTATTGTCCCAAAAGTAGTACCCTTGTCCTAAAAATTGGTTTTTCCCTGTGTTCTCGTCGTGGGTCGCAAGAAAAGGGGCATTTCTAAAAACAAACTTTTTCCCACCCTTATTAAGGCAAGTATGGTGCCCGATAGTTTTCATTTCAGTGTTAATAATTATAAAAATTATTCCAAAGTATTTTCTTATCAGTTAAAGTTATTAACTCTCCTTGGATTCCACTTTTTCTTTAATCATCCGCACAAAATCCTCCACCGGCATTTGGCCCTGATCGCCTTCACCTTGACGGCGGACGGAGACCACCCTGTTTTCGGCTTCTTTATCACCGATGACCAACATATAAGGGACTTTTTTCAGCTCAGCCTCCCTGATTTTGCGCCCAATACTCTCGGTACGGTCATCCAGGATGCCTCGCAATCCCGCAAACTTCAAGGTCTGTTGTATTTCCGTGGCATAGGCAGCATGGCGGTCGGCAATGGAAAGAATGGCGTATTGTTGTGGGGCGAGCCAGAGAGGGAATTTTCCGGCATAATGTTCTAACAGAAATCCGATAAATCGTTCATGCGTACTCAATGGTGCACGATGGATAACGATGGGATGTTCCTGTTCATTTTGGCCATTGGTGAAGGTCAGGTTAAACCGCAAAGGTTGGGCAAAGTCCACCTGATTGGTAGCCAGGGTAAATTCACGTCCGATGGCACTCCAGATCTGGATATCAATTTTGGGGCCGTAGAATGCGGCTTCATCCGGCACTTCCTCAAAAGGAATACCACTGGAAATCAACACTTTGCGTACCATGTTCTCGGTTTCTTCCCACAGACGAGGATTGTCCACATATTTTTTTCCCAATTTGGAGGGCTCGTGTTTACTAAAACGCATCACGTATTTATCTATCCCAAATACCTTGAAATATTTGAGGTATAAATCGTTGACCCGCATAAATTCACTCTCGAACTGATCCCGGGTGCAATAGATGTGGGCATCATTCATCTGCAAAGAACGCACCCGCATCAATCCAAACAATTCTCCCGATTTCTCGTACCGGTAACACGTGCCATATTCAGCTAACCGCAAGGGCAGGTCTTTGTAAGACTTTGGTGTTGCAGCATAGATTTTATGGTGATGGGGGCAATTCATCGCCTTTAAATAATAGGTAGTTCCTTCCAACTCCATGGGTGGAAACATGGAATCCTTATAATAGGGCAGATGGCCACTGGTGAGGTAAAGGCTCTCTTTGGCGATGTGTGGCGTGCGTACCCGTACGTAACCGGCTTCCTCCTCCGTCTGTTTGGCAAAGGTTTCTAATTGTTCGATGAGAAAAGCCCCATTGGGCAACCATAATGGCAATCCCGGTCCCACATCATCATCAAAAATAAAAATTTCCAACTCTTTGCCCAATTTCCGGTGATCGCGCTTTTTAGCTTCCTCCAGCATCACCAGATAATCATCCAGGTCTTTTTGTTTGGGGAAGGTGATCCCATAGATCCGGGTCAGTTGTTTATTGTTTTCGTCGCCCCGCCAGTAAGCGCCGGCAATGTTGGTTAACTTGATGGCTTTGATCACCTCTGTATTCGGAAGGTGCGGGCCACGGCAGAGATCGGTAAAATTACCCTGATGGTAAAAAGTAATTTTGCCATCCTCCAGTTCGGACAGAAGGTCCAGCTTATACTGATCATCTTTCTCTTTAAAATAAGCTATGGCTTCGGCTTTACTTTTTTCCTCCCGGACGTAAGTACTTTTTTTTGCCGCCAGATCGCGCATTTTCTGCTCTATTTTGGCTAAATCATCCAGAGTGATGGTCCGTCCACCCGGGTCAATGTCATAATAAAAACCATTGTCGATGGGAGGGCCGATGCCAAATTTTGTGCCTGGATAAAGCGCTTCCAGGGCCTCAGCCATCAGGTGGGCAGAGGAATGCCAGAAAGTGGCTTTTCCTTCTTTGTCCTCCCAAGTCAGCACCTGAAGAGTAGCATCCTCCTGGATGGGTCGGAGCAGGTCACGCACTTCACCATTCACCTTGACCGACAAAGCTTTACGGGCTAAGCCCTGGCTGATGTTTTCGGCCACTTGCATCCCGGTAACCCCAGATTCAAACTCCCGCAAGGAGCCATCGGGAAAAGTTATTTTGATCATAGTTTATTTTATTGTAATATGTTGTTTGCCTATTGCTGCAAAAAAAGTGCCGCAAAATTAATGATATTAACGTTGAGAAACTTGATATTCTGTTGATCAAGATCAGACTGCTTAATAATTTGTGCCACCTGCTGCAATTTTAGCTCTCTTTAATTCTATGGATCATAAGGATTATATGCCCTATTTTTAAAGATTCGTTAGAATAACCACTGATTGATCATGGATAAGCCGCAACACGTATTAATTATTTTAGTGTATTCAGCACTTTTTATCATGACTACCACCTGTAAGGTACCACAGCCCTTAACATCTTGGCCAACCACACCCCGTTATATTGAAATTAGCCCGTCCAGCCCAGATTGGTTTCAGTTCTCCGATGGTGAACCCTATCTTCCGATCGGAATAAATCTGATTAACCCAAGTGGTCGGTGGAGAAATGAACCGGATAGCGCTAAAGCGGAAGTTGAAACCTGGATGAGAGAGTTAGCCGGGCATGGTGGTAATTATGTGCGCATCTGGTTAAGTCAATCCTTCTGGGATATGGAAGAAAAACAAGCCGGTGTTTACGAGGAAGAAAAAATTCAACGCATCGACTGGTTTATAGCCACCGCGCGTAAATATGGGTTGCACATAAAAATGACTCTGGAGCATTTTCGCAGTTTAACGCTGGATGAAAATCCTCAAGCCTGGGCCATGAAAGGTGCTTATCATCGCAGTAACGGTGGCCCTTTGGACAGTATCCGTCAGTACCTAACTACCGCAGAAGGGCATCAATTGTTTTTAGATAAGCTGGATTTCTATCAGCAACGCTATGGCCAGGATACCCTGTTTTTTGGCTGGGAATTGTGGAACGAGATGAATGCCATGAAAGGTCCGGAGGACGATGTTTTCTGGGCCTGGAATACTAAAATGTTGGGCGAAGTGAAAAAACGTTTTCCCCGCCAACTCGTCATGCAAAGTCTGGGCAGCTTTGATACGGAGCGGGTTGTGCCGTCATACCAACGTATGATGTTGTTACCGGGTAATGAAGTGGCCCAGGTCCATCGCTATCTGGATTTAGGTGCCTCTTTGGAAATTTGCCAGGGCCCGATGGATATTATTTGCGCTTCAGCCGTGGAGGATATCAAAGCCTTCCGTCCTGGGAAACCCATTTTATTAGCCGAAACCGGGGCGGTCGAACCTCGCCACAGTGGTCCGAGCAAATATTATGCGCGTGACACGGCCGGAATATTATTGCACGATATCCTCTTTGCGCCTTTTTTTGCCGGAGCAGCCGGGGCGGGGATGAGCTGGCATTGGGACTCGTATGTACATAAAAACAATTTGTGGTACCACTATCAACGTTTTAATCGCGCCATCCGGGGTGTTAACCCGCTGATCGAAAAATTCCAACCGGCGAAAGCTGAGACAGAAGGCTTGCGACTGTACATTTTGGCCGGGAAAAAGACGTCCTTAATCTGGTTGCGGGATAAAACCAGTGACTGGCGCTCTGAACTGGACGCCGGCCAGCCGGCACTGCTCATCAGTGGTTACCACCTGCCTTGGACTTCTCTACAGATACCTCCAGGCCGGGTGAGCATATACGACCCCTGGACGGACCAATGGTCATCCGGCCAGCTAAAAAATCAGGCCCTTGACCTCCCGGACTTCCGCCGCAGCCTGGTCCTGAAGGTAACTCATTAAACACTCCACAATGGTTCATTTTATAATTTTTGTGATTATAATCTATATTTTATAGTAAATTTGTAGATCATAATCTACAAATTACATGATATTTAGGACTCTTAAACAAAAAATCTTACAACTTTGGTCTGTTCCTAAGGCCATAGTAGTCTTGGGGCCCAGGCAAGTAGGAAAGACCACTTTGATTCATCAAATATGCCGCGAAGCAGCCCCGGAAGGCTATTTGACACTTAATGCTGATGATTTGCGGGTGCGGCAAGATTTGTCCAATATAGATCTGGCTACTTTACGGAACATCATCGGTAAAAATAAAGTGGTCTTCATTGACGAAGCCCAACGAGTACATAATATCGGTTTGGTTCTTAAATTAATCACGGACGAGCTCGCCGAAATAAAACTCTTGGTTAGTGGTTCTTCAGCTTTAGAGCTGGCTAATGAAATCAACGAACCATTAACCGGGCGAAAACGAGAATTTATCATGTTCCCGATTTCTTGGCAGGAATATGCGGATTATATCGGATCATATGAGGCTTCCAGGCAGTTGGAAACCCGTTTAATTTTTGGTATGTATCCGGAAGTAATTACCAGTGGCGGAGATGAGATTACCGTGCTGCAGGAATTGGCCGGCAGTTACCTTTACAAAGATATTTTAAATTTTCAAGGTATCCGTAAACCGGAAATACTCGACAAACTGCTGAAAGCATTGGCCCTGCAGGTGGGAGCTGAAGTATCTTATAATGAATTATCCAATTTATTAAATATTGATCGTGGGACAATTGAAAATTATCTGGGCATTCTGGAAAAAGCGTTTATCATCTTTCGTTTGAGCCCATTCAGTGGTAATTTACGTAATGAGATCAACCAAAGCCGAAAAATCTATTTTTTTGATAACGGCATACGCAATGCCATTATTGGTGATTTTCGTCTTTTAAATAATAGGTTGGATGTCGGTGCCTTATGGGAAAACTTTATTATTTCAGAATTGCGCAAAAAACGCAGTTATGCCGGGTGGTATGGCCGGAGTTATTTCTGGCGTACCTATCAGGGTCAGGAAATAGACTATGTAGAAGAAATAGACAGGGCTTTTAATTTGTACGAGATAAAATATTCCCCTAAAAAACAGATCAAATTACCTAAAACTTTTGGCCGGAATTATCCGGTAAAAGAAAGTATCTTGCTTAACGCAGCTAATTTTACACAGGTCCTTTTAACATAATTATTCAAATGATTTATCTATTTTTAAATGACCATACCTTATGATGAAAAACATCATTTATTTAACGGTAATCTTTTTTTCAGCGTGTATGTCACCAACCTCAAAATCAGTGGAAACCAGCTTTTCGGATAAACCAGCTTATACCATTGATCACCTCATCCTGGCTATTAATGATCTGGATAAAGGCATGGCAGAATTTTCAGCCATGACCGGGGTGAAACCGGTGTTCGGCGGAGCGCACCCGCATTCTTTCACCCATAATGCTTTGGTTTCGCTCGGCGACAACATTTATTTGGAAATTATGGCTCCGCGTCCGCAGGCGACGAATGTCCCACAGGAATTTAAGTCGTATGAACACCTGACTCCGGTCGGTTGGGCCATCCATAGTCCGGCTATCCAGGCTACCGAAAGGTTATTAACTGAACAAGGGTTTGCGGTGGACAGCATTCGTGCGGGAGCGCGTCAA
This sequence comes from Saprospiraceae bacterium, assembly GCA_041917975.1. GTDB lineage: Bacteria > Bacteroidota > Bacteroidia > Chitinophagales > Saprospiraceae > JAYRWN01. Next base: position 10,881 of record JAYRWN010000195.1, on the reverse strand, counting down.
AAGCCCGACGGACAACAATTAACCTGGTCTACCCTTGGCTTGGCAGAGGTCCTTTCGGATTATGATCCTTTCTTTATCCAATGGGGCGCAGGCAGTACGCACCCTTCAGTGAACTCTCCGTCCGGTTGTACCTTGCAAATGGTGCAGTGGTCATTGACCAAACCGGAGCGTTTTAAAAAATTGCTGGGGACACTGAATCTAAAGGGCGACGTGGTCAACAGTGCCAACGGTGAAGACCGGATGCGCATCAGCCTGCGCACACCAAAGGGGGTGGCCAATTTTTAATGGTCAATATGATTTCCAAGTATTAGTAATCACAAAATTTACCATTAATCCAAGTAACAATTTTGGGTACTCTGACACTTAATGAGAATTAGGCTGCCGGGAATGAAAACCTCGTTTAAGTTAATTCAGGAAATTAAAGAAAACATTGCTAATAATAAATTGGAAGAGGCTATACGGCTTTTAAAAAAATTATTGGATGGGGCCAAAGCATTGGACGAATTAATCCTCCAATCCGGTCGGCATGTGGACATTATGCAACAAATCCGCCTCGGGACTATTAATCATAGTGAGGCAACAATTACTAAAAACCAAATTCGTTTAGGACTCGTGCAGTTACTGCAGGACATTCAAAAACACCGAGAAGAACCTCGTCTCCTACAAGAAATAGACCAGGTAGCAAGACGGATTTATTGGCATTATTACCTGGCTTTGATTTTAAAGCTCAGCGCAGTCATCCTGATGACCAGTGGACTAATCATGTTATTTTTCCGGATGGATGTATTGAAACGACTGTTTCAGGGCAGGCCAAATGTACCACTAGAAGAATTATTTTTCCCGGTTATGGTCTTAATAATTGGAATACTCATTTATAATAGTATTAAATATGTCAGCAATAAAAATCATTAGTCTGTTGATCTTATTGGGAATTAAGCCACTTCAGGGGTCAGCATTGGGAGGTATTCGTTTGTTGATGACCTTAGAACAACAGAAAAAAACCGAACGAATTGCCGATTATTTGCAAGCCGACTTAACTGAATTTACCGTGGCCATGCAGGAATTATTATTTGTTACTAAAAATAATAGCCTGGAAAAAAGAACCTCCCTGGTGATAGACCAGTCTTTCAAAAACAAATTGGTATCATTGGGGCAAGAAATAAATAAACAGATTGGTCATCTTTCATTGGCTTTCGAGGATATTTATTTTGATTTTGGTCTTGATGAGGTTAATAAGGAACAATTTGAGAAAATTACCGGATTGTCATCACGCTTAATAAATCTGCTACAATATATTAATCAACCCGAAACGCTATTTTCCATTTATGATCAGACTATTTCGGTGAAAGAGAAAATGGGATTAATAAAATCATTGATAAAACAGGCACGCACAACTACAGACCAGGAGATCAAAAGCCGACTGGATACGATGTCGGTCTGGCAATGGCTGGTAGGTTATTGATTTGATATAGTCCCAAATAGGTGGTATAAACCGCCTTCCATACTTTATAGGTTTACTGTATGTATTATTGATCACCCAATCGTACTTGAAGTCCTGTCAAAATTTGTACATATGTGTAGTCATCATACTCTTTAGCTAACACATCATACGTGTTGAATCCTATCAATAAATGAAATGACTTAACCACCTGAATGCGGAAATTAAAACCTAAACTTAAGTACCAGGAGTCCTCTCGCTTAAATGGCCAGTTATTCTTTGGCAGGCGTAGATTACAATTACAAATATTGCCTTGGCTAAAGCCAATATCAGTTTGTATACTAAGAGACTTAATGAGAGGTATTTCAAACCGATTTAATAATCCGGCTAAGTAATAGCGACCGATGGTCTTCCGGTTATGAAAATCCCTTAAGGCACTGTAGTGCAGCCCCATCCAATAATGTTTATTGATCCGACTGAATAAGGCCGTGTACCAAATTTGTTGATAAAACGTATGCGGTTCACTGGTCAGCGGATCCTGAAAATCATCCAGTGGAGTAAGAGAAAAGGAGGACTCCAGGCTGAGGGTGGAGAAAGCTTTGGTGGAAGTTTGGGCTGTTACATAAGTGTTGTAACCACTAAATACAAACAAATAAAATAGTATCCTAAGTGTACTCATTTTTTTATTAATTTAGTTAACTTAATAATGAGATTCCCGGATGGTTTATTATCAATTATGATAAAAATACGTAGCAGATCAAATCAAATACTGATCAGTTTGGTAAAACAATTTGGTTAGAGAAATTCGAAATTCATCCAGCCAAACTAGTTTGCCCTATTCACACGATAGGCATGGACACCAACGTAGTTTCCGGCTCGTGGTGAAAAAGAATTTTTTTTAGGAAAGTTGGCAATTAAAAAAGGATACCACCTACCCGATGTTAAACTTTATCCCCTGGGCCAGCGGTACGGTTTTGCTGTAATTAATGGTATTGGTCTGCCGGCGCATATAGGCTTTCCAGGAGTCGGAGCCGCTTTCCCGTCCGCCACCGGTTTCTTTCTCCCCCCCAAAAGCTCCGCCGATCTCCGCGCCACTGGTGCCGATATTAACGTTGGCTATACCACAGTCTGATCCCGCTGCTGAGAGGAACAACTCACTCTCCCGTACGCTGTCGGTCATAATGGCGGAGGATAAACCTTGGGGCACGCCGTTTTGAATGGCTATCGCCTCTTCCAGAGTTGTGTATTTCATAATATATAGGATGGGCGCAAACGTTTCTTCATGGACGATCGGTAATTCCGGAGTTACTTCAGCAATGGCTGGTTTTACATAACAGCCGCTCTCATAGCCGGCACCATAGAGCACGCCGCCGCGTACCAGCATTTTTCCACCTTGTTGTTTGATGAGTTGTAGAGCATGTTCATATTTTTGCACGGCGTCCGTATCGATCAGCGGGCCCATGTGATTAGCCGGATCCAACGGGTCACCGATTTTAATTTGCGTGTACGCTTTTTTAAGGGCACTGGCTACCTGGTCATATACAGATTCATGAATAATCAGGCGGCGGGTGGAGGTGCAGCGTTGGCCGGCCGTGCCGATGGCCCCAAAAACAGCTCCGGTGACCACAATTTTCAGGTCAGCGCTAGGGGTGATGACGATGGCATTGTTTCCGCCCAGCTCCAACAGACTGCGGCCCAGTCGTGCTGCCACTGTGGCGCCGACTAGTTTACCCATGCGCACACTACCGGTAGCGGAAACCAGAGGTATACGGGGGTCTTTGCTCAGCAGTTCGCCTATGGTATAATCTCCGTTAATGATATTTAATAATCCTTCCGGCAATTTTTGTTCAGCCAAGATTTTTTGAAAAATGTTTTGGCAAGCGATAGCACACAAAGGCACTTTTTCAGAGGGTTTCCAAACCACCACATTACCGCAGACCAGGGCGATCATGGCGTTCCAGGACCACACGGCGACTGGAAAGTTGAAAGCAGAAATGACGCCCACAATACCTAGCGGGTGCCATTGTTCATACATGCGGTGTCCGGGCCGCTCGCTGTGCATGGTGAGACCGTACAATTGGCGGGACAGGCCCACCGCAAAATCGCAGATATCGATCATTTCCTGTACTTCGCCCAGTCCTTCCTGCAGGCTTTTGCCCATCTCAGAAGAGACCAGGCGCCCCAAGGGTTCTTTCTGCTGCCGGAGGGCTTCACCGTAGAGACGGATAATTTCACCCCGTTTTGGGGCTGGAACGGTGCGCCAGGTGGTAAAAGCTGTTTGGGCAGCGGTGATGACTTTTTCATATTCCTTGGGGGTGGTGATACTCACCTGACCGAGCAGTTTACCATCCACAGGTGAAAAAGAAAGCAGGTATTTTTTAGAATCACTGCTTTTTTGACCCGTCCAGGTGCCGGGGTTATGTTTACTTAAGCCTAATTTTTTAAAAAAATTCATAGATCATTTGAAAATTTAACATTAAAATTTTACTTTTAGTCGCCCTCCCTACTATTTACCGATAATAGTTGCAAATATAGTTCGTTAATTTCAATAAGGATCATGGCTTATGTACAAGAGACTTTACATAGGAATGGCCATGCTACTTTTTGATGCAGTATGTAGTTGGAGCCAATCTATTCATTCTAACCTGGTCCCCAACCCCGGGTTCGAATCGTTACAACGCATGCCACAGGGCTGGTACTACCAGGGCAGCGATTTTACGGCGACCGTCACCGAATGGTTTTCCCCCACGGGCGCATCCCCTGATCTTTTCGGCATCAATATTCATATGCCTCTTAAATGGCAGAGCCGTGGCTTTGGTGAGCTATATGCCGCCAAGGGCCGGAATTATGCGGGGATTACCCTGTTTGGATGCAGTAATGGCAAACCCCATTGCCGCGAATACCTCAGCGTAAAACTGAAAGAAAAACTGGTTCCCGGACAGAACTATGAATTGAGCTTCTATCTGGCTCAATTACCTAGTTCATTGAGTATCAATAACATTGGAATAACTTTTTCCGAGCAACCGCTTAATGAAGTGGAGCCCATGTTATTAGAATTAAAACCAGCAGCTTTACTTACGGAGGTACAGTATATTGAGAAAAATACCTGGAAGAGGGTTATTTTTCCATTTACAGCCGAAACCGAAAGCCCCTATTTAATTATTGGTAATTTTTTCTCGGATGAATTCACCCAGGTGGTCATGACGGAAGATGATAAACTAAACTTTGCGTATTATTATTTTGATGACCTGGATTTACATAAGGTTGAACCCATCGTTGTTCCCGATACCACCGCGCTCATTCCACCGCCCATTGAAAAAGGGCGTACGTATCAGTTGGACCATATTTATTTTTCGTGGGATAAATCGGAGTTACTCCCGGCCTCCTATCCGCAGCTGTTTAAGTTGCTGAAGGTAATGCGCGAGAATCCGGGTTTTCAGATTTTTATCCAAGGTCACACCGATATCTCCGGTAATCAAGAGTACAACAGAATGTTATCTAATTCCCGGGCCCGTTCGGTGGCAGATTATTTGCGCCGACATGGTGTAGCGCAGGACCGCATCGTTTTCCAGGGTTTCGGCAGTGATCAGCCGGTGGCATCCAACCAAACGGAAGCCGGACGCAAACTTAACCGCAGGGTAGAATTTATTTTGACCGAATAAATTTTATCCTCAGCCAATGTCGGTGAAAAAAAGGTAATACAGAGGGGAAATAGTATTTTCAGCCATCAGAAAAACTTACTTCTGTTATGGTGAAACTATTTATTCCTTGCGTATTGCTCTATTTTACTGCTGCAAGCCAGTCTGTAGAAAAAATTTTCTGGAACCAAAATAACGCAGTTACCGAGCTGCAGCTTGGTGGACAAATTTATCGACCCACAAAAAAAGAAATCCCCCTTTTCACTTTTTTGTACCGGAACCAGGTAAATGTTCACAGCGGGCAATGCACAATGGTGAATGAAAATCATTGGGAGTATAAAGATTTGCAAATTCGGCTGGATTCGGTGATAAATGATCAAAATGGCTGGCATGCCACCTTAAGTTTTGCCAATTATGGACAGGATACACTAGAACTCGAAAATGTGGTCTTTTTAGGTGCCGGCGCTGATAGGGTGCACATCACCGGATTTGGTGACCATTGGCTTTCCCGCAGCCGCCTTTTCCGACCGGGAGAAACAGCGGTACCGGTCATCCTGCCCGACAATGCCTGGGAATTGGGTTATAGCGATTGCCCGTTGAACGGACCACAACAGGTGTGTGCTTTAATTCGCCGCAGTCACTGGCAGCAAGCCCTCCGCCGCCGGTTTGAAACCTTTCTTTATCCACAAGGGGAAGTCACCTATAAAGTCCACCTAAATGCTTACAGCGGACCCTGGCAAAACGGATTGCGCCTGATGTTTCAGCAACGCTGGCTATACGACCTGGAGCATTTTGATGACCAATTGTATCGGCGGGCGGACCAGCAATGGATAAAAGATGCCGCCATGATGCATTTGATTATGAGTTGGGATCTTGATTTTTACAGCCGAAAAGAAGGCCAATACACCGTGCAAAAATTTATTGAACGCAGTAAACGATTGTATGGCGGGGATGATGTGATTGGGTTTTGGCCCACCTGGCCTGCTCTGGGTTTGGACCAACGCAACCAGTGGGACATGTACCGTACCTTGCCTGGAGGCCTAAAGGGCTTAAAAAAAGTGGTCGATGCCTGCCACCGTGAGGGTGTAAAGATTATGATTGCCTATAACCCTTGGGATGAAAGCACGCGTCCCGAAGTCCACCTGACCGGCATGCAGGACATCATCAAAGCCAGCGGAGTCGATGGGATCATTCTGGATACCTGGGGTAAATCCAGTCAAGCCATGCAAGCTGCGGCTGATGAGGTAAAGCCCGGCATGGTGTTGTATTCGGAAGGGATGGCCATCCCCAAAGATATGCCCGGCATCATTTCCGGGCGGGTACATAATGCCCTGTATTATCCACCCATCCTCAATCTGAATAAATTTATTCGTCCCGATTTCTCCATTTTCAGAGTCACCGAACTAAAATATGAACCCATCCGGCGCGAGTACAACCTGTCGTTATTCAACGGTCATGGTGTAGAGATGAATATCTTTAGCCCCGGGAAACCGGACTGGGCGGAACAGGACTACCTTTATTTGGGGCGGGTATTGCGGCAGTTGCGTGAACATAACGGGGTGTTTAAGCAGGATTTTACCCCCCTGGTGCGGACTTTGAACGAGCGCGTATTGGCTAACCGGTGGGGTAATGCCGATAAAACCATCTATACGCTTTTTTCTGACCTGCCCGGTGGATTTTATGACTATTTATTACCGGCCGATTTTGATCAGGACTATCATTATGTGGACTTATGGCATCATGAAGAAATCCTTCCGGATACCCTGGGGCAGGTGCGCTATTTGAAAACGAAATTAGATGCTTTTCAGCCCTGGGACCAGGGTACCAATCAGGAAGGGTCAGTCAATGTTATCGGGGTATTTAAAAACCATTTGCAACTTACACTTAATGACCTGGAGCTGACGATCAACACCAACTCCGGAACGGAAATAAAACTTTGGACCAGCGAACTCTCTTACGAAAAGTTCCCACTCATTCTCCCGGCCAAAAAGGAGCACCAGGTGAATTTATGGGAAAAATTTCCCGGACACGAAGGCAAAATAATCATTCAGCTATTCGCTGGGCCGGAGATTATAGATGAAAGGATTATTAACTTAAAACCCGGAACACCACATCTGTTGACCACTAGGCCAGCAGCGAAAGCCATGACCAAAGATCAAACGATGATTGCCGTGTCCGGAGGCACGTTTCATTTTGTTACCACCCATGGTGATGAGTTTATTGCCTATCCCGGACCAGCGGACCAGGGGTGGCAAACTTTACCGGCATATTACATAGACCGCCATCCAGTGAGCAACCTGGATTATTACCGTTTTATGCAAGCAACGCGGTATGTACCTAAAGACACTGCCAGGTTTCTGGCCCACTGGATAAAAGGAAAATTCCGTCCGGGGGAAGAAAATCATCCAGTGGTATATGTCAGCCCGGAAGACGCCCAGACTTATGCCCGCTGGGCCGGAAAAAGGTTGCCCAGTGAAATAGAATGGCAATATGCAGCACAGGCCGGCAGCACGCGAGACTGGCCATGGGGACCACAGTATGATTCTACCTTGTGTAACCCCGGTAATCAACGCTATGAAAAAAATGGAGCTTATCCCGCTGGCCAAAACGCCTGGGGCCTGGAAGACCTGGTCGGTCACGTTTGGCAGATGACTGCCGAAACCTACGCTGCCGGGGATTACCGCTATACCTTACTTAAGGGGGGCAGTTATTTTAAACCCACGGCCAGCTGGTGGTATGTGCAAGGCGGACCTCAAAAACTGACCCACCGCCAGATTTGGCTGCAGGTATCTCCGGGTTTTGAACGACAGGCTACGGTGGGTTTTCGTTGTGTAGCCGATGGAATAATGCGTTAATATGGACTTCACTGTGCGTTGGTCGTAATTTATAATTCGACCAATAGTAACAATGCAGAAAACCTTTATATTTACCGTTGACTTATGACCAAGATTGGTCGGGCTGCACAGGTGAAATGATCTAACTTTCGCACATTGAAGACCTGCCAAGGTGCGTACTCCCGATCAGTTTTAGAGGATGTAAGGCAATAATTTTTTACACTAAACTAAAACGATATGGGGTTTCTGCAACACGCACATACCGGATGGAGATGGATCGTACTGGCCGCAATGGTTCTGGCGGTATGTCATGCCGCTTACCACCTGATTAAAAATCATAAATTCGAATTTAAGGATCGCCGGCCCGGCCTATGGGGCCTGATCGCTTCCCATGTGCAGTTGTTGTTAGGACTCGTCTTATATATCATTAGCCCCAAAGTCATTTTTGACAGCACCACTATGTCTAATGCCATGAACCGCTTTTTCGCCTTAGAACATCCATTGACCATGATTATTTCGGTGGTGTTGGTGACCATTGGATTTTCCCGCGCTAAAAAACGCCTGGGCACACCCAGCGGTTATAACCAGATCTTTTGGTTTTATCTGATCGCTCTGGCTCTGATTCTTTCGCGGACCCCTTTCCCGGGAGTTAATTACGGTACGAATTGGTTCTGATGATAAGTTTTAGCTATTAGCCAATAGGGTTAGGGGCACTAAAACTATAAATTTCTCAGGCCTATTTAAGATCGTTACCCAAATAATGATTTTTTGCACGAATTGGTCAGCAAATGCATTGCACGGCACTAATAAGATTGTATGGATTGGTTTATATTTATTTAGTACTTAAAAACCAGGATAACATCTGATTAGAATTTTTATATGTTTTTCTTACTCTTGCTCTTTTCTTCTTACCGATACACATCTTGGATCCAGGCTGTTTCTTTCTCCGGTGAGAAAGGCAACATCCGTTTAGCCCGCAGAAAGGTGTCGTATCTCTTTTGCACAAAATCCGCATCACCGGGTCTCAGGCTTTGGATCTGCACCTGGCCATCGCCACTATGAATAATTTTTCCTTCACCTAAATAAATCGCTACGTGGGTGACTTTTTCTCCAGCCGAAGGCGTGGCTGCTTTACCAAAAAATAAAAAGTCACCCGGTTTAATAACCTTCCAATCTATGGTGGTGGTTATGAGCAATCCTGAACGCACCTGCTGGGAGGCATCTCTGGCCAGTATAACTCCATTTAAAAAAAATACGGTTTTAGTAAATCCCGAACAATCCATACCCTTAGGCGAAGTGCCACCCCATAAATAAGGACGGCCCAATAAATCCCTAGCGGTGTTTAAGATATTTTCGGTCGTGACCTGGCGGGATTCTAACCAGGTCCGCAGTGGAATAACCTGAACTTTATAAAGGAATCCTTTCCTGCCGTCGGCATAACCTACCTCTACCAGGTTAGAATGTTCACCGCGGAAGGCGAGCACATCCCCGGCATTCACATCCCCCAAAAAGCCGGATTTGGTATCGATACCGGCAAGTACCGTTCCCGATAATCCGGTAAAAATAACTTTGGGCAAGGCTTTCCATTCTTCCATTTCCACTCTGCTGAACGCCTTAAAGGCACCCTCTTCCAGCCAACCAATATATTTATCCGGGGTCTGTACTAAAAACCAGTTTTCTTGTTGTTTTAGCACATTGAGAGGTGTACCCAAAAGGGCTTGAGTCGCTAGTTCCTGGGAATGCCCTGGGGCAGAACGGATGTTACAAGGTGATACGGTGACTACACCAAAAGGTCTCCAACCCGGTGCATCTGCCGGCCATACCTTGATCGAATCGATCACCTTCACTTTCATTTTTTTAAAGATGGTCAGCAGGGAATCCCTGGCGGCTAGTACGGTGGTTTCTCCGCGCAACAGCCAACCGTTCCCTTGCCGGATAGCTTTCACTTCAAACCAGGCTGTCCTTTTATCGGGTGCATAATGTTGGCGGATTTGTTCTATTTGTTTGACCGGAAATGAAGCGTTCGATTGGCTAAATAATTTTAAACTAATCAGCAGTAAAAAAGAAAGAATGATTTTTGGCACCTTGGCATTTTTATTCAAAAATACAAATTAGCCTCATATGGTTCACCTTGGGCTATTCGTCTAAATTCCATGCCCGGAACCAGGGCTATTATTATCTTTACCTGTTGATCAATCAAAACTTCAGATGACCACCAAGGAAGCGGCCATACACGTGCTTCATGACGCGCTTGGTTACCTTAATGCTATTAACCAGGCCTTATATACCCAACCCATTGCCTTGCTGTCCGGATCGACTATTGGACAGCACACCCGGCATTTCGTCGAATTTTTTCTGTGTTTGTTAGAACAAAGTAAAGACCAAGGTGCGATAAATTATGATTTGCGCCGGCGGGATATTCAAATAGAAACTGACCCCGCTTTTACGGCAGTGTTGATACAGCGTATCATCCACCAGTTGGATGATATACCCTGGCATCAGAATACCCAAATTGAAGCCTGCTATAACCTGCATCAGTCCCAAAACATAGTCTTGCACACCTCCTTGGAACGGGAACTGATGTATAATGTGGAACATACCATCCATCATTTAGCCCTGGTTAAAATCGGATTACGTCTGGTTGCTCCGGATATAGAGGTGCCTGAACATTTTGGAGTGGCCGTTTCTACCATCAAATATCAACAAAGTCTTGAAAAAGGGCGGTCCAGTGCATTGGTGGAAGAAGATTAAACATGCTTCATTGTGGATAAAAATCACCAACTGGGAATATTGGCCGATGTACATCACCAATATCCCGGTGGTCTTCATTTGGCTTTATTTTAGTTTGCGGGCGCGGCATTTATTTTTTTTCTCCAACACCAATCCGGTCATTGAAAATGGGGGTGTTCTGGGTGAATCCAAGTGGAACATTTATCAGCACCTTCCCCAGGAACATTTGCCCCGCATGTTT